>CAYNDH010000015.1:4351-35741 GCA_964395665.1 uncultured Anaerolineaceae bacterium
CATCAGCGGGGGCATCTTCTTCCAGTTCCATCACGGCGCTCGGAGCCGCCGCACGATCCGTACTGCTCCGTGCGCTCTTACTGCCCTTCCCGCTCTTCCCGCCATTCTTTGACGGGTTGCGTGGGCCAACAGTCTGTTCGCCTTCGTTCAGCAGATTATGCTGGTATTGAAGCAGGATTTCATCTGCTGCCTTGTCAATTGAGGCCTGCAGCGCTTCTGCACCGCCGACGATGTCCAGAATTTCATTGGTAATCGCGGCCTGACGTGCCTTGTTGTAGATCAGCGTGTAAGCGCCAGCAAGCTGATTGGCGTTATCCGACGCATTACGCATGGCAACCATTCGCGCTGAATGTTCGCTGGCAAGGCTTTCGAGAACAGCCTGATAAAGCTGAAGCTCGGTAAAGCTTGGGACAATTTCATCAAGAATGGCGACCGGGTTCGGCTCGTATTCGTAATCCTGCCGGTTAGCAGTGACGGCTGGCATATCCTTGAGGAATTCACCACCGATCATATTGCCGGTATCGCGTGGCACCAGCGGCAGCCATCCGGTCACTACCGGGCGCTGTGTCAGTGTGTTCACAAAGTCGGTATAGGCGATGTAGACATCATCGACTTCGCCACTGAGGAAGGCATCAATGGCAAGGCGTGACACAGGCGTGATATCGCTGGCGCTCGGTTCAGACGGCAGGCTGAAACTGGCGACGACATTCTGGCGCGACCGAATCAGGGCATCGCGTCCTTTTCGCGCAATCGTCACCCATTCAACCGGGACACCCTGCCGTTCGGCAAAACGCTGCGCCACACGAATGATATTGGAGTTGAATGCCCCAGCCTGACCGCGCTCCGATGTGATGAGCACGATCATGATCTTTTTGACTTCGCTGCGCTGCGTCAGCAGTGGATGCATCGGTGCGCCAGCCTGCCCTGCACTCTGGACATTCAGCAGGATTTCCCAGGCTTTTTCAGCATAGGCACGGCTGGCAAGCACCCGCGCCTGTGCTTTACGGACGCGAGAGGCGGAAACCGCCTCCAGCGCACGCGTAATCTGGCCGATATTCTTGACGCTGCGTATGCGATTTTTAATATCGCGTGCGCTTGGCATGAGTTAGCTCCATGACTCGTTGAAGTTCTTGACCGCTTCTGTCAATTCAGCGCGAACCTCATCGGTCATTTTCTGTTCAGTTTCAATGTTGTTCGCCATGCTGGCGTGCTGTGTATTAAGGTAACGCAGGAAGCCATCCTGCCATTCCTTCACACGGTCCACCGGGATTCTGTCGATATAACCACTCGTACCAGCGAAAATCAGGGCGACCTGATCGCTCAGCTTCAGCGGCTGATACTGCGGCTGCTTGAGCAGTTCGGTCAGGCGAAGACCACGGTCCAACTGCTGCTGGGTCGCTTTGTCCAGGTCCGAACCGAACTGGGCAAAGGCCGCCAGTGAGCGGAACTGTGCAAGGTCGAGACGAAGACCGCCGGAAACACGCTTCATGACGTTGGTCTGCGCATCACCACCCACGCGGCTGACGCTGATACCGACGTTCAGCGCCGGACGCTGTCCAGAGTAGAACAGCTCGGCTTCAAGGTAAATCTGACCGTCCGTGATCGAAATCACGTTCGTCGGCACGTAGGCCGAAACGTCACCCAGCAGCGTTTCAATAATCGGAAGCGCGGTCAGGCTGCCGCCGCCCCGCTCATCACTGAGCTGAGCAGCACGTTCCAGCAGACGGCTGTGCAGGTAGAAAACGTCACCGGGATACGCTTCACGACCGGGCGGACGACGCATCAGCAGTGAAACCTGACGATAGGCCCACGCATGTTTGGAGAGATCGTCATAGACGACCAGCGCGTCCTTACCGTTTTCCATGAACCATTCACCGATGGCGCAGCCGGAGTACGGCGCAATATACTGAAGGGCCGCCGCTTCAGAAGCAGAGGCGATCACGATGGTGGTGTATTCCATCGCACCGGCTTCTTCGAGTGTCGCGACCAGACGGGCCACCTCACCACGCCGCTTGCCAACTGCGACGTAGATGCAGTACATCCCCTTGCCACGCTGGTTGATGATGGCGTCAAGCGCAATCGCGCTCTTGCCGGTCTGACGGTCGCCGATGATGAGCTGACGCTGTCCACGACCGACCGGGATCATGGCGTCAATCGCCAGAATACCGGTCTGAACCGGACGGTTCACGTTCTGGCGCTCGATAACACCCGGCGCGATCCGTTCGACGTTATAGTATTCGGTCGCAGCAATCGGGCCTTTACCATCAACCGGAACGCCGAGCGCATTGACGACACGGCCAACCATCCCCATACCGACCGGTACGGAAGCGATACGCCCCAATGGACGAACTTCATCGCCTTCCTGAATATCGTCGTAATCACCCATGATGATGATACCGACGTTATCCTTTTCCAGGTTGAAGGCCATACCCACAGTGCCGTTCTGGAAACGTACCAGTTCGCTGAAGCGGATGTTTTCAAGGCCACCGACGCGGGCAATACCGTCACCGACCTCTTCGACATAACCGACTTCAACCGACTCGACTGAGGGCGCATAACCTTCAATTTGCTGTAACAGCGACTCGAAAATATTGTTGGAGATCTCCGCCATTTTTTTGGGGCTCCTTGTCCTTGACGATAGATACTTGAGCGGCGATTGAAATATCAATCGCAGGGATTCACAGTGGAACGGTGCGTAAACGGATAAATTGTACCTGAAAGACCACCGGTTGTCCACAATTTCACAATTGGGATCTGCAGCGGCAGACCCGACGATTTTTTACCAATCTCTAACCAGAAACATCGCCCAATTCAACCGCGCGACGGTATGCTGCCCACACAGCGTCGGCGATGACGGTGCGAATCCCCCCTTTCTCCAGTTCATAAATCGCGGCGGCGGAGGTCCCACCCGGGCTGGTCACCTGATTACGCAGTTGGGCCGGATGCGCACCAGATTGCAGGGCATATTCCACTGACCCGCGCATGGTTTGCAGCACCAGCCGTTCAGACTCCCGCCGAGAAAAGCCAAGATGCACGCCGGCATCGATCAGCGCTTCCATAAACATAAAGACATACGCCGGGCCGGTGCCATTCAGTGCTGTCGCCATATTGATGTCATTTTCATCACTGACGTAAACTTCTTCGCCCAGCGCCTCCAGCATAATCTGTGCGTGTTCGCGCTGGCGTTCACTGACATGTTGGGAAGCAGTCCAAACGGTAATCCCCTGCCCGATCTGCCCCGGTGTATTCGGCATGGCACGTACAACATTCTCATTTAAAAAATTCTTTTTAATAGATGTAATCGATACACCGGCGACAATACTCAGGATCAGGGCATCGGGTTTCAGCGTCTCCCGAAGATCTTCTGCAACCCGGCTCAGCACCTGCGGCTTGATGGACAGGACGATAATATCGGCGGTGGCAGCATCCGGATTGCGCGTGGTAGTGCTGACTCCGTAGCGCTGATGCAGATCACTCAGGCGATCCTGATGCGGATCGGCGGCAGTGATCCGGTTTTTCGCAATCAGATCCTTATGCAGCAGGCCCTTGATGATCGCCTCACCCATAACACCCGCGCCGATAAATGAGATTGTGGTATCTTGTAATGTCATGGTCTCAAGCGATCTGCATTGTGGAATTCAACTGGCAAAGCATGTTTTGAGAAGATCTCAATCATGTTTTGATGGTGACAAAAGCTTACCAGCGTGACGTTCGAATTACAATTGAAGAACCCATGCAGTAGAGATACGACCGACACCGACCACACCGGTCTATACAACACAAAAGGAAACAGGATAACAGGATGCGCGGTTTCAGACCTTTCACCGGATGGCTTACCTCACTTGCAGCCCTGCTATTGATTTCGATGATGCCCACCGGCGCAGGAATGCACGCGCAGCAGACGGCGTATCTCTCCGCCCCGCTGCTGGCCGTTGTACCCGCGCAGCAGGATCGTATCATCCTGTACGACATCCAGTTTGAGACTTCACGCGAGCTTTCGTTTGGCGCAGGCTGGCACAATGTCTGGGATTTTTCGCCCGATGGGTGCCGCATCCTCTTCACCCTGACTGACAGCAGCGGGCTGGCCCGTGCCTATTCCGCCGCACTCGATGGCAGCGATATGCGCGAACTGATCGACTACCGCGCCATCCCTGCCGCAGACTGGGGCGTCTGGGAACCGCAGTGGTCACCAGATGGCAGCAAAATCGCCTTCACCATGTCTCGTGATAACTTCGAAGGCGTCATCCGCCGCCAGTATCACATCGGCTGGATTCCGGCTGAAGGCGGTGAACCGCAGTTCTACAGCCGCACCGGGCGCGAACACACGCCGCGCTGGTCACCGGATGGTCAGTGGCTGCTGTATGTCTCATATGAAGAGCGCCCTGCCGGGGCGGATGTTTACTCCACCGCCGTTCCCACGCCAGAAGGCAGCACAGAGCAGACGGTTTTCACACAGTTGAATGAGGCGGATCTGTGGGTGGTCAGCACTGATGGCGAGACCAAATACGCACTGACATCATTTCCGACCGGCAGTGTGAGCTTCCCGCGCTGGTCGCCGGATGGTGAACTGATCGGCTTTGTCTATTCGCCAAGCGGCAATAATGACACCCAATGGATCATCTCACACCAGCAGGGTTCACTCGCCACGCAGCTTACCTATAACTGGAATCTGACCCTCGATCTGACATGGTCGCCGGACAGCGCACATCTGATGGCCGTCCTGCGTGACTTCCGTGGGATCACCGAAAATCTGCTCTGGCAGCTTCCGCTGGTGGGGAATGCCGATAACACCGCCGAACGGTATTCACACCTCGCGGCCTGGTCCTTTATTGATTATGCCCGCTTCAGCCCGGAAGGGGGATATCTCGCCTTCCGCAGCCGCTACCGCCTGGAAGTTATCGACACCCGCAGCGGTCAATCGGTCCTCTCGGCATCAGAAGCACCGGGGAACACGCCACCTGTCTGGACCGGCGGCGGCTTCACCGGAGAGCAGAACTGCCACCGCTAGCCGTCCCCATACGCACGCCTGGAGGTACAAACGAAGCTCTATCTCTTTTATAACAAACGTGAATTAAGCGGCCCATGAATCTTCTGTACAATGTAACAATAAGGAAACATTACAAAGTATATCGGTCAGCGTTTCCGTATCGATTCATGAAGGTCTTCTGTGAACAACCGCCTACTGTTAAGTGCTTCTCAGGCCAATATCGACGCCTGTATCGACATCGCCCGCGAATATGATCTTGGCATCGAAGTCACCACATTTTCAAACCCGGATATTCTCGATGGAAACTGGAGTGAGATCCTGACGAGCTATCAGCAGAAGCTCAAGGGTATTCGCGGCCCTATCTCCATCCACGGCCCATTTCTGGATATGGTCTCCGGCAGCCCCGACAGCCTGATCAATGACATCTGCAGACAGCGCTATCGTCACGCGCTTCAGATCGCGGCGCGGCTCGGTGCTGAAGTGATGGTCGTCCATGCCAATTTTATCGGCTCGCTGCACAACACCTTCTATCGGCGCGGCTGGCACATGCGCAACATCGACTTCTGGCGTCCGATGTCCGAGTATGCCGCCGAACTTGGCGTGGTGATTGCGCTGGAGAATATGTGGGAGTTCGACCCGGAGATCATCGGCGACCTGCTCACGGCGGTCAATCACACCCATCTCAGGGCCTGTCTGGATGTCGGGCACGCGCATCTCTTCTCCGATCCCCAGTACACCATCCGCGACTGGTTCACGACGCTTGCCCCGTGGCTGATCCATACCCATATGAATAACAATGATGGTCGGCTGGACGAGCATCACGGCTTCGACTTCCCCCAGGGCGTGATCAACTACCATGAAGTGCTGCGGATTTACAACGAACTTCCGGAACGCCCGAAGATCGTACTCGAAATGGACAGCGTGGATGATATGCGCGAAAGCCTGATCTATTTCATCGACCTGTGAGTCAGGTCAGCGCTTAATTCAGGGCAGGTGCTGCCGTAACCAGATCCGGTGACCACCACGCCGCGCCATCGCTTATAAAGCCAGCATCCATCCCGAACAGCACGCGCAGATCGCTGCCGTCTGGTTTAACGCTGAACAGTCGTGATGGGCCACTGCGGTCAGAGGTAAAGATAATCCTGCCGTCGGTGGTCCAGATCGGGTTGGAATCGCTGTAGAAGTCATCGGTGATATGTTTTACATCGGTTCCATCAGTGTTCATCGTGTAAATATTCGCCCCGCCGGAACGATCCGACATAAACACGACCTGCGTACCGTCAGGTGACAGCGTCGGATGCCAGTCTTCCAGCGTGCCGGATGGCGTCATCAGGATGCCGTTCTCGTCGAGCAGCGCTTCAAATGAGGTCAGCGGCGTGACTTCACCGGTCTCTGTGTTCAGCCAGCTCAGGATCATCAGCGAAGATGGGCCGGTCGTCATCACGCCATGCTTACTGTCAGCGGCCCAGTCGAACAGCACATCATCATCAAGGCTGTCGGTGACTCTGGTCAGCTCATCGGTGGTCAGGTTATAGACGAAGATGTCCCAATGTCCTGCCGGGTTCGCATGAAACGCGATCTTCTCACCATCAGGCGACCAGTCCGGCATCGCAGCGCAGTAAATCCCGCCGTTGATGATCGTTTCAGCCGACTGAAAAGAATCAAGATTGCTGCCAGTGATCTGCCGGACGGTGCGCCCATCCAGTGATGAGATGAAGATCTCATAATTGATGGTGCATCCGGGCTGGCGCGCAGGCCCGGAGTGATAGGCGATATATTTACCGTCCGGGGACCATGCCGGGTAGCGTTCCCATGTTTCCCCCCGCGTAAACCGGACCACCAACCCACGTGACAGATCTGCCACATAGACATCAAGGTTATCCATGACACTGCCCATAAAGGCCAGCCGCGCTGACTTCGGCAGCCGATCCCCCAGCGGAGACATCAGCGCTGTCAGCAGCATCAGCACGACAAACAGCAGGCCGGCGCAGGCAGCAAACGCCCATAAGAGCTGCTTCACGGCTAGTCCACGTCCTCACGTGAAAGCGGCATCCCCGACAGGCGGCGGTAGGTCGCCTGAAAGGTCAGGCAGTCCGCGACATGGAAGGGATCAGGCGCTTCAATCGCGGCGCTGCCTTCCAGTTCGAAGTCGATGAACGCCTGCAGCAGTTCACGATAGCGCAGATCGGCTTCATTCAGCGGCAGGTGCGATTTCTCACCCTTGGGGCCGTAATCGATCCCGCTGATATGAAAATGGACACGTTTCAGGCTCTCTTCGCCCAGTTCATCGCGCATCAGCGTCAGTGCGTCGGCGAATTCTTCATACGAATTGAACGAGCCATCACCGCGTCGGGCATGAAGATGCGCCCAGTCGATGCACGGCAGCACGCCGGGGACTTCCTTACTAAGGCGGATGCATTCTTCCAGATCGCCGAACATGGCGCTCTTGCCCATCGTCTCGGGCCGCAGGGTGATCTCGATCTGCTCTTCGCGCAGAATGCCGGTGAGTTCGGTCAGTTTTTCCTTCACGCGCAGATACACCTCTTCACGCGGCTGCCCGTGATAACTGCCGGGGTGAAAGACGATATCTGTCGCACCTGCCAGACAGCCGCGCCGCGCTGCGTTCAGCAGGCGCTCATCACTGGCGAGCATCTTCTCGGCTGTCTGACTGTTGAGGTTGATAAAATAAGGGGCATGGACACTGACACTGATGCCGTATTTGTTCTTCGCGTTGGTGATCTCTGCGCAGGTCTCATCACTGACACGTACACTTCTCACCCATGCGATTTCCAGATGATGAAGACCTAACTGGTGGATATGGCTGATGGCGGCGGGTGTGCCCGTTCCCGGTGTTGAGGTTGGTGCGCCAACCGTGCCAAAACGAATCTTATCGCTTTCCAAAGTGACTTTTCTCGATTCTGTACGTATAACATACCAGACAGACAAAACACATCTTACACGATTTTTAGCAGGACTTGAACCATTATGACCAACCTCTCCGCAAGTGATGAACGCGAGCAGACGCACAGGCAGACACGCCGCCAGACCTTATTGATTTCAGCCGTGGGTGTGGTGATCGTCTACATCCTGTGGAATATCCCGGCGCTGGAGATCTTCACCTATCCGGTGCGGCTGTTTGTGACTTATGTTCACGAGCTTAGTCACAGCCTGATGGCGATTATCACCGGCGGAGAGGTCATCGGATTTACGATCTCACCCGATGGATCAGGCGTGGCAACCACACGGAACGGGATCAGCGCACTGGTGCTGCCAGCGGGTTATCTGGGGGCTGCATTTTTCGGTTCACTGCTGTTTTATCTGGCGAATACGATCCGCAAGCCGCGCTTTCTGTCTATCCTGATCGGTGCCGCACTGATTATCTTCACCGCGCTCTACGCCCGCCCTAACGATCAGGGGGAATTATCAGCACTGGTCATCGGCCTGGCCTTTGGCGCACTGCTGGTGCTGGCCGGATGGAAACTGCACACCCTCTTCAATCAACTGCTGCTGAATGTGCTGTCAATTCTGCTGGCTCTGAACTCCGTACTCGATCTGTTCATGCTCGTTCGCAGCACATCCGCCGTGATTGTCACGCGCAGCGGGGTTGTCCGCAACGATGCCGCCGCCTTCAGTGAACGGGTCGCACCGATCATCCCGCCGGTTGTCTGGGCGGTGCTGTGGGCGCTGATCGCTGTCGCCATGCTGTGTACCGCCATTTACTTCAGCATGATCCGCCCGCTGCGCAGATCACAGGATTGACGGGTCGAAAACGTAAGAGTTCGGGCCGGACCGCTTCTGAAGAACGATATGAAGCATCTTTACTGTAAACTGACTGCGGAGTATAAATATGGCGAAGGCTACCTGGAACGGGATCGTACTGGCAGAAAGTGATAAGACCGTCGTCGTCGAAGGCAATCACTATTTCCCACGGGAAAGCATCAATTTCGATTATCTGAAGGAATCCGATTATCACACCACCTGCCACTGGAAAGGACTCGCCAGCTACTATTCCATTGAGGTGGATGGCAAGCGCAACGAAAACGCTGCCTGGTACTATCCCAGCCCTAAAGAGGCAGCGGAAAATATCAGGGATTACATCGCCTTCTGGCGCGGCGTGACGGTCACTGAGTAATTCATCGTAACCAGCACAGCCGACAGCGGAGATGATCACAGGCGATCATCTCCGCTGTTTTTGTATCTGTCAGCGCTGCGCGGCATCAGCGATGGGCGGCCAGCCAGTCAGCGATGCGGTGATAGGTCTGATCCGGGTAAGCCTGCGGGAAGAGATGCCCACCCGCGACCTCAATGTGATCGGCATCCGGTAAGATCTGCTTCGCCATTTGGCGGCTTTCAGGCAGATAGGTATCCGTATCCTTGCCATGCAGGATCAGTGTCGGGATCTTCAGCGGATGCAGCTTCGGCAGATCCTGCCAGATATCCGCATAGCCGCTGTTGAAATAATACGCTTCCCATTCCGGCGGCCATGCCAGCGTCCGCCCTGCTTCACTGGCGACCGTCCCTTCATTGACATATGCCCAGAGCATTTCATCCGACCAGTCACCGAACAGCGGCTTGTCACGGAAATATGCGAAAGCAGCATCGGCATTCTCAAAATCGCGCTGGCGTCGGCGCGCTCTGGCGGCCAGCGGCATCCGGTCGGTCATCCCCTGCGCCTGCAACTGCTTCAGCATCTCGCCCAGTTCAGGTGTGAAAAATGTCGGGTCCATCAGGATCAGCGCCTTAAATCGCTGCGGTTCTTCTAACGCTGCCAGCACCGAAGCCACCGCACCGAAGGAATGCCCGACAGCGATCACATCCTCAAACGCGTGTTCGCGCAGTCCATCGAGCAGATCGACCGCGAGCTGTTCCTTCCATGTAAATAGCTGTTGGGGCGGCTCTCCCCCCCAGAAGGCACGCGGCAGCACACTGACCACATGATAATCCGCTGTAAAACCCCGCAGCAGCGGTGTATAGCTTGCAGGCGGAAAGCCATTCGCAGGGGCAAAATGCAGCATCTGCCCTGCACCACCAAAATCATATACCGGGACCACAGACCAGCCTTTCGAAAGGTAAATTTCTGGCAAAAACAGTCACAACCAACGCGGCTATGTTATACTAGAGGGGAGTTATCAGGCCACTCTACAAATCGTCATTTTAGTAAAAGACCTTTTTAAACCCTTATGAGACGCCGTCAATCGCCTTTTTCCCGGCTGTGGAAACTGATCCTGCTGGGCGCACTCGCTGGTGTCATTTTCGTGATTTATGACGGCATGAAGCATCCCTTACAGCCGACGGTCACGGCTATCCAGACACCGACCATGCCCCCGACCACCACACCATCCGAGATCGCACAGAATCCCCAGCCGACACCGCAGCCGACCATACAGACCGGCATCATCGCCAAGGCGGAACTGGTCGTCCCGGAGACGAATATCACCGCCCCGATCATTGATGTCTTTCTCGACGGCGAAAGCTGGGATATCAGCCAGCTTGGAGACAATGTCGGCCATCTGCAAGGGACATCATGGTTCGACCAGAGCGCAGGCAATGTGGTCTTATCCGGTCACGTTCACCGGCGCAACGGGATGCCGGGGATCTTCCACAATCTCAAGGATCTTGACGTCGGTGATCCCATCTCGGTCATCTATCAGAATCAACGGCGGGATTACATCGTTTCGGAACGCCGCACCGTGGAACCTACGGACCTTGAGCCGCTGTATCCATCCGACGACGAACGTCTCACCCTGATCACCTGTGATGATTATGATCTCTTTCAGGGGACGTATCAGAAACGGGTGATCGTGGTTGCCACCCGCGTGAATTCGTGATATTCATCCACGGTATAGATTCCTGTCAGCCGGTCACTGATCCGGCGAAGTCCTGAACGGCTGTGTTCCTATTCCATGTCTATTCGTGATCGTCTGCTCCTCAACCGTAATACCTATCTGACAGTGCGCGCCAGCCCTAACGAGTGTACGCAGACACTGGTCCGGGCATCGCGTCCCAGCACACAGCGCCTTCAGGATCGCAACCTGTTCTCTCAAGGCCGCCGCTACACACTTCAGGCCCAGTCGCACGGGTTCCGGATGCTCACCACCAGCAAACAGACATGGCATCACCGCCGAACGCGCCCCGCCGCGCTGCTGACTGCCGAGTACATCCGGCTGGAAGCGGATATTACGCGGCTCGTGCTGCGCACCCGCATCCGGTCTGCGCGTCTGCTGGAAGCCCTGCTGATCCCGACCTTTATGGCGACTATTCTGGTGTCGATCGCGTGGCCGGTCCCCGTGATCGCCGCCTGTATCGCCGCGATCTATATCGTTTCGTTACTGCTGACGATTTATACAGCGAAGATCGAAGCCAATGAGATGATCTACTTCATCGGCAAGGTTCTCGAAGAATTCGATCCGGTGGATATTGTCAGCCTTGCCTCGGACATCCCCTATAACATGCAGGGCGACTCGGCCATGCCGCGTGAATTCGCACAGGAATGGGAGAAGTTCTATCGTCAGCATCAGGGCTAAAATCCAGATACAGACCGTGTAGAGGCGGGATTCTTCCTGCCCATTTTTACCATATCGACAACGAAGCGGTATTCTTCTAGAGGCTATCTGAAAATTAATGATGGCACGGGCAGGGCAGGCCCTGTCCTTTTGTAGGGACAACGCCTAAACATGCTTGCATGTCGTTGTCCGGCATTTCTATACAATTCAGCGCAGGTTTTCTGAATATTCAGATAAGCTCTAGCTCATCCTTACCCTATAAACAGCTAAAAGGAGATAACAATGACTCTATCCATTGATAGCATGATCACACTCAATAACGGTATCGAGATGCCGCTGTTTGGGCTGGGTGTCTTCCGCACCGAAGTCGGAAATGAGACTGAAAATGCCGTCCGCTGGGCGCTCGAAGCCGGATACCGTGCCGTCGATACCGCCGCGCTTTACAAAAATGAGGCGGAAGTCGGCAGAATTGTGCGTTCCGGGATCGTCCCCCGTGAGCAGGTCTTTGTCACCAGCAAGGTGTGGGTCGATGATCTCAGCTATGAAGGCACAAAACGCGCTTTCGACACCAGCATGGAGCGCCTTGGGCTGGATTATGTCGATCTGTATCTCATCCACTGGCCGGTGAATGACTGGCAGGGGGCATGGCGTGCGCTGGAAGAGATCTATCAGTCCGGTGACCGGGTGCGCGCTATCGGCGTGAGCAATTTCCTCGAACATCATCTTGAAGACCTGCTGAAGATCGCCAACGTGCAGCCCGCCGTCAACCAGGTAGAGTTCCATCCGTATCTCCAGCAGCCGAGCCTTCAGCAGTTCTGCCGTGATCATCAGATCGTACTGACGGCATGGGCGCCGATGATGAAAGGCCGCGTACAGGAGATCCCCACCCTGATCCGGATCGGTGAAAAGCACGGCAAAACCGCCGTACAGGTCACACTGCGCTGGATGCTTCAGATCGGTGTGATCACGATCCCGAAATCGGCCAGGAAAGAGCGTATCGTCTCCAACGCCGATCTTTATGACTTCGAACTGTCCGATGAGGATATTGAGGCGATCACCGCGCTGGACAAAGATGAACGGGTGGGCATCCATCCCGACCGCTTCGGCCAGTAACCGACCCAATTGATCAGAAAGCAGGATACCGCCGGGTATCCTGCTTTTGTTATTCTATCGGGTTGCAGACGTTACAGGCGCCCTATTTACCGATTGAAAAACGGCTTCAGCGCCGGGTACAGGCTTTCATAAACCGTGTGCAGGTCGTCATACTGCGCTCGGTCACTGCCCGGCAGCACGGTTTCGCCGGTCGCGATGAGCTGTTCGGCTGCGGTCTGGACATCCGGAAAGGCCCCTGTGCCAACACTGGCAAGGATCGCCGCACCGAAAGCCCCGGCCTCTGGTGTATTGACGTTGACCAGCGGTGCGCCGAAAATATCCGCGATGATCTGCTGCCAGATGGCCGATCTGGCCCCGCCCCCGCTGATCCGAACCTGATAATCCGCCGGAAGCCCCGCGTTCGCAATCAGGGTGAAGCTGTCCCTCAGGCCAAATGCGACACCTTCCAGCACGGCCCGAGTCAGATGCCCGCGAGTGTGGCGCGTCGTCAGCCCGACGAAGGCCCCCCGCGCATTTGGATCAGCATGGGGCGTGCGCTCACCGGTCAGATACGGCAGATAGAACAGCCCATCCGATCCGGGCGGGACACTCGCAGCCTCAGCCAGAAGCTGATCGTAGGATGTCGATGGCGCAAGCGTATCACGATACCACTGCAAGCTTCCCGCCGCGCTCAGCATCACGCCCATAAAATGCCATTGACCGGGGACCGCATGGCAAAAGGCATGGAGTCGGCCTTCGGGTTCATAGGCATACTGGCTCAGCGGGGCGAACACCACGCCCGACGTCCCCACCGTCACGCCGATGTTATGCGGATTCACGCAGCCCATCCCGACCGCGCCCGCCGCCTGATCGCCACCACCGCCGACGATCGGTATTCCTGCCGCCAGACCGGTCAGCGCCGCTGCTTCCGCGCTGACAACCGATGTCACCTGCGGGCCTTCATGGACCGGCGGCATCCATTCCTGTGGGATCTGAAGCGCGTCCAGCACTTCAGCCGACCACTGACGCCGCGCCACATTCAACAGCAGTGTCCCCGCAGCCCCGGCCAGATCAGTCGCATATTCGCCGCTCAGTTTAAAGCGGATGAAGTCCTTCGGCAGCAGGATATGGGCGCACTGCTGATAGATCTCCGGTTCATTTTCCCGTACCCAGAGGATCTTCGGCGCGGTAAACCCGGTCAGAGCGCGATTTCCAGTCAGCTCGATCAAACGCTCAAAGCCGACGATCTCGGTAATCTCTTCACACTGCTTACCGGTGCGTTGATCATTCCACAGGATCGCCGGTCGCAGGACATTCCCGCCGCTGTCCAGCATACATAAGCCGTGCATCTGCCCCGTCAGGCCGATCCCCTGAATGGCATCGCCTGTGATCCCGGCTTCGGCCAGGGCAGACCGGATCGACGACACCACACCGTCCCACCAATCCGCCGGATGCTGTTCGCTCCACAGTGGATAAGGCTGGCTGATCGGCTGCGGCGTGCTGCCAGTCGCAAGCACATGCCCCTGTTCGTCAATAATCAGCGCTTTAGCGCTGGTCGTGCTGATGTCGATTCCCATGAAATAAGACATAAATTTCTCCGCCTTCCATACAAGTGAAAACAGCCTTGTGAGCCTTCCCACAAGGACAGGTCATTATGAGGGTAATTATGGGCGATTTCAGGCGCGGTGGCAAAGTTTTGTCTGCGCTTTTCAGTACAGACAGCAAAAGAGGCAGCCGGTTCTGGTAACCGACTGCCTCTTATGGACTGGATTAACACAGCGGCTGGTTAATCTTCGTTCAGTTCAATGTCAAATTTCTTCGCGGCCTTGCGGATGCGCGACTTGATCGTCTCGACCTCATCCTTATCGTATTTCGCCGCGTTATCCTTCTGGTGAATGTAACTCCACGCCGCTCGTACATGTTCTTCAGTATCAATCGGATATTTGTTATTCACCGGATCGGCGAATTCAACATCCCCGTATTTGCGCTCACCCTCATCAGGGTTCACATCACTGCGCCGGTCAATTTTCGCCATGACAGAGTCTCCTGAAACACCAGTTTGTCCCAGTAAACACTGAAATCGTTTCCTTACCAACCGACAGATGGCGCAGTTTCAGATAAGCACACTGGCTGATCCTTACGGTATCACATCGCCTGCACTGCGCATCTCACGCGGATAGCGCAGCAGTTCCTCACGGGTTGGCGCCGCTGAAGATCCGCCGTAACCCTGCGTCGAAAGCCCACCGCTGATACTCCCCCACACAAGACATTCCTTCGTACTGTAGCCTTCAAGCATAGCGGCCAGAAAGCCTGCATTGAAGACATCCCCTGCCCCGGTGGTATCGACCGCCTCAACCTCAATGGCCGGGACATGCAGAGTTTCGCCGTCTTCCCAGCAGTGTGCGCCGTCTTTCCCATCCTTGACCACCAGGCGCCGTGTCAGCGGCATCAGCACTTCCACCGCTGATGCCAGATCACGCATCCGGGTCAGATTCTGTACTTCAAGACTGTTAGGCATGAAAAGATCGAGCTTCGACAGAATCTCTCCAACCAGCGGTTCGGACAGTGTCACATCGCGATGCTGACAATCCATGGAGACCGTCATGCCGCGCTGGTGGCAGGCATCGATCAGTTCCACCATACGCGGGTGAATCTCCAACCCGCAGAAGTGAAGATGCCGCGCCGTCAGGTGTTCAAGCGCCCGGAACGTCATCTCCACCTCATCCGGTCCTTCATCGACATAGGTGAGAAAGGCACGGTCAGCCGGATAGGACATCGAGACGGTGATGCGCTGAAGCGGCTGATCCGGGTATGTCAGCAGTGACATATCAAGCTGTTCCCGTTCGCACCACTCGCGGATATGACGGCTGAAGAAATCGTTCCCCAGTGAACCGAGCCAGCCGACGTCAACGCCCAGGCGGTGCAGCCCGACCACTGTATTCAGCACGCCACCGGGGACGATATTCAGCTTACCCGCGTAAACTTCCGTCCCCAGTGCCGGGAAAAGCGGCAGATCAGCGAAGATCACATCACAAAAGTAATGCCCCGGCACCAGAATGTCACAGTTCGGCTTCATTCGCGGTTCCATGTACCGACCAGATCCTGATGGGCATCCAGAAAGGCATCAACCAGTTTTTCGGCCAGTGGATACGAACCCACCAGCGGATGCACCGCCAGCGCCCGATAAGCCAGCGGACGCGAACGTTCGAGAATGGCCCGTGCCGCCAGCCGTTCATACTGCTTGACATCACGCATCAGCAGGTACTGGCTTTCCGGCACTTCGCCAATCCTGACCGGCCTTAACCCGCTGCCATCGATCCAGCAGCTCACCTCAACCACATCATCATCCTGCAAACCACTGATTGTCCCCTGATTCGGCACATTCAGACCGGTATACAGCGGCGTATTGGTCTCGATGGCTTCAATACAGCCAAGCGCAACAGCGGCGTATCCTTCCTCATCCTCACCCACCGGCTCGGTATCAGGACGCGCCCGGCCATCCCGTGCATGGGACATATAGGTCGCGCTGCGCTGTCCCATCAGGCGGTCATAAATCGCAAGCTGTGCCTCCGCATTATCCGCCGGGGCCGATCGCAGTTCCGTCAGCAGTTCACCCGTCAGGCGCATGACTTCCTCACCACGGGTTTCCGGCTTTTTCAGCAGCGCGGCCAGCGCCTCATCACGGTGATAGAAATAGTGGAGATATTCATTCAGGAAGGCATTCTGCCATTCACGCAGCCCCGATGCAAACATCGACATATGCGTAGACTGGACAAAACGGTCATCGTACAGCAGCGGCGGGAAGACTTCTTCCCCGCCTTCGCCGTTCTCATCAGCATCTACGCGAACACTGCGCGTCCATGACAGATGATTCAGCCCGTAAACCTCATGGAAAACGCGCTTCAGCGGCACATCCAGATAACGACTGACAGCATGCTGCGCACCGTTCGCGCTGTCGCAGATGCCGACCACCCGCTGAATCCCGGCGTAATGCAGGGCCTGCGCCACCAGCCCCGCCGGATTGGTGAAGTTGTAGATCCACGCATTCGGCGCCCCCACGTCCTCTACCAGCCGGGCATATTCCAGCAGCGCGGGGATGCTGCGCATCGCCATGGCGAATCCTGCCGCGCCGGTCGTCTCCTGCCCCAGTACACCATGCGAGAAGGCGATGCGCTCATCTGTTGCGCGGCCCTGTTCCTGCCCCGGACGGATGCTCGTAATCACATGCTGTGCGCCGCTGACGGCTTCACGTGCATCGGTCGTCAGCCTGATCTCGAACGGTGCATCGAGCTGGCGTGCCATCGTTATCACCAGCCCGCCAATAAGCTGCAATTTATCCGGATCAGTATCCATCAGCCAGACTTCGCGCAGGCCAAGGCGCTCTGCACGATGTATCAGTGAAGGGATCAGACGCGGAGTGCGAACACTTCCACCACCAATGATTGTCAGTTTCATATTAAACCCTGAACGCTATCGTAAACGGCTTTGCAACAAGTTTACCGAAGCAGCATGATAAACGTAAGTCACCAGATGGCGGGTATCCGCACGCCTGCAATCCAGACTGACAGATGCCTCAACAAATGACATTTTACTCATCAGGCCGTGATGTGGTCATCTTGGCAGTTCCAGTAGGTCAGCGGTAAACTTGCGGGTATTTGGATCGACCATCTGATCATCATCACGGATGATCTTCTTAAACTCCATAAAGGGATACATTGATGAAAAAGCACCTGATCAGTATCGATCTGGGTGGGACCCGTATACGTGGCGCTCGTCTGGATCATGCCCTGAACATACTTGAACGAAAAGAGACTTACACACTGGCCCATGAAGGGCTGGAACCCACGCTGGAACGCATTAAACAGATGGTCGCCGCTGTCCTGCCGGAAGATCGCTCAACCGTCAGGGCCATCGGCATCTCGGCCCCTGGCCCACTGAACCCGACCACCGGCGTCGTGGTCGCGCCGCCGAATCTGTATGGCTGGAGCAATGTCCCGCTGGCGGACATCATCCACGACGCCTTCGACCTGCCGACCTATGTCGGCAATGATGCGAATCTGGCGGCGCTGGCGGAGTACACACGCGGCGCGGCCAAGGGCAAAGGCTACCGCCACGTGATCTTTATCACCCACAGCACCGGCATCGGCAGCGGGATCATCACCGATGGCAAGCTGCTGCTGGGGCGCGATGGGCTGGCAGCGGAATTCGGCCATATCCCGCTGGTTATTGATAACGAGCGCGTTTCTTCGCTGGAACTGGAAGCCGCAGGCCCTGATATGGCGATGCAGGCCGCCCGTCGCATCGAAGCGGGCGAAAAATCCAGCCTGTCAGACATGGTGAACGGGGATCTGGATAAGCTGAACGGTGGGCATGTGGGCCGGGCAGCGCAGGCCGGGGACGCGCTGGCGCTGGAGATCGTCCGGCGCAGTGGACGCCTGATGGGGCTGGGGATCGTCACGCTGCTGCACCTGTTCAACCCGGAGATGGTGATTATCGGCGGCGGGGTCAGCAATCTGGGCGATCTGATCTTCGATCCGATGCGTGAGGCGATCAACCGCCATGCGCAGAACCCGCTCTATGTGAAGGATCTCGAAATCGTCCCGGCGGCGCTGGGTGAAGATGTCAGCGTGATCGGCGCTGGCGCGCTGGCCGCCTCTCAGGATGATGATGTGGATGCCTTTACCTTCGCGCAGCAGATGGATATCGACGATATTTACGACGTATAAATCCCGGGCAGCGAAAGCCAGGTCATCAGACAGGCAGAAACCGTGCGGTTTCTGCCTGTTTGATTCGCACCGGTGCAGGGATTATTCGTCCTGATCGTCGTCGTGTTCACCATCCTGATCGCCGTCCGCGCTGCCCGTGCGTTTGATGTCTTCAAGCGGACGAACCCGCAGCGCAGACCACGTGCTGTCAATCGAGATATTGGCGATGGCATCCCAGCCAGCGGCGTGAACTGTATCCCAGCCTTCATCACGACTGATGTCACCCTGCTTCGGGCCGCTCTTCTTCGGAAATCCGATCCACAGGATGACACCCGGCTGTGATGCTTCGAAAACCTTCGGCCACCATGCCTCAAGCACGGCCCTGCTCTCAACAAACAGCAGCATGAACTGATAGCGCCCGTCAATTGCGCTGTCGAGCTGTGCCCCTTCCGGCAGTTCGCCCAACTGTTCCCGAAAACCGGCTGGCGCATTGATCACCGCGCCGCGCATCCCCGGCTTGATATACAGCTTTTGCGCGAGAGTTTTTTCAGCCATTTCGTCATCCTTTATGATTGATACAGTCTGTTCAGTTATCCACGGTGATCCAGGCGATCTGTGACACCATTCCACACGCTATCCACCCCTGTACACCATCCGGCAGGGCAGCATGTGCAGGGCAGCATGTGCAGGGCAGCATGTGCAGGGCACGTTGTATTTGTGACTCGATCCGGTAAGAAGTGTATCAGAATCAGTTAAGTTGCTGATGCTTCATGTTACAATAGTTCGCATGTTAATGCTCCCGGACTTCCGAGTACGTCAGCGTGACTTCCTGCTCGAGATCTTACGGGCCATCACCGCTCAGCTTGATCTCAGTGAGGTGCTGCGCCGCACCCTCAATGCCTCAATTGTTATGATGGCCGGTCAGAATGGCCTGATTGCACTGCGCGGCACTGATGGGCATTTTCGCATCCGTGCCATCAGTGGGATCGACAGCAGTCATATCCAGATGCTGAATACACAGCTTCGGGATCTCGTCACCCGTATGGCGGAGAACGACGACAGCCCGATTGACAGCGAAGGGTCAGACCACCGTCAGGCGCTGCTGAATGAGGTGCTCGGCCAGATGTCGGCGGCGATTGATCCCGGCCTGCGCCAGTCAATGGCCCTGCCGCTGATCTTCGCCGGAGAAGCACTCGGCCTGCTGATCGTCTTCCGCTCCTATCGCACCACCGTCTCCCCCAACGACGTCCAGATTTTACAGAGTTTTGCTGATCAGGCCGCGATTGCCGTGCATAATGCCCACCTGTATGAAAAGGTGGATCATGAGCGCATGTGGCTGTCCGCCATTCTGGATCACAGCGCTGACGGCGTGATGATTCTGGGGGATGATCTAAGCATCCTGCACTTTAACCCGGCACTGGAGCGGATGACGGGCTGGCGTGCCGAAGATGCCCTGCGACACAGCCATGATGACGTCATTGTGTGGGCACGCCTGAACTCGGTTTCGCTGTCCGAAGCACTGGAAAAGGGTTGGCCGTTTAACAGCAGTGAACTGACACAGAATACGCTGTATGTCGAAGGGGATCTCAGGACACAGGCGGATGTCAAGCTCAGCGTGGCGATCACCTATGCCCCCATGCTGGATAACAATCAGCGCATCGCCAATATCGTCGCCAACGTGCGCGATATTACCAACTTCCGTCAGGCGCAGGAGATGCAGAACGTCTTTATCTCCAGCATCTCGCACGAACTGAAAACGCCGGTCGCGATTATCAAGGGATATGCCGCGACGCTCCGACGTGAAGACGCCAACTGGGACCCGGCGACGATCCGTGAGACGATGGTGGTCATTGAAGAAGAGGCAGACCGCCTCAATGATCTGATTCAGGACCTGCTGACTGCCAGCAAACTTCAGGTACAGCAGGAACTCTCACTCGAGATCAGTGAGGTCAATCTCGCGGAACTGGCGCAGCAGGTCGCCGAGCGCTTCTCAAGGCAGACCAATCGACATATGATTAAAGTCCATTTCCCCAGTGATTTTCCTTACATTGAGGGTGATAATACTCGTCTGCGCCAGGTGCTGGATAATCTCGTCAGCAATGCGATCAAGTATTCGCCCAAGGGCGGCGTGATCAAAATCGTCGGGCAGTGCAGCGAGCATGATGTGACCGTTTCGGTCAGCGATCAGGGTGAAGGCATCGCAGCCCATGACCTTCAGCATATCTTTGAACGCTTTTTCCGGATCGATAACAAGCTTAGCCGCCGCACACAGGGTACCGGACTGGGTTTATACCTTGTACGGGCCATTATCGAAGCGCATTACGGCAGGATTGATGTCAGAAGCAAGTACGGCAAAGGCTCAACCTTTTACTTTACGCTGCCCCGTACTCAGCAGTTACAGCGCGGGGCCAATCCGTCAGTCCATTAATGTCACATCAGCCCGCCGATGCTAATAGCCGCCGATGCTGATCGCAGATAACGGCAGCCGTGATCCGGTGGCCGCGCCGCAAACGTTCCCAATCAACTGGAGACTAATTTTTATGCAGAACAGACCAAACCAGACAACGATCCGCTGCTCGAACTGCGGACAGCCCTATCAGGCTGTCGTCCGCAATTACATTGATGTCGCGGAGGACGCGCAGGGAAAAGCACTGCTGCTGGCCGGCCAGCTTAATACTTCACAGTGCCCTCAATGCGGTGCTGTCAATACGATGTCGGTGCCAGTGCTCTATCATGATGCCGAAAAGGAACTGCTGATCTCGCTGGTCCCGATGGAATTGAATATGAACAAGGATCAGCAGGAACGTGTGGTTGGGGACCTGATGAAGGTGCTGCCGAAGGAAAACTTCAAGGGATATATGTTTAATCCCACACGCGCACTCACCATGCAGGGCCTGCTCGATATTGTGCTTCAGGCGGATGGCATCACACCGGAGATGATGGAAGAACAGCGCCAGCGCGTCCAGCTTATCCAGCAGATGAGCGAATCCGATGACGCCACCCTGATGACCCTGATCACCGAGAATGATGCCCAGATCGACGTCCAGTTCCTGCAGACGATGTCAGTCATGGCGCAGCGCTTTGCCCAGTCTGGCCGCCCGGATATTGCCGAACAGATCATCCACACACAGCAGATGATCCTTCAGCATTCCACGGTCGGAAAGGAAATGGAACAGCAGCAGGCGGAACAGGAAGCCGTCATTGAAGAGGTCGCCCGCGAGGTCGAAGCATTAGGTGAAGAAGCCGAGCGCGATGACTTCTTCAAACTGGCCTTGAGCTATGCCGATGATGAAAGCCGCATTCAGGCCTTGGTCGGGCTGCTGCGTCCGCTGTTCGACGCCCAGTTCTTTCAGGATTTCACCGTGTATATCGGGCAGCAGCCCGCCGAAGAACGCGAAAAGCTGGAAGCACTGCGCGACCGGATGATCCTGCTGACACAGCTCATCGATCAGCAGCAGCAAAGCCAGATGCAGTCCGCCGTCCAACTGCTTCAGGGGCTGGTCAATGTCCCGCCGGAACAGCTCGATGAGGCCATTATGCAGAGCCTGCCGATGATCGACGATACTTTTATGGCGATCCTCTCATCCAATTTGCAGGAAGCGCAAAAGCGGCAGGATGTGAATATGAGCGCCAAACTGCGGCAGGTCTATGACCGGATCGTCGCGCTTCTCCAGCAGAATATGCAGCCGGAACTGGTATTCCTGAACGAGCTTTTATCCACGGAGACTTTCGAGCAGGCCAGCGCAATGCTGGCGGAACAGGGCAAAGAATACGGCCCTGCCCTGCTGAACGCCATGAATGCGATCAGCGAAATGCTCCACGCGCAGCAGGGCCAGGCTGATCCCCGTCTGCTAAGCCGACTGGAGGAACTGCGTAAAGAGGCAGAGGCGACATTCGCCCCGTAATTCCCCTTTCCGGCCACGGATAACCTATCATCAGGCCGACGCCCACCCGCGTCGGTCTTTTTATTGGCAGACGTCCTGATTTCACCGATTCAGACAACTTCCCTTTCAGGAACGGCCAGATTCCACTACAATGGCCGATGATACTTTGTAATGAACCCGAGACGAAGCACCTCATGCAGTCAGCAAAAGCACAACCCACCGGTGTTACCGTGAATAAACAGGAAGGCTATCTGGAAATCCAGTGGGCAGATGGGGCGACCTGTCACTATCCACTCGGACAACTGCGCGAAGCCTGCCCGTGTGTTGAATGTCGCGGCGGACACGAGCGAATGGGCCGCGCCTTCGAGCCGGATAACATCCTGGCGCTGATCCCGAAACGGTCCTATGGACTGGAGAATGTCTCACTGGTCGGTAATTATGCGCTTCAGCCGGTCTGGGATGACGGCCACAACTCCGGCCTTTACACATGGGATTATCTCAGGCGGCTTTGTCCGCAGTCAGATGAACCGGATACCGGGGATAATTAAATACCGATTCGATTTTCACGGGGCGCACAATGATGCGCCCTTTGTTTGAACAGTCCTCAAGGGAACAGCAGGCAGCGAGATGAGCGAAAACAAGGATTTACGACCTTCAGAGCAGTTTCGACTTCTGTACAAGCCGGCCACCATCGCCGGCGACTTCAGCGGCAAACACATCATCACGGTTGAGCAGTTCGCCCGCGATGATCTCCAGTCGGTGTTCGACGCCGCCAGCCACCTGCGCGAACGTGTCATGCAGAAGGATCGCAGTCTTGTCAGCCTCTGCTCGGGGCGCCTGATGGCATCACTGTTTTTTGAATCCAGCACGCGCACCGATCTCAGCTTTCAGGCGGCCATGCGGCGGTTGGGCGGCTCGGTGGTCGCGGCCAGCAATGGCATCCAGTTCTCATCGGTCTATAAAGGGGAAAATCTGGCGGACACCGTGCGCGCTGCGGGCTGCTTTGCGGACATCGTCGTTATCCGTCACCCGTCGGTTGGATCATCCTTTGAGGCCGCCTATTATATCGACCGGCTCAATGAGGCGATCCGCACGCCGACCGTCGTCGTCAGCGGCGGTGACGGCATCGGTGAGCATCCCACACAGGCGCTGCTCGATCTGTTCACAATTGTTGACCGCAAAAGCGGCGCGGATAATCTGACGATCACGCTGGTTGGGGACCTGCTCTATGGGCGCACGGTGCATTCACTGGCGAAGCTGATCGCGCTGTATGAAGTGCGAAATACACGCCTCTGTTTCGTCTCGCCAGTGTCGCTGCGGATGCCGGATTATGTGATTGATTACCTCAGCGCCCGTGGCATCGACTATTATGAGACAACCGATCTGTACGAAGTGCTGAATGAAACCGATGTGATCTACTGGACGCGGATTCAGGAAGAACGCTTTACACGCCGCGCCGATTATGAGGCAATCCGCGATAACTTCATCATGACGCCGAACGTGCTGAATCAGGCCAGGCGTGATGTCATCCTGATGCATCCCCTGCCCCGTAAAAATGAGATGGGAACACCCGCCGATCACGACATTCTCGACGCAAACCCACGCTCGGTTTATTTTCAGCAGATGGAAAATGGCATGTTTGTCCGTATGGCGCTGCTGGCGAAAGTCCTTGGCGTCCCGGACGCGGAGCTTCAACCATGACGCGTATCCTTCAGATTCACGGCACTGTAGACCCGCATGTGCATCTGCGCGGGATGGAATGGGCACATAAGGGCGATTTTTACACCGAGACCTGCGCGGCAGCGGCGGGGGGTTACTGGGCGGTGCTGGATATGCCCAATACCCTGCCTTCCACCATCGACCCGGCGGCATTACAGCGCAAGCGGGACGAATTCGCGGCGCAGGCGGTCTGTGACTGGGGCGTGTACTACGGTGCGGCGTCCGGTGCGGCTGGTGCATCCGGCGTTTCAGGCACATCCGGCAACTGGACCGATTACAACGATGCCCTGTACGCGCAGGTCTGCGGCCTGAAGATGTACAACAACGAGACCACCGGCGTGCTGCTGATCGACGATCAGGCGGTACGTGAACAGCACTACGCGCACTGGACAAGCGGCAAGCCCATCGCCGTCCATGCAGAAGAAGAAACGGTGCGCGACATCCTTGATCTGGTGCGCCGCTACCGCCGCAGGACGCACTTCTGCCACATCAGCACCGCCTACGAGCTGCGTCTGCTGGCGGATGCCAAAGCCGAAGGGCTGCCGGTGTCACTCGGAGTCTGTCCGCATCATCTATGGTTCACACAGGCTGATCTCACCGCACTCGGTTCGCTCGGCCTGATGAAGCCGGAACTCAAGACCGCCGCCGACCGGGACGCGCTGTGGGATGGCATCCGCAGCGGTCTGGTTGATGTGATCGAATCCGATCACGCGCCGCACCTGCTGAACGAGAAACAGGCCGAAAAGCCGCCTTACGGTGTCCCCGGACTGGAAACCACCCTGCCGCTGATGATGACCGCCGTCCATGAGGGGCGGGTGACGCTGGAACAGGTCATCCCACTGGTGACGGACAATCCCCGGCGCATTTTCGGCCTGACAGCCCCGGCAGACACCTACTGCACACTCGATCTGGATGCCGTCTATACCCTGGAGAAATCTGATCTGCATAACCGCTGCGGCTGGTCGCCATTTGAGGGGGGGACGCTGCACGGTCGGGTGATCGAAAATGTCATTCGCGGTGTGCGGGTATATGACGGCGATCAGATCTGTGTTGAAGCCGGTTTTGGAGTACCGCTGTCATGAGCCGCTTTGCCTCATCTGCTTCAATGACTTCAATTGCGTCAGTCATCGCGCCGGGACTGCTGCACAGCCTGCGCTTTTTCTATCGTGATCTGGCGCGTCCGCTGATCTTCGCCATGAGTGCGCAGCAGGCACATGAGGTCACGGTCGAGCTGATGCGCGTGGCTGATCATCCACTGGCGACCGCCGCGCTGCACAGCCTGCGTGCGCTGACATTTCAGCCAATCCCGACGCCGGTCGGCGGCGTGACCCTGAACACACCGCTGATACTTGCAGCAGGACTGGTCAAAGGGGATGGTTTCACCAGTGAGGGGGCGGCACTGCTGGCCGTGGACAGTGGGCACAATATCATCCCAGGCTGGCGCGGAGTCCCGGCGCTGGTCGGGCCGGTCGAGTTCGGATCATTCACCCGCTGGCCGCGCATAGGCAATCCGGGGACCGTCGTCTGGCGCGATGCGGCGACTTATTCCACCCAGAACCGTGTCGGCCTGAAAAATCCCGGTGCGGCTGCCGCCGCACGCTTTCTCGCACGCCATGCGGATGCACTACCGCCGGTATTCGGGATTAATATCGCGGTCAGTCCTGGCGTCAGCGATCCCGATCAGGAACAGCAGGAAGTCTGTGAGGCGGTCGGACTGTTCCAGCAGCACGGCATCCGCCCGGCATGGTACACGCTGAATGTAAGCTGCCCCAACACCGAAGACGATCCCGGCGATCATCAGACCGAAGGCCGCACCCGCGCCCTGTGCAGGCGGCTGGTTGAGCAGCTCAACGGCTCCAACGGAACCGGCAATATACCGCTGTGGATCAAGATCAGCCCGACACTGGCCGATTCGCAGTATCAGACGCTGCTGCGTGTCTTTGCTGAAGAAGGCGTCCGGGCGGTAATCGCGACCAACACCGACCCGCAGTCCGTCCCCGGGATGCCGACCCTTAGTGCCGGTGTCGCAGGCGGACGGCTGCATCGGCGGGCGCTAAAGGTCGTCCAGCTTCTGGATGCCGAACGCAGAGCGCATGGTTATCCGGTGGACATCATCGGCTGCGGCGGCGTCCGTAATATCATCAGCGCAGCGGACATGTTACGAGCAGGCGCGGACGCCATCCAATACTGGTCCGCCATCGTCTACGAAGGGCCGATGGCCGCCGCAACTATTCAGCAGGAACTGATTCAGACACCAGAGCTTATCAGGCCTATCCAGCCATCTCTTCAGGAGCGCACATGACAACCCCACAGCCCCTCTCTCGACCTGATACCGTTTCCGAAGAAGCGCTTGCCAGTGCCCTGCTCACGATCGGCGCGGTCGGCTTTCTGGAATCGCCTGTCAGGTTTAAATCCGGTATCCTGTCACCCGTCTATGTCGATAACCGCATCCTGCCCTATCATCCGGCCATCTGGCAGCAGATCATCGAAGCCATTCAGCAGCGCATCACGCAGGACGGACTTGAGTTCGATGTGATCGCTGGCATCGAAACCGGCGGCATCCCCCACAGCGCGGCGCTCGGCTACCATTTACAAAGACCGTCGGTCTTTGTACGCAAACAGGCCAAGGGACATGGCCGACAGCAGCGCGTGGAAGGCGGCAGGGTCGCCGGTCAGCGCGTGCTGCTGATTGAAGATCAGATCACGACCGGCGGCAGCAGCCTGTCAGGTGTCGAAGCGCTGCGCACAGCAGAAGCACAGGTCACCGACTGCATCGCGATCACCAGTTACGGCCTGCCGGAAGCCGCCGCACAGTTCGACGCGGCACAGATCCGGCTGCACGTACTGGTCAGGTTCGAAACGGTGCTGAAAGTCGCCGGGGAATCTGGTAAATTTAATATTGAAACCATTGAAACTGCCCATGAATGGCTTGGAGATCCCCGTGAATGGACCGCAAAACATGCCGCTGATGAATTCGGCGGCTGAAGAGACCCAAACCCTGACCGCCATCGGTAAACTGAATGCGCGTATTGATCAGGTGGGATCGCTGCTGTGTGTCGGCCTTGACAGCGATCTGATGCAGATTCCGGCGCGGTTTTTCAAGGACCCTACGCCGCAGTTCGCGTTCAACCGCTGGATTATCGAGCAGACACACATGTTTGTCAGCGCATATAAGCCGAATATCGCGTTCTATGAGGCACGCGGCGTCGATGGCCTGCATGAACTTCAGCTTACAATGGATTATCTGCGCACCCATCACCCGACCATCCTGACGATCTGTGATGCCAAGCGCGGCGACATCAGTTCGACCAATACCGGCTACGTGCAGGCGATCTTCGATCGGCTGGGCTTCGACGCGATCACCCTGCACCCGTATCTGGGCGGTGAAGCGCTGCAACCCTTTCTCGATCGGAAGGACAAGGGCTGTATCATCCTGTGCCGGACATCAAACGCGGGTTCCGGCGAATTACAGACGCTGAATGTCGATGGCAAACCCTTCTGGGAATGGATCGCAGAGAAAACCCGCGACCGCTGGAATCAGAATCAGAACTGTATGCTGGTGATGGGCGCGACCTTCCCCGAAGAGATCCGGCGTGTGCGAGCGATTGTCGGTGATCTGCCGTTACTCGTGCCGGGCATCGGCGCACAGGGCGGCAATCTGGAACAGACGGTGATGTTCGGCCTGGACCAGAATAAGCGCGGTCTGATCATCAATTCATCGCGTGGGATTATCTTCGCCGAAGATCCAGCGGCATCAGCGCGTCAGCTCCGTGATGTGATCAACGGCTATCGTGGGTTTGGTAGTGGATTTGACGGAACAGCGTTTGCATGATTGAGCGTATTCAATGGCTGGGACATGGCTCGTTTGTGATCGAAGGGCCGCCGCTGATCTATATCAATCCGTGGCGCATTACACGGGCGACATTTCATGCCGATGTCATCCTGCTCGGCCATGATCATTACGAGCATTTCTCGCCAGCCGATATTGAAAAGCTCCGTGGAGAGGATACCGTGATCGTCGGGAATGAGAAACTCGTCCAGATGGTTGACGGCGCGACGCTGCTGCGCCCATGGCACAGCCTGCTGTTCGACCGCGCCCGGATCACGGCACTGCCTGCTTATTCCCCCAACGATCATCGGCATCCGCTGGAAGATGGCGGCCTCGGCTTTATGATCTCGCTCCACTTCTATGATATTTACTACGCCGGGGATACCAAAATCACACCGGAAATGGACCGGATTCAGCCAGACATCGCCATCCTGCCGATTGATAACAACGGCACATTGAGTGTTGATGAGGCAGTCGAAGTCGTGCGCAAACTGCGCCCACAGTATGTCTACCCATCCAACTGGGGCGCGGGTGGTGAAAGCGCCACCCGACAGGATGCTGAAGATTTCAGGGAAAAACTCGCGGGTCGGTTTGAGGTCATCCTGCCGGAAAATTAGGGAAGGTCTGAACACTCCCAAACCTGCGCTTCGACGCCGGGCCAACCTTATATTCGTACGGACGCCACACATGCTTGCATGTTTAGGCGTTGTCCCTACAAAAGATGCTGGATGTAGGGACAGGGGCCGCATTGCTTGCAATGGCGCCCTGTCCGCACCGGTAACCAATTTCCAAACAGGTCCTTAGGTTCACAATCTGACCACAGGCTTTACATAATAAAAAGTGGAGATACAGGTTTTCCTGATCTCCACTTTTTATTTTACGCGGTTTGTATAACTTATGCCGCCGGGCTGATCGAACCGTCATCGGTCCATGACAGCTCGGCACCGTCCGCACCGTAGATCGACGGCTGCGCTTCACCCATGATGACCTTTTCATCGATCACCACGCGGCGGATATCGCTGCGTCCGGGGATCTCGAACATGACATCCAGCAGACGGCTTTCGATGATCGAGCGCAGACCACGTGCGCCGGTTTCACGCTGAAGCGTGAGTTCAGCAGCGGCGGCCAGCGCGGTCTCATGGAATTCCAGCTTCACCTCATCCATCGCCAGCAGATGCTGATACTGCTTGATGAGCGCGTTCTTCGGCTCGACCAGTATCCGCATCAGGGCTTCGCGATCCAGCGGATCAATCGTCACCAGCACCGGCAGACGTCCGACCAGTTCCGGGATCAGACCATGGTGCATCAGGTCTTCCGGGCTGACCTTGCGGAGCAGGCTGGCCTTATCAGCGTCAACGTTTGCACCCACCTGACCGAAGCCCAGCACGCCGCGCACACCGATTCGTTTGGCAATCGCTTCGTCGATGCCTTCAAACGTCCCACCGCAGATGAACAGGATATTGCGTGTGTCGATCTGGATGAATTCCTGATGCGGGTGCTTACGTCCGCCCTGCGGCGGGACATTGGCAACAGTGCCTTCAATGATCTTGAGAAGCGCCTGCTGCACACCTTCACCGGAGACATCACGGGTAATCGACGGATTATCATTCGATTTACGCGCAATCTTGTCAATCTCGTCAATGTAGATGATGCCGCGTTCAGCGCGAGCGACATCCCCATCGGCGGCCTGAATCAGGCGCAGCAGGATGTTTTCCACATCCTCACCAACATATCCGGCTTCCGTCAGCGCCGTCGCATCTGCGATGGAAAACGGCACGTTCAGAATCCGCGCCAGTGTCTGGGCCAGCAGCGTCTTACCGCTGCCGGTCGGCCCCAGCATCAGGATATTACTCTTCTCAAGTTCAACACCATCACTGCTGCGGCCAGACTGAATGCGCTTGTAATGGTTATACACCGCCACGCTGAGCACGCGCTTGGCATGGTTCTGCCCAACCACATACTCATCGAGATGCGACATGATCTCGCGGGGCGGGAGCAGCTCTTCAGTTTCAAAGGCTGCTTCATCACTGTGCGAGACGACATCTTCATCAATCAGCAGACTGTGGCAGAGTTCGACACAGTAGTTGCAGATGTAGACGCCATCCGGCCCCGCAATCAGCCGGTCGACATCGTCGTGGCTGCGCTTGCAGAACGAACAGCGATGGTCATTCGGTGGCAGGTAGGTCACGTTATTTCTTCCCGTTCTGCGCTGACTTGTCTGGGGCTTCCAGGACCGTGTCAATCAGACCATATTCCATCGCCTGCTCGGCGCTGAAGTAGATATCACGGTCAGTGTCGCGCTCAATCGTTTCACGGCTCTTGCCGGTGTGCTTCATAAAGATGTTGATCAGGCTGTCCTTCAGGCGCATGACTTCATTCGCCTGAATAACGATGTCGGATGCCTGGCCCTGCGCACCGCCCAACGGCTGATGCATATGGATCGTCGCGTTCGGCAGCGCCATACGCAGGCCTTTGGTCCCGGCGGTCAGCAGCACGGTGCCATAGCTGGCCGTCCAGCCGACAGCAGTCGTGCTGACCGGCGAGTGAATGGCCTGCATGGTGTCATAGATCGCCATACCGGCATAAATCACGCCGCCCGGCGAATTGATGTACATCTGAATACGGCGATCAGGTTCTTCACGATCCAGAAACAGAAGCTGTGCAACGATCAGGTTTGCAATCTGGTCGTTGACCTGAGTGCCCATAAAGACGATACGTTCCTTGAGCAGCAGCGAGTAAATATCGTATGCCCGTTCGCCACGACTGCCCTGCTCGATAACCATAGGGATCACGTTCGAAAAACTCATTGGCGTTTGCGGCACATCCACCTGGATGTACCTCTCCTTTCAGATTATCTGTTAGACGATCACTAAACACACTCGGTTGAAAATGTAGAACTGTACTCAGCCGGGACAATGCCCAGCAGATTACACATTAGAGTCGCTGTCAGCCTCATTCGTCGCGGCCTCAGCGTTTGCGTCGGCTGCCGTTTCAACAGAGGCTTCAACAGTCACCTGCGTATCAGCTTCAGCGGCAGGCTGATCCTGCCCGGTTTTCTGCGCATCTTCTGCGGGCAGTTCCGGTGCTTCACCCTTACCGATCAGCATCAGGCGCTCGTAGGTCTTATCCTGCAAAATGCGGTTGTAGATTGTCTCTCTGAAGGATGGATTGTCGAAAGTCTTACGCAGCTCCGGCGATCCACCGCCAAAGATCTGCAGCATCTGATCGATTTCAGCGTCGAAATCTTCGTTGGTGACCAGCAGACGTTCCTTCATGGCAACCTCAAGCAGCACCAGTGAGCGCTTGATCGTTTCTTCGGCAGGCGCGCGATAATCGTTGTGCAGGTCCTCACGCGTCTTGCCGGTAATGCTCTGGTACATGTCCAGCGATAAGCCCTGCTGACGCAGGCGCTGGTCCAGTGACAGCACCATACGGTCCAACTGCTCTTCCATCATCATCTCAGGATAGCTGGTGGTCGCACCCTGAACGATCTGCGTCAGCACCTGATTGGAATATTCCTGCTCGGCATTCCGCCTGGCCTGATGTTCCAGCGAATAGCGGATGCGGGCGCGAAGCTGATCGACAGTGATTTCCGGGAATGATTCTTCGAATTCGGCTGCTTCGGTGGTGTCAGTTTCAGCGGTGACGGCGGTTTCATCAGCAGTTTCTTC
>CAYNDH010000015.1:35841-43918 GCA_964395665.1 uncultured Anaerolineaceae bacterium
CTTCAGCGGTTTCTGCGCTGGTCTCATCAGCGGCCTCAGACGCTTCGGCCTGCGCTGCGATTTCATCTTCGGTCGGTGCAAAGCGTACACCAAGACGCGATGCCAGCTCGTCTGACCATTCCGGCAGGGTGACTTTTTCGATCTTCTGCACAGACACCACAAACTCAACGGTGCGGCCAGCGACCTCGTCGTCAATGTCGGCATCTTCTTCGGTGGTGGGATAGGTAATCGTGAATTCACGGGTTTCGCCGACGGTCGCACCGATCATCTCAGCGGTGAAACCGGGCGCGAGCGGCTCTTCATCGCCTTCACGCAGGATCACCTGAAGGCCATGTTCATGGATGAACGGTTCGCCGTCACGTTCGTGAAGATCGTCCATAGTGTCGTCTTCGTCGAGTTCGACACCGTCACCGGCGTCAGTGTCGGTATCAGCCGATGCTTCGGCTTCAGGCTGTTTGTCATCAGTCGAAGTCTCATCAACAGACGAGTCATCACTGTCGGCATGATCATGATCTTCATCGACGAAAAAGCTGTGGAGATCCACAGTGATGCGATCACCCGCAACCGCCGGGCCTTCAGTTTCTTCACTCACGGCTTCGTCATCGCGCAGGCTTTCCAGCGCACGATTGACCTCTTCATCACTGATTTCTGGCACAGTGAAATCTACCCGCGCACTGCGGTAATCACCGAGTTCGATGGTCGGCTGAAGGGGAACGGTGTAGACAAAAACCAGAGGATCGTATTTGATGTCCTCTAAAGCGCCGGGGCCATAAGGCTTGATGTCCTGCGCTTCATCCAGTGTCTCGCGGTAGATTTCCTGGCCGAGTTCGTCAATGGCTTCTTCCAGGATGCGGGCCTCGCCCACATAGCGAAGGACCAACTGCGCCGGAGCCTTCCCCTTGCGGAAACCCGGCACCTGGATCATTTTCGACACATTGCGGATGGCGGCCTGCCGCGCTTTTTCAAGGCGCTCCGGCTCAACTTCCACAGTAAGACGTGCGGTATGGTTGTCTAAGTGTTCGGTTTGGATGTTCAATGTTTTGCCTCATCTTCCCATTATAGGATTATAGCATTCGACCAGATACAGCGACCATAAAACTTTTATCAGAAAAGCACCGTTATTTTTGAAACAGCGGATACGATGGTGAAGCGAATGAAAAGAAAATAAGAAAAGCGCGAGCAAACGCGCCTTTTGAGAGTCATTGGGGAAGAAGGGACTCGAACCCTTACCTCGTAAGAGACATGATCCTAAGTCATGCGCGTCTGCCAGTTCCGCCACTCCCCCGATGGGTTGAAGCCCTGTTTATTATAGAGTTCAGCAGAACGCATCACAAGGGTTAGAGCGTATTTGAATCTTCAGAAAATAGTCTGAAACGTTTGGAAGTACCGAACAACGCCTGAACAGGCTGATATGTGGCTGGTACATGCAGGCAGATGGCTGATAAATGGCGGGTACATAAAATGCAGACGACGGATTCTTCCGGCCCATTTCAGATCGCCTTAAGCAGATCAACCTCCAGCCGGAGTTCTCAGCAGATGAACTGTCAGATATCCCGAACAATTGTTACCGATTTCCATTAAACTCATGCTATCATACACAATGATTAACCAATGCTATTTTACTGCTCTGCACCTCGGATCTGCTAAGCAACACTCGAAACGGCAGCTTGTCAGTATGTAAGGGACAAACACGTTATGTCTGATCGTCCGCCAAACGGGCCAAAGCGTTTACAATCACTCGGTGAGCAAATTCGTTCCGACCAGGGACGGCCAGATCAGGGACGGCCACCGGCAGCGCGGCCATCCGGCCCCGCTCCCGCCGCAGCCTTCCGCACGCCAGGGCTGAACCGCTGGACTCCGCCCCCGCTCACCAAAATTGAAGACTCCGGCCTCAGCAAACTGAACGTAGCCGACCTGATCCTGAAAGTGCTGTATTTCAGCGGTGATATGACCGGTCTGGATGTCGCTGAACAGGTCCGCCTGCCATTTGCCGGTATTCTCGATCACGTCTTTGAATTCCTGCGTCGCGAGAAATATGTCGAAGTCAAGGGCGCTGGCGGCTTCGGGGATTCCAGCTACCGCTATCTGATCTCCAGCAAGGGATCGGAGAAAGCACGCGAAGCGCTCGACCGGTCACAGTATGCTGGCCCTGCCCCGGTCCCGCTCCGGCAGTATATCGAGTCACTGCACGAGCAGAATCGCGAACGTCCGCCGATTCACCGGCACGATCTGCACAAGATCATGGATAATCTCGTCATCTCGGACGAGATGCTGGATAAGGTTGGCCCGGCGGTCAATTCTGGCCGTTCGATCTTCCTCTATGGCCCACCCGGAAACGGCAAGACGACCATTGCCGAGCGTGTAGGCCGTATGATTCTCGGTGAGGACCTATGGATTCCGTTCGCCATCGACGTAGACGGGCAGGTCATCCAGATCTTCGACAATGTCAATCACGAAATCAGCCAGCAGCCGCAGAATATCAAACACGGCACCGGCATGATTGCTGACCCGCGCTGGATTCTGATCCGGCGTCCGATGATCATGGTCGGCGGTGAACTGACGCTGGCCGGGCTGGACCTGACATATGATGAAATCAACAAGTATTACGAAGCACCCTATCAGGTAAAGGCTAACGGCGGCATGTTCCTGATCGACGACTTCGGTCGCCAGCAGGTGCGCGCCGTGGACCTGCTGAACCGCTGGATTGTCCCGCTGGAAAAGAGCATCGACTTCCTGACGCTGAACAATGGGCGCAAAATCGAAATCCCATTCTACGTCCTCATCATCTTCTCGACCAATATGGACCCGAAAGAACTGGTTGATGAAGCCTTCCTGCGACGTATCCGGCACAAAATAGAGGTCGGCAACCCGACGATGGATGAATTCCGCGAGATCTTCAAGATCATGGCGCGGGCCAAACGCATCCCCTATGACGAAAGTGTGCTGGCGAGCTTCGTGCGCGATTGGTATCTCCAGCAGGACCGTGACCTGCGCATGGTGCATCCGCGTGACCTGCTCTCGCAGTTGATCGACATCGCCGGTTATATGAATGTGTCGCCGGTCATGAACCGTGAAATGCTGGACGCCGCCGCGCGTTCGTACTTCGTGGAACTGTAGCAATATCTGTACCGGCTGCTGCGCATCATACCGTGGCAGCCGGTAAATCGCTCATCCTGTTCACCGTGGCCTTCAGGTCACTTCAGATCATCATTGTAAAGCAGATAATCGTGGCAGCCATGTCCCTCACCATCACCGTCGCAGCCGGGAAAGCGCATCAACCGTGAAGAAGCGTTTGAACGGTTTCCCCATCGCTCGTGAAAAGTTCTTTATCCTGACCAACGGAACCTATGTCATTCAGTGGAATGATCACACGGTTCAGGCGCTCTTCAGTGGAAGAACCTACCCCTATCGCAGAGAGAAGGATTACGGCGCACCGGTTTCGGACTTCGAACTGAAGCAGATGAAGTCCACGAAATGCATTTCCCATTTCAACCGGCAGTATATCTGGCTTAGCAGCAATCCGCAGCACGCTAAAGCGAAAGGTGATCTGACCGATGCCAAACGCGCCACGCAGATCTCACGCCGGATCAGCAGCGAAACGGGCCGCGCAGCCGGTGCAGCCGAAACCCTGACAGCATCTGCTCTATCCGGGATCACCGCGCCGTCAGCCGTCCCGGATCGGACACCCACCCAGACCTTCGAAGCGTTTTCCGACAACATCGACACCGGCCAGATGATCCGCAGCATGATGCCTTCACGTCAGGTGCTGCTCATCCTTCAGAATCCCCGCGAACAGGATGACCTGCGTCAGCTTCTGACTGAAATGCAGTTCGAGGTCCTGCTGCTGCCGAACGCCCAGCAGGCACTGCTCCATCTTGAGGAACACACAGTCGATCTGCTGATCGCCGATCTGGAACTGCCGGATATGCACGCATGGCAGATGATCGCTAAACTCAACGAGATCTCCCCCTACGCCAGCACACCGGTGTTGATCATCGCTGACGAGATTAAAACGGCGATGCGGTCCCTTATCGGCGATCACATCTGCCGACCTGTCAGCATTCCCCGCCTGCGGTATCATATCTGGAAGGTACTTCAGTCGCAGTCGCAGTTTAACAAACCGCTTCTCAAAATCTCATCGAAAGGTGATGAGTAGAGCGGTAACATAACGAAAAATAAAAGGGATGGGAAGCAGAATCTGGCAGTGCATCCGCAACGATTTACAAACTGTTTTCAGACCATTTGACAACAGTCCGAGAGCCGGTTTGCACCACTGTTTCCCACAGGATAATTAGAACCACCTGTTCATGGCAATCAAACCACAGGAAGCTTATTACAAAAGACGGTCCGTCCTATGCATGTAGTCGCCTTTATCCTGATTTTTATGCTGATCCTTTTTTTAATGCTCGGAGATCACAAAGAGGTTTCCTGGGCCGATAAATTGCAGCGCGTCTCGAGCGGGACTTCACGTGCGGAGTGGACGGCCCCAGAATATGTACTTCAACAGGTCCGCAACGATTATCTGATGGCAGTCCGATGGCAGCGCGACAGCGCCTTCCAGCCGCTTGAAGTGCAGATGAACTCGGCGACCTATTACTTCACGGGTGAATACCTTCACCATTATCAGACCCTTCTGGGTTATCACCGGCGCAGACATCCCCCCCGGTATACCGACATCCTTCAGGCCCAGCATTCAGTGCAGGTGCGGCACTTCACCAGTAATGGCGAACGCTGTCTGCTGCTGGATCGCCAGACCGAGCGCAGCGTCACCACCTGCAACCTCATGCAGTCTGCCAGCCCGCTGCGGCAGGCGCTGACTGATGCCGTGGTGGTCTATCAGATGCAGTATGAGCGCAGTCAGCGGCGCTGGAAGGTCGAACGTTATGTGCAGGAAATCCCTGATCAACTCTGGATACCGTCCGGACAGTCCTACCGCGTGAAAGTCGATACCGCGCTGCCTCAATTTTCAGGTCGTGACCAGTGATTTTTGTTACAGGGGGAACCGGTTTTCTCGGACGCCATCTGATCCCGCTCCTGTGCCGCGCCGGTTATCCGCTGCGCCTGCTCACCCGTACACCGGAGCGCTATCCGTGGCTGAAGCGCTATCCCAATGTCGAGACCGTGAACGGCGATCTGCGCGATCCGGTGTCGCTCGAACTGGGGATGCAGGGCTGCGATCTGGTGGTCCATGCCGGTGGGCTGTTTCGCTTCTGGGGCGAACAGGAACTGTTCTATCAGACCAACGTCCTCGGTACACGCCATCTGATGTCCGCCGCCTGTCACGCCAATGTCAGAAAAGTGATCCACATCTCCAGCATTGCCGTCATTGGCGAGCCGGACCCGCAGAACGTGATCGACGAGACCTATCCGCCGCACCCGGTCGATCCCTATCAGCGCAGCAAATTCGAAGCGGAAAATATCGCCCTAAGCTGCTGGCATGATTACGGCCTGCCGGTGAGTGTGCTGCGTCCGGGGGCCTACTATGGCCCGATGGGTGAATACGCCTTCAACCGGCTGTTCTTCCGCGATCCCATGCGCGGCATCATCATGCAGGTGGACGGCGGACGACATATCATCTTCCCGGCGTATATCGCCGATGTCGCCCAGAGTATCCTGCTGGCGCTTGAAAAAGGCGAACCCGGTGAGATCTATAACATCTGCGGGGACTGGATCGCACATCGCGAAGTCTTCGACATCATTCTGAAGGAAGCCAACCTGCGCTATCCACGCCTGCCCATCCCCGGCTGGATGGGAATCAACTTTGCGCGGGTGCTGGAAGCCGTCGCCACAATCACCCGCCGCGAGCCGTTCTACCCTATGAACCTTCAGTCTTACGTGTACAATAACTGGCGAGTATCCAGTGAGAAAGCACGCCGTGAGCTGGGCTTTGAGCCAACCGACTTCAGGGAAGGTGTGCGGCGCACACTCGCATGGTACCGGGCAGGACGTCCCGATCATCTCCCTGAACTTGACTGTTCATGAACTCGATTATCAACATCAGCGCGACTTCTCACAGAGCCGCGCTGTTTGTCTCAAACATCCAATGCCATATCAAGCCGTAAAGCCGAGGCCATAAAGCCAATAATATGTTCGATGAAATCAAGATTTACGTCAAAAGTGGTGATGGGGGCGACGGTGCGATTGCCTTCCGCCGGGAAAAATTTGTCCCACGCGGCGGTCCAGCCGGTGGTGATGGCGGTCATGGCGGCGATGTGATCTTCAGCGTCAACCCGCGCATGAATACGCTTTCCGCCTTCCAGAACAAGATCCACTTCAAGGCGGACGATGGCAGGCGCGGCGGTCAGAAGAATATGACAGGCCGCAGTGCCACACCAATGGTGATTCAGGTCCCGCCGGGGACTGTCATCCGCAGTGCCGAGACCGGCGAAGTGCTGGCGGATCTGGTGCAGCGCGATGCGACTTTCATCCTGTTGAAGGGTGGGCGCGGCGGGCGCGGCAATGCCCGTTTCGCATCGGCCTCCAATCAGGCGCCGCGTGTGGCCGAAAAAGGCGAACCGGGCCGCGAGATGTGGCTGGTCCTCGAACTGCGCCTGATCGCCGATGTCGGGATCGTCGGTGTGCCGAATGCCGGTAAATCAACGCTGCTTTCAGTTGTCAGCAACGCCAAACCGAAGATCGCCAATTATCCCTTCACAACGCTGGAGCCGAATCTGGGCGTGGTGATCTACGATGACCGCGATCTGGTCTTCGCCGACATCCCCGGCCTGATCGAAGGTGCGCACATGGGTGTCGGGCTGGGACACACCTTCCTGCGCCATGTCCAGCGCACACACGTCCTGATCCATCTGCTGAACGGCGAGAGCGAGAATCCGCTGGCCGATTACAGTCAGATCAACTCCGAGCTGGCGCTGTACGATGAACGGCTCGGCCAGAAACCGCAGATCGTCGTCTTCAACAAGATTGATCTGCCGGAAGCACAGGCGAGATGGGCGGAGATCGAGCCGATCCTGCGCGAACGCGGTGTTGAGGTGATGGCGATTTCCGCCGCGACGCAAAATCATATCCAGAAGCTGGTGCAGCGGGTGTTCGCCGTGATGGATGAGCTGCCCGAAGAGGAAGCCGCGCCCATCATCGAAACACCGGTTTATGAACTGCCAGTGGATGAAATCGCGTTTGAAATCACCAGGGATGCCAACGGCGCTTACCATGTCACCGGACAGCGGATCGAACGCGCCGCCGCCATGACCTACTGGGATTATGAGGAAGCCGTACTGCGCTTCCAGCGGATTCTGGATACGCTCGGCGTTTCCGACGCGCTGGTCAAGGCCGGTGTACAGGTCGGTGATACAGTCTATATCGGAGATTTTGAACTGGAATGGACGGATTAAGCCACCCGGATAAAGACCGTGCCGCCGAGTATATCGGCATCTTCGGCGGCACATTCGATCCACCCCACTACGCACATCTCTATCTGGCGGATGTCGCCCGCGACGCCCTTGGACTTTCAAAGGTGCTGTTCGTCCCGGCGGGTGCTCCGCCTCACAAATCCACCCGCAGCGCACCGCATCATCGCGTGGCAATGCTGGAACTCGCCATCCACACCAATCCCGCTTTTCAGATCTCACGGGTGGATCTCGACCGCCCCGCCCCGCATTATTCAGTCGAGATGGTCACCCTGCTGCGCCAGCAGTTCCCTGATGCCTATTTCGAATTCCTGATCGGCGGCGACAGCTTCTGCGATCTGCCCGACTGGCGCACACCGGATCAGATCGTCGCCGACCGGACGCGCTTTGTCGTCATCCCGCGCCCCGGCACCGAGGCGCTGATGCGACCAGACCTGCACGATCATCTGTTTCCGGGGCTTTCGCGCAAAATCGTGATCCTGCCGACGCAGTTAATCAATATCTCGTCCAGCTATATCGTCTCGGAATTACGCATGGGGCGGGCCGTGCGCTATCTGCTGCCGGATGCCGTGCTGGATTACATCGATCAGCACCGGCTTTATACATGAGAACTTCACATCAGCAAAAGTAACCGTTCTCACACCACGGCTTTTCGATTACAACAGTGCATAATAACCTCTCCATACAGCATACAGGACGCGGATTTTTATGAA
>CAYNDH010000016.1:0-42954 GCA_964395665.1 uncultured Anaerolineaceae bacterium
ATGGTACTGCACGGGTAACTGTGTGGGAGAGTAGGTCATCGCCAACATAGATAAAGTTTTTTCTCTTTACACAATCCCAGAGTACACATCCGTTTTTTGATTCATGTAACGTTTCTACTTATCTCCTGCTGTTATCAAAACAGACTGATTGGGCTATCGAATGATTGGCTCGGTCAGTCTGTTTTGCTTTAACGCTATGTTGTTCTGCTCACTTTACAGCAGAGGTGATTTCTCAATATCGCCGTACTCGTGGACCAGATGCTGCCAGGCTTCACCCAGCCGCCGGAAGCCTTCCTCAATTTCCGCAGGGCGATGAGCGCTGAAGTTGATCCGGATCGTGTAGTTATCCGGATTGCGCGTATAGTACACGCTGCCAATAGCGTAACCCACGCCTTTCTGAATGGCGGTGATGTAGAGTTCTGGCGCGGTCGGCCCATTCCGGGGCAGCGTCAGCCAGAGGTGCATCCCACCGTTAGGGACATGCCAGCGCGTCCCCTGTGGGAAGTGGCGGCGTGCGGCTTCCAGTGCGGCATTCCGGCGTTTCCTGAATTCGCGATTGTTGATTTCAAGCTGCTGTGACATGATCCCGCGCTGAAGCATCAGGTGGATGGCGCGCTGGTTCAGGCCGGATGTCGAGATGTCTGCCGCCTGTTTGACACGTACAAACCGCGTATAATAGGCGACCGGTGCGATGATGTATCCGATGCGAATACCGGGCAGCAGCGTCTTGGTGAACCCGCTGGCGTGAATAACAACGCCGTTTTCGTCCAGTGCATGAAGTGGGGGAAGCGGCTCGCCCTCAAAACGGAATTCGTGATAAACACCATCTTCCAGAATCGGGATATTATAATCGACAGCCAGATTGATTAACTGGCGCCGACGGTGCAGCGACATCACCTTGCCAGTTGGATTCTGGAAGGTCGGCATGACATAGATCAGCTTGGGCTGGTGGTCGATGATATAATTTTCCAGGATATCCAGGCGGATGCCATCATCATCCATCGGGATGCCATGAAGCTGTACACGCCGCATCTGAGCGATGTCAACCACGCCGATGTACGTCGGTTCTTCCGTGACGATCGTCTCACCTTCAGAGACCAGCGCCTGAATCACGAGATCCAGCGCCTGCTGAACACCGCCGGTAATCAACACTTCATTCGAACTGCACTGGATGCCAAGCGCACTGACGTAATCACGTACGGCTGAGCGCAGTGGGGCATAGCCTTCTGTTTCCTCATAAGTCAGGGCACGGGCGCCGTCACGATCCAGCACGGTGTTGATCGCATCCCTGAGATATTGCACTGGCAAAAGCTCGGGGGGCGGGGCACCGGGGCCGAAGCTGATGACACCCGGACGCCGGGAGAGGCGCATCATCTCTCGCAGTGAGCGGTCTGGTGATCCGACATGAGGCTGCCGGTAACCTTCGCTGCGTCCTTCTTCGGACTGCGCCCCGTGCGTAACATCCTTTGACACAAAAGTGCCCCGGCCCGCATGTGCGCTGAGATACCCTTCAGAGCGCAGTTCGGCATACGCATTGACGACGCTGATTCTGCTGATGTTTAACTGCTGGGCGAGATCACGGCTGGCTGGAAGGCGCGTCCCGGATGGAAGCGATCCGCTGTCCACCTCAGTTTTGATGTAGCGAATGAGCTGGCGATAAATCGGTTCCTCACCATCGCGGTCGAGGACTACTGCGCCTTTTCCTAAACTAAACATTACCTGACTACCCATTTTGCTATTGGCGAACACATGATTCCATATAAGACCAATTATGATCTGAATGGATTATTAAAGCAATAGAATGCCGACTCTGGGAAAGTAACAGCCCCGGCTGATTTTTGCTGTTTGAAACTGTTGTCGTCTGGGTTTAAACGTGAACAGAGGTGTATGCGCCCATCATACACCTCTATCCACACAAGGAGGAAGGAAACTATTACGTCTAAGCAAAGCCCACAGCTTGTTTGAAGAACTGTGCTTCAAACGTGCTACTAATATAGCACCTGTCCGGGACTTCCCCTACGTTTATCTTCTATAAAGTTTTGCACAGGATTTTCGTGCAAACTGCAAGAACCATGTGGTGCTGTCAGATTTCGCGGACGTAACTGATCAGCTTCTGGATCTCTGGCAGCGACAGCGGCGCTTCATAATTTTTGGCAGCGGGGACTTCGGCCAGATCATGCAGCAGCTCGATCAGGTCCAAAGGGCTGGTCCACGAGGCGAACAGGTGAATCGCCTGCCCACCTTTCAGATGCAGTGACAGTCCGTAGGTCGCACCCTTCAGGCGTCGGACCATCCGAATATACCGCAGCGGTATGATCGCCGGTTCATAGCGCTTGCGTGTCTGCGGTTGGAGTATCAGGCGAAGATCTGTCAGCATGACATAGATGGCAGGAACTGTATACACCCATCTCGAGCCACTTTTTCGCATAATCTGTGCGCTGAAACGTTCTACAACTTGCTCATAGGGTTCAAGCAGTTCCTGCTCTGTGACCAACTTAACCTCGCTGTTGTGCCTGTCTGACAGCATAAATAACCTGCTCCAGACTTTCTGAATAGTTATTCGCATCAAAGCCGATGCGATGGGCTTCCTGTGCGCCAAGGGGCAGGCGGATGTCTTCGGGCATCACCAGAATAATCGGCTTTTCCCGATTAAGGAAATACCGCAGGATCTGATGGATATAGTCGATCTCAAGCGCCTTTTTGGTGACCACCACGATCAGCAGCCAGCATTCTGTGCGGGCCTGATCCAGTGCGATATGCCAGTCCTCTTCACCCGGCGTCAGATACTGTTCCACCCATACGGGTATCTCGGCCTGATAAAGCGCATCGGCAATTGGCGCGACGATCCATTCCCAATCCTCACGAGCATAGATCATCAACGCCTGTTCTGCGAGTGTGTCCAGCTCGAAGTCACCGCGAATCAGCGTGACTTCACTGCTTTTCTCCGACAGAACCGTATTCGAGAAGGGCAGTGAACGCCGATGCTCTGAAGTATCGCGGTGCTTTTTGTGATTGGTATCGCTCAACGTGCCGGTCTGATGCTGCTGGGTCATGAAGAGCTGCGGCGCGTGCGTAAATCTTATCACAATCTCAGAGCCGATGCGGATTACATCCCCGCTGTGCAGCAGATGCGGGTCAAGTGGCTTGAGGATCGTCCCGTTAAGCATCGTGCCGTTGGTCGCCCCCATATCCTTGACCACATAGCCTCTTCCCTCACGGGTGAGGATAAAGTGCTGACGACTGACCTCTGTCTCAAGGATGATGATCTTGTTATCGACGCCGCGCCCGACGCTGATGACCGCGTCTTCCAGTGGATAGACCGCTGGCTGGCTCTGATTATCAAGCGAAACGATCAGGAAGTAAGGCTTCCTGTCCGGGTCATTCAGCATGTTCGTATCGACATCATGCTGTGGATCATCACCCTCTTCCATATCCTGCTGATAGGTGAAGGTAATGGAGTCCCCGATCTCGACAATGCAGTCAGAGGGCAGTGACCAGCTCTCTTTCACCTTCTGGCCGTTGACGAAGGTCCCGTTACTCGAATCCAGATCCACAATATCATAGCCGCTGTCGGTACGCAGAAAACGGCAGTGTTCCCGGCTGACTTCATTGTCGATAACGACAATATCATTTTTGGCGCCACGGCCTAGTGAAACCTTGTCCTGTACGATGTAGTAAACCCGGCCTGGCTCCGGTCCGCGACGCATTGTAAGTTGTGCCATAATCTCTTTTATTAAAACCTAATGAGTATATGAGTCCCAAAAACATTGTAGCAGAATTTGTTAGTGACCAGACAATTTTAAACAAAGTTCAGACAATTTTGGCGCTTTTGGATTTCATAGCCGGTGAGTAAAACATCTGCCTGATAAGACGGGTTTATTCGACACCAGACCGTTCGTTTTTTACCTGTATACGGGTAGTACAGGCAGCATATGCAGGCTGCAAGATAAATGAGACGACGCGCAAGGGCAATAGGCGTACAGTCATGTTTCAGGACTGCGGGTGTTCAGCGTAGATCAGGCAGAGGGTACGCAGCGGGCAGGCGATGGGCAGACATAGGGTGAGAAATAACGATTAAAAGTGCCGTCAGACCGCCAGCAGTGAGTCGATCTGACGTTTTGCGCGATATCTTAAAGCTCGATGCGGGGATGAGTGGATGTGCTGGTTTCGGCCCGTGGATGTCCATCCTCAGCCGCCAGATTTTTCAGGAAGCGCGGGTTTGACACTTCAAGCTGTGTGATGGTGGTCACTTTGACATGCGCGAACAGCTTTCCCCAGCGTCCTTCCGTATCATACTCTCCGCGCCGAATAGCCTGACACAACTGCTGATTACGCTGGCTAAGGCTGTCCTGAAGGGCGTTCGGTTCCTGCGGCATGGGGCCATATGGCTCAGGAATCGGATGTTCGCTGCGGACGCCTTCGGGTAAATCGAGCGCGTCAAGGCCGTTCCATTCAGCCTGTGCATGGGATAATCCCAATTGCAGTTCTCGTGCGGCGATTTTCAGCACATTGATCGCAACCAGTGTCTGAAAATAGAGCTTCGGATCGGACTGCACAGCGGGGATCACGGCCTGTTCCATATGCTGACGTGCGGCGTCAATCAGTTCCTGAAGATTCGGACGATCATACATACCTGTTTTTCGCTCCTCTGCTGTCGTGCTTTCGCTTTCCGGCATCTATCAGACTGATACAGCTTATTGCAGGGCAATGCCGATCTGCTCGATCAGGCGCAGGGCTTCAAGCTGCATCTCGGATGAGCGCCGCCCAAGGCTGGCGAATTCGACGCTGGTTTCTTCCCCGGATAAATGGCGCTGTGCCTGCGAAATACAGATCACCGCCCAGCGGATATTGCCCATGATTTCCCACCAGTCCGCTGCTGCCGGATCGACGGTGATGCCACTGTGACGCGTATAGGCATGCAGAAATTCTTCGCGATCCGTCAGGCCGGCGGTGCGTCCGGCACCCCCAAAGCGCCAGTCCCGCATACACAGATAGCCGATTTCTTCCGCCGGATCACCGATATGCGCGAATTCCCAGTCGATGACGGCGGCCAACCCATTCTGATCGATCAGCAGATTGCCGATGCGGAAATCACCGTGAACGAAGGTCACACGCTGCGAGTCCGGCTGATGCATCGAACACCAGCGCAGCGCGAATTCCAGCCCTGGGCTGATGATCTGAAGGTGATCGAGAAGTTCATAGGTCGAGCGCAGGGCGGCCTGTGCCGGGGTTTCGTTATCGGGGCGCAGTAAGAAGTTGAAGTCCGGATTATCATGCAGGTTCAGTGCGTGGATGCGGGCAAGCTGTTCAGCCATCTGATCAGGCAGCCTGCCGCGTGCTGTTTCCAGATCAGGATGCGTTATCACCTTACGACCAATCGAAATGCCTTCGACAAAGTCCATGATAAAGAAGGGATGTCCCAGCACCGACGGATCAGTACACAGCCAGCGGACCGGCGCAACCCTCACTCCATGTTCGTAAGCATGTTTCATGAGGTGAAATTCCTGCTCACGCGTCAGGGCGGATTCGTTCATCGTCGTCGGCAGATCCTTGCGGATGACAAGCTGCTGTGGAACGCCGTCGAGGACAGCGCTGACTTTCCAGCTTTCACGGGATGCCCCTCCCGCCAGCAGTTTCATCGCCTCAACGACGACATCCTGCGCTGTCTGTTCGCGCAGATAGGCTTCCAGTCGGCCAGCGATTTGATTTGCATCAGACATCATCTACAGTAGCACCTCCGCTGTTCTGGACAGGGTTTCCTAACAGGCACTGATTGTAATCAGATCACCAGCCGGATGCGAATGTCGATGTCAGTCGTTAGCTGATAGCTGTTAGTCGTCAGTCAGCAGCTTGGTGCTTGCAGCTTGGCGCTTGGCGCTTGGCGCTTGCTTATAACTGCGCCTGAAGTGCGAAGACCTGCTTCAGCGCAGGATAGGCAGCACGGAAGATCTGATATTTGCGTGCATAATGCCGATGGCGCTGCATATCCGGTTTCAGTACGGTCGGGGTCGGGAAAAAGCCCCGGGGCTGGTAACTGTCATAATACCGGTTCGCCGTCAGCACCGAGAGCAGCGCCCCACGCACACCGACATTTTCAGCATCAGCGGCAATGGCGACATTGATCCCTAACACATCGGCAAAAAGCTGCGCCCATGCCTTCGAACGGGTGCCGCCGCCTGCCAGCAGCAGGGTATTGGGATAATTCGCCAGCAGTGCATCCAGAGAATGCTGATAGGCGAAACAGACACCTTCCATTGCGGCCCGGTAGAGGTCATCGGTCGTTGTAGTGGCATTGATGCCGATGTAGGCCGCACGCGCCAGCAGATCGCTGAAAGGGGCGCGTTCGCCGTTGAGATAGGGCAGATAGATCAGGCTGGTCATCTCACGTTGCAGGGCGCGTTCGATGGCCTGTGCGTAATCGTCATGGCCGACGATCTGGTGCATCACCCATTCCAGATTGCCACCAGCCGTGAGCAGTGGGGCAACCGGGATATAGGCATCGCTGCGGGGATGCAGCAGCGTCAGCACGCCCTGTTCCGGTGATCCGACCGCATGATCGGTAAAGGCGATCCAGCCGCTTGTCCCCAGATAGCCGTAAGCCTGTCCGACTTCGCCGCTGCCGACACCTAAAGTCGCTGCACCGGCATCACCGGGGGCGATAAATACCGGCAGTTTTTCCGGCAGGCCGGTGAGGTGAGCCGCTTCGGGTGTGATGTGTCCGATCTGCGTTCCGCCGGGGACCAGTTCCGGAAGCAGGTGCGGGACGGCGTCCAGCCCTGCTTCCCTGAAGAATTTTTCATCCAGCCATGCCCGCTGATGCAGACGGATCAGGCCGGTCGTCGATGCCGTGGTCGTATCGGATACAGTGCGACCGGTCAGTCTCATCCCGACGAAATCCGCTGCCCCGACCAGTAGTTTATGAGCCTGCCGCAGCGCGTCTGGATGGTGATGCCACAGCCACAGGGTTTTTGCCAGCAGGCTGTCAGCATTCTGATCGTTGCCGGTGAGGTTGCGCAGGCGTTTGACACTGATCCGCTGCTGGATTTCACGCGCCTCGGCCTGTGCGCGGGTGTCGCTGTAGAGGATGACTGGGCCGAGCAGATTTCCAGTGGCATCGACCAGAATCAGATCCTGCATCTGACCGGTCAGGATCACACCCTGAATGGATGTCTTCTGCCAATCGAGTGCGCGAATGCAGTCCAGAGCGGCCTGCCACCAGTCCTCTGCATTCTGCTCGACAAGGCCGCCGGGTGCGGTATGCGTTTCGTAGCTGCGCGACAGACTGTGCAGGATCTGCCCGCGAGAGGTAATCAGCGCCGCTTTTACCGCGCTTGTTCCAATATCGAAGACTAACCACGGGATTTCTGATGTCACGGATATTTCCTTAAGTCACCTGTATACAGGCGATGTTTGCAGTCTCAGGTTCTGTATGCAAGGGTTGAAGGATCAGGTTAGCGCTGGCCGGGGCGGTAGGTCGCGTCACGAAGTGACTGGATATAACGTGTCAGCGCGGCTTCGCCTTCTTCCAGATGTTCAACGATTTTCGTGCCGACAATTGCCATATCGACATCGAATGCCGCAAGCTGACGGATCTGTTCAGGGGTTTGCAGGCCGATGCCAAGCCCGATCGCGATATTAGGACGGATCTCTCTCAGCCGCTTGATCGTCTGTTGCAGTCTGCTGGCGATTTCCTGATCGAATGCAAGCGTGCTGCCGGTCTGACCGGTGGCCGCCTTGAGATAGACGGCATCGCCATAGATAGCGCTCCAGATCAGGCGTTCATCATCTGCATTGATGTCCAGCAAGGTGATCGAAGCGAGTCCGAGTGTGCGGGCCAGTGTCGCCACCATCGCCCCTTCTTCGGCGTCGATGTCGGGGACGAGAACGCCCTGCACGCCGTTTTTGACGCACAGCCGCAGAAAACCTTCCAGCGCACGCCCTTCAGAAGTGTAAGTCATCACGAAGCTGGGCTGGTGCACATCGGTCAGGCCGCCGATCAGGGCCAGCGCTGTTTCAGCACGGATACCGCGTTCGCGTGTCACGATCTCATGGGCACTGGCGATAACCGGGCCATCGAGACTCGGTGTATCCGCCGGGATGCCAAACTCGATCACGTCAAGGCCATCGGCGGCCCGTACCATGCTGTAAAACGCATCAGGTGTGGGATATCCCACCAGAAAATATCCGCAGAGCGCCATACGGCCCTCATTACGGATTTCGCGTAGTCTTTGGATCAGAAGATTGGACATGGAATGGGTAACTTTTCCGCAATTAACCTCAGGAGCTGATAATTTGACCGTCGTCACCGCCGTTAACGGCGACGGCGTGAAAGGCTGCTCAGGGTGACGGACAGGATAATGATGACGCCCGTCAGGATCTGCTGGACATACGAATCGACGCCGATCTGTGTCATGCCGTTGACCATCACACCTAACAGCAGCACGCCGACCAGCGTACCCAACACGTGAGGCTCGCCTTCTTCGCTCATCGTCATGCCGAGAAACACCGCCGCAACCGCGTTCAGCATCAGGCCGTCGCCCTGCTTGGGATTGGCCGAAGCCAGTCGGCTGGTGAGCATGATCCCGGCGACAGCCGCACCGGTACCGCTAACGACGAATGCCAGCAGTCGCAGAAAGCGCACCCGTACACCGCCCAGCCGTGATGCTTCCGCATTACCGCCGATTGAATACAGGCGGCGGCCAAAGACGGTCTGTTCCAGCACAAACCAGATGATCGCCAGCACGACGAGCGCGACGAATGTCAGATTGGGCAGGTCAATCTGCTGGCCGTTGATGTTGAGCAGGGGGATACCGTTTCGTCCGAAATCGACGAAGTCCTGTACAATCACGCGCCCGAAGATCGTCGTGCCGTTGCTGATATACTGCGCCAGCCCGCCGAAGATCGTCATCGTGCCGAGTGTGGCGACGAATGGCGTGATTCCGATATACGAGATCAGCAAGCCATTCAGCAGGCCGCCCATCGCACCCACCAGCAGCGCCGCCGCGATAATATTCGGCAGCGGCGTTTCCTGCTGGAACAGGACGCCGATCACCATGCTGACGAGGCTGGTCATGGTACCGACACTGAGGTCGAAATCCCCGACGACCATCACCACCGTCATGGTAAAGGCGACGACACCCAGAATACTGATCTGCTGGGTGATATTCAGCCAGTTGTTGACTGTCATAAAGGTGGTCGGGCGCTGCGAACTGAAGAAGATCACGATGATGGCAAAGCCAATCAGCGTTCCGAAACTCCGCAGTTGACCCAGCCAGTCAATACGCCGACGCCGCTGATAAGGCCCTTCGACAGCATCCGTATTCTTTCTTTTTTCAGGCGTTACAATGCTCATTCTGTGTCCTGTCCATAGCACAGCGTCAGGACTTTCTCTTCAGTCAGCGCTGTGTTTTCAACCGTATGAATTAATTGACCATCCTTCATAATCAGAAGGCGGTCTGCCATGCCGATCAGTTCTGGCAGGTCGGATGATACCATCACGATGCCCACGCCCTGTGCGCTGATCTCACGGATTAACTGATAAATATCGGCCTTCGCCGCGATGTCCACACCGCGAGTCGGTTCATCCAGCAGCAGCACACGCGGTGAACGGGCCAGCGCACGGGCAAAAACCACTTTCTGCTGATTGCCGCCGCTAAGCTGTTTGACAGACTGACGTACGCCGCGTGCCTTCAATCGCACGGACTGTCCCAGCTCATTACTGTGCGTGCGTTCGCGCCGGTGTGCCAGCACTGCGCCGCCGTAACTGTAATGTTTCAACTGCGGCAGCGTAATATTATTGGTGATGCTGCGTGTCATCACCAGCCCCTGTGATCGGCGTTCTTCCGGCACAAAGGCAATCCCCCGATGCCATGCTGCGGTTGGGGTGAGGCGCGGCAGTGGTTTGTCATCCATCCTGATACTGCCCGACCGCATCCGGTCAGCGCCAATAATGCCCCGCAGGACTTCGGTTCTGCCAGCGCCGCTCAAACCCGCAATGCCGAGGATCTCACCGGCTTTGAGTTCAAAGCTGACATCGTGAATAAAAGGTGTTGTCAGCCTCTGAACGTCGAGGACGGTTTCGCGTCCAACCGGGTGTGTGCGTGCCGGGTAAATCTGCTGGAGTTCGCGCCCGGTCATCATGAAAATAAGATCCGCCTGCGTGACGGTCTCAATCGGACGCGTGTCCACAATACGGCCATCACGCATCACGGTGACGCGGTCGGCAATCCGGAAGATCTCATCCAGCCGGTGCGAGACATACAATACCGCACTGCCGCGTTCGCGCAGCCGGTCAATCACGCTGAAAAGCTGCTCAATCTCATGGCCGGTCAGTGAGGCGGTCGGCTCATCCATCACATAGACCAGCGCGGGCTGATCCTGTGCGGTCAGATCATCTCCAACGAAGGCGTGCGCGATATTGACCAGCATCTGATCACCGGGGCTTAGGCGTGCCATCTTCTGCCGGACATTAATGTGGGTGACGCCAAGCTGTGCCAGCACATCACGGGCGGCGGCATTTAAACGCTGCCAGTTGACAAACAGACCGCCGACCGTTGGGTAGGATTGCCCGAGATAAATATTTTCAGCCACCGAAAGCTGTGGGACAACGCTCAGTTCCTGATGGATGAAGCGCAGCCCATGCTGTTTGGCCGCCTGTGGACTGTTGATGGTGACAGGCCGTCCCTGCGCGAAGGCCTGAGCCGAGTCAGGGATGACAACACCCGCCATGATTTTAATCAGTGTGGATTTACCGGCGCCGTTTTCGCCCATCAGGGCATGGACTTCGCCCGACAGCAGCGTCAGTTCGGCATCGATCAGCGCGGGGATACCGCTGTAGCTTTTGCTTGCGTGGCGGATCTCGAACAGAGGTGGGCGGTCAGTCATAAGATTGTTTGTAATCATTACCTATCGCAAAGAGAGGCGGATCATCCGCCTCTCTTTGTCAATCTTCAGATAAAAATCGCGAAACTGTAGCGGATGTTACTCCGTTTCGCCTTCAGCGAATTCACTGGCATTGGCGGCTGTGACCAGGGTAGTGGGAGCATAAATCACCGTCTGGGCCAGCGCTTCACCACCCAGATAGCGCTCGACCTGATCTGCAACCAGTGTACCGATGCCGGAGAAGTCCTGCGCGATGCTGGCGGTGAAATTGCCGCCCTGGAGGATCGCATCGACAGCCTGCGGGTTGGCGTCGATACCGGTGATGATGATGCCTTCGCCTTCACGACCGGCGGCTTCGATGGCCTGAAGTGCGCCCAGTGCTGGCTGATCCCATGCCGCCCAGACCGCGCTGATGCTGCCTGGTTCCGGGTTGGCGGCCAGAATGGCTTCCATACGGGCACGTGAGTCCGCAATGCCGCCGTCGGTCACATCGGGTTCAATAAAGTCGATGATCTCGATGTCCGGTGTATTTTCAAAGATTGCATTGGCGACGACACCACGCTTCTGTACCGGGGGATAGGCATTGAAGCCGAACATCACCACGCGGCCAGCGCCGTTAAGCTGATCGACTACATAGGTTGAGGTCACGGCGGCCATTTCGTAGCCGTTGCTGGTGACATTGACGTTCACATCCGGCGAAACACCGGCGTCCATGCCGAAGACCGGAATGCCTGCGGCGGTCGCATCTGCCAGTGAGGGGACCTGTGAGGGATCGACGTTGATCACAATCGCATCAACCTGCTGCGTGACGACATCCTGGACGCGGCTGTTCAGTGCGGCCACATCACCCGCGGTATCGATCACGTTTACAGTCCAGCCGCGTTCTTCGGCTGCTGCCTGGAAGCCTTCCACCATAAACTGTGTACCCGGCTGTGCCAGATACGGTGTCAGCACGGCGATGGTCACATCGTCATCCTGAGCGAAGACGACGCTGCCGAATGCTACCGCGGCGACCAGCATCAGCACAAATAACAGGTTACGAACACTTCTCATTACAAACAGCTCCTTTTATTTTTAGCGAGACGCGACATTCTAACTAAAATGCACTGCTTTGGCGCAAACTGCCAGCCAGTCTATCAGGATTGTTATGCAGCAGTTGCGTGGTCAGCCAAAAGGATGGTGCTGCTGATCTGATGCCCCGCTACCACGTAATGTGGTAGGTGCATTGTTCAGCACCCTGTTTGCGACAGATCCCGCGCCGGTCGTGATAGACGTGCAGGTTGCCGCGAACCGGTTTAAAGCGACGGGCAAGCCCCACAATGATGCCATAATCAAGATCACACGGGAATGGATTATGCGCAACGATGGCGATATGCCGGTCACGCACAAGATTATAATGGTAGTTGCCAAAATCACCACCACGATGATGATCATGATAGGCGACGTTCAGGATTTGAAAGGCTTTATAGATGTCGTCGATGTCTTTCGGAAAGTCTGCTTTCTCCGGTACTTTCATGCCTGTGCTGACAAGATTCAGCGTGGCATTTTTGCTCTGCGAGACTTCCTTATAGAAATCAAGGATGGGCTGTAAGGGATACCATTTATCCGCTTCAAGGCCGTCCAGATGATACTTTCTGATCAGGGGCATCGCGCTTTCGGTCATGCCCGCCAATACAGAGAGCATGGAGCGGCCAGCGACTTCGACATTGGGATCAAAAGAGATAAATTCGGCCATAGGGTATACTCTGTAAGCTCGTATGGGGGTGTTAGGCGTTGAGCGATGGCTTCAGACCATATCACGACCTCACCCTGCTGTCGTTATAATGCGGTTCAGGTATTTTAGAAAGTTTATGCTGACTTTGAAAACAGTTTGAAATCGGATCAGGATAGAGAGTGTAGATCAGAAAATGGATTTTTCATATTCACCTCATATCAAACAAATCGTACAACGAGTTCGTGATTTTGTTGATAAAGAAATTGTGCCGTTAGAGAAACATGCCTTTGATGATCCGGTTGAAGGGCTGCCGCTGGAGCTGCTTCAGGAAGCCCGGGGCAAAGCCAAGGCCGCTGGCATCTGGAACCCGACCATGCCGCCGGAATTGGGCGGAATGGGGCTGTCGTTGCAGGAGATTGTCCCGGTGTTTGAAGCGGCAGGCCGCAGCCTGCTGGGGCCGCTTGCCATCCACTGTGCTGCGCCGGATGAAGGCAATATGCATCTGTTGAACCTTTACGCCAGTGAAGAACAGCGCGAACAGTATCTGCGACCGCTGGCGAACGGCGATGTCTTCTCCGCGTTTGCCATGACTGAACCGGCTCCGGGTGTGGGCAGTGATCCATCCATGCTGAAGACGACCGCCGTCCGTGATGGTGACGACTGGGTAATCAACGGTCACAAGTGGTGGACGACCAATGCCGGCCTCGCGTCGTTCCTTATTATTATGGCGCGCACTGATCCTGACGCCAACACACGCAGCGGCGCGACCATCTTTCTCGCACCGATTGACAGCCCCGGTATCGAGATCATCCGACGCATCCCGCATATGGGCGGGCCGGATGTGGGCGGCCACGCCGAGATCAAATTCCATGATCTGCGTCTGCCGCACAGCGCGGTTCTGGGAGAAGAAGGGCAGGGTTTTGCGCTGGTACAGGCGCGGCTTGGCCCCGCACGCCTGACACACTGTATGCGCTGGACGGGGATCGCACAGCGTGGGCTGGAAATCGCGACCGACTACGCCTCACAGCGTGAGGCGTTTGGCTCTGCGCTGACCGGCCATCAGGCCATCCAGTGGATGCTGGCCGATTCGGCGACCGAGCTGCACGCCGGACGGCTGATGATCCAACACGCTGCATGGCTGTTGGAACAGGGTGACCGTGCGCGTCAGGAAACATCGATGACGAAAGTGCATGTGGCCGAAACCGTCTGCCGTGTGCTGGATCGTGCTATCCAGATCTGCGGGGGCCTTGGCATCTCGTATGACCTGCCGCTTAGCCACTGGTACGAAGCAGCACGTGCTTTCCGTATCTATGATGGGGCCAGCGAAGTGCATCGGATGGTGATCGCCCGCAGCGTGATTAAAGCTCACGGCCACCACGACTGACGCTCTGAAATCCACAGGGACAGGGCGTCAGGAAAGGTCAGCGCTGCTGATAGCGTCTGAAGATTCCGCCACAGAAAAAGCTGAAAATATCAGGGCCTGACTCGCGGTTGCGCACTTTTTGCAGCAACCCTATAATCGACTCTCAACCCCCAATCGGAGCGCTGAAATACGTGTCTGTTGTCGATGACATCAAAGCAAAACTGGATATCGTCGCCTATATCCATCAGTATGCGCCGCTGAAAAAGGCTGGACGCTATTACAAGGCATGCTGTCCTTTCCACAGCGAGAAAACGCCGTCTTTCACCGTCAATCCCGACACCCAGTCGTGGCGGTGTTTCGGCGCGTGTGCGGAAGGTGGCGATATCTTCAGCTATGCCATGAAGCAGCACGGCTGGGACTTCCCGGAAGCGCTGGCCGAACTCGGCAAAATGGCCGGTGTTGAGGTCCGCAAGCAGACACCACAGCAGGCACAGCAGAACCAGCGGAGCGATCATCTGCGGGGGCTGCTGAAAGTCGCCGCCGAGTATTATCAGCATCAGCTGCTTTCAACCGAAGCCGGACGCGCCACGCTTGAATATGCCAGGGACAAGCGCGGCTTTACGGATGAAACCATCCAGACCTTCATGATCGGTTACGCTCCCGAAGGCTGGCAGCATCTGTTAAATGAACTCAAAGAGTTAGGCTATACCGAAGAGCAGGCGCTGGATGCCGGTGTCGCTATCCGGAATGATCGCGGCTCGGTCTATGATCGTTTCCGTCACCGGCTGATGATCCCCATTCGTGACGAACGCGGCACGGTGATCGGGTTCGGGGCGCGTGCGCTGAATCCGGATGATCAGCCCAAGTATCTCAACTCGCCACAGTCCGAGATGTTCGATAAAAGCCGGACGCTGTTCGGGCTGGATACCGCCAAACGCGCGATCCGCGAGACCGAGACGGTGGTGATCGTCGAAGGTTATATGGATGCGATTCAGGCGCAGCAGGCCGGTTTTCAGAATGTCGTCGCGCAGATGGGGACGGCGATGACCGAAGCGCAGCTTCAGCTTGCACCGCTGCGCTATGCCCGTAAGATCGTGCTTGCGCTGGATGCAGATGCCGCCGGACAGAATGCCACGCTCCGCAGTCTGGAAGTCGCCCGCCACACACTCGAAGCCGATTACGCCGGACGGCTGGCAGTGGATATCCGTATTCTCCAGATCCCTGACGCCAAAGACCCTGACGATTTAATCCGTGAAACGCCGGAGCGCTGGGCGGAGCTGATCGAACATGCCGTGCCGGTCGCCGATTATCTGATTGATGTGGAAACGCAGCAGCTTCCACCGAATGCGACATTGCAGGAACGCGAAGCGGTGGCGCGTCAGGTGCTGCCGATGCTGATGGCTTCCGAGAGTGACCTGTACCGCAAGGATAATCTTCAGAAGCTGGCCCTACGGCTGCGGATTGGTGAACGCGATCTGCTGGCATGGGCGCAGGAACAGCATCGGCAGGCGCGCAGGCGGGAAGCGAAAAAGCAGGACGCCAGAAAACAGGACGCGAAGAAACACGATCAGCGGGGTAGTGGACGTCCAGGCGAGAACACTGATGCATCACATGCACCGGCTGCGGCGTCAGCCGAGCCAGCAGACTACGGCCCCCCGGATGACATGCCACCATCTGATTACGAGGCGATGATCATACCGGATGACATCGGCATAGACTTCGATCTCCCGCTCGATCTCCCGCTTCCGCGCACATTGGCCCCGCACACGTTGGCCCCGCATACGCCAGCTCCAAAACCCCTGGTGCGTAAGCCGATGGGGAAAGAAGCAGCGCTGGAAGGCTACTGTGTTCAGATGCTGCTGCTCAATCCCGATCTGTATTACTCGATCAATCGCAAGTTCCGCGAACTGGCGAACAATAACGCGAATCTGATTCGTGGCCCGCTGTGTGAACTCGGCGTCGAAGATTTTCAGCAAAGCGACTATCGCACACTGCTTCAATTGTTTAAAATGGCTGTCTCACAGGATGAGTTTGAAGTTCTGGAACATATCAAAAATTCACTGGGTGAGGATGACCTTGCCACACTGGAACGCCTGCTGGTGGACGGCGTTGCAGAGATCCGGGAACGTGTGCGCTACCGTTTCGAGGCTGAAGCCGCATCATCATGGCAGTTGTTTGAACGTCGCGGCGGTGGTGGGGATGCCGCCAGTCAACTGCTCGATAAGGTCCTGATCCTGCGCCTGCTGCGGTTAAAACGGGAAGTCATGGAGCTGCAATTCCTGCAGGCCGATGCGCTGATGCAGGATGACGGGGAAAGCATGACCCACTATGCGCAGCGTCTTCTGTTGATCAATCAGGCGCTGCGGCTTCTGGAGCAGGAACGTCAGAGCCACAGCCGTCATTTCCTTTAGGGTGTCTTGTAGCAGTGATCGGTTTGAGACACAATCATCCGGATGCACATATTTATCTTTATACAGCATTATTCTGCATCTGACTTCAGACCGAGCCTGCAAAAAACCATTCGTAAAAGAGAACCATTGAAGCGAGCTGCAAATGTCTGATGAATTAAACGAAGAATTCGAATTTGATGAAGATGAAGAATTGGATCTCGATGATGCAGGTGGTGAGCTTGCTGCCGCGGCAGGCCGGGCTTCTGCCAAGAGCGCACCGCCTCTCGAAGAGGATGAGCCAGATGAAGAAGAGCTGGAAGAGATCGACGAAGAATCACTGGTAGAGGATACCAGCCTTGATACGGTCTCGCTGGCCGATGATCCGGTGCGGATGTATCTGAAGGAAATCGGACAGGTCACGCTGCTGGATGGCAACCGCGAGATCTGGCTTAGCACGCAGATTGCGGCGGAGCGTCTGCTCCAGGAACTTCAGGATCGTGTCTCCGGCGTTCAGGGTGAGGGCGAAGGCGGTAGTGGCAAGGAAAAGAAACCGCTGCCGGTCGAAGTCGTGCAGCTTGCGTATGATTATATTTTCGAGAACTGGGAGACGACCCAGAAACTGGCAACCAAGCACAAGGCAGAACAGCCAGACTTCCGGGCGGTGATTGACGAAGTGCAGACCGTCACCGAGAACTGGGATGTCACTGCCAAGTCGTATGTCCGCACTTATCTGCGCCAGCGTGAATGGGGCCGTGATGAGCAGTGGACGACACTGGCCGAGACCCTGTTCAACTCGATGCAGGGTGTGTATCTCATCCCGCGCCTGTTACAGCTTCAGATCCGCAAACACTACCGTGAGAATGGCGCACTTCCACCGTCGGAGCTGTTTCAGCAGTGGTTGTACTCCGATGAAGATGAAGTCGATGCGCTGCCTGAACTGTTCGAACAGGTCGAACATCGTGCGGAAATGGCCGCCGAAGCTTTGACGAGTGCGAATCTGCGTCTGGTGGTCAGCGTAGCCAAGCGCTACATGGGGCGGGGGATCAACTTTCTCGATCTGATTCAGGAAGGCAATATCGGCCTGCTGCGTGCGGTCGCCAAGTTCGATCATACCAAAGGCTTCAAGTTCAGCACGTATGCGACATGGTGGATTCGTCAGGCGATCAGCCGCGCAATTGCGGATCAGGCGCGCACGATCCGCATCCCGGTTCACATGGTCGAGACAATCAACCGGCTGATGCGTGTTCAGCGTCAGCTTCTGCAAAAATTGGGCGCAGAGCCAAATGCCGAGCAGATCGCGCTGGAGATGGACTTCCTGACTCCCGAAGAGACCGAAGCGATCAAGCTGCTGCGGCGCACCGGGACGCATCTCGACCCCAGCCTGACACGCAAACTGCGCCGCGCCGCCCAGAAGGTGCGTAAGATCATGCGCATCAGTCAGGAACCGGTCAGCCTTGAAATGCCGATTGGTCAGGAAGACAGCAGCCTGCTCGGTGACTTCATTGAAGATGATAAAATCATGGGGCCGGTGGATGCCGCCACGCGCCAGCTTCTGAAAGATCAGATCGGCGCGGCGCTCGGTGTCCTGAGTGAACGTGAACGCGAAGTGCTGGAAATGCGCTTCGGCCTGAAGGATGGGCAGGATCACACGCTGGAAGAAGTCGGCAAACACTTCGGTGTGACTCGTGAGCGCATCCGTCAGATCGAGGCCAAGGCACTGCGCAAACTGCGCCATCCTACCCGCAGCCGTCAGCTTCGGGATTATCTTGAGATGTAACACCCGGCGAATAATGTACGAGAAGACGCGATAGGTTCAGATCGCGTCTTTTGTTTAATCGCTCACACCCGGAAGTCTTTCCGACTCGTAGACGATCATCGCATAACCACATCGCACACTGTGAGTAACGCAGCTTATGATAAACGCTTCGCATCTCCAATGGGTTAAAGGCTACACGGTACGCAAGGAAGGCCGCGTTCCGGGGACGTATACCGCCGATTACAGCCTGCTTGAGTTGATCCGGCGTGGGCTTGTCGATAAAAACGAAGGCCATCGGATGCTTATCGAGCAGGGGCTGACCGATTTCTTCTGGCAGATCACGTGGCCGGAAGATTTTGAGACGCCCGACGAGATGCTGCTGACCAATCTCCAGATGGCACACGGTTTCGTGATCTTCGTCCACGGCTGGACCGGCAATCACCGCATCTGGGAAGACCTGCCGGGGATGACGGTGTTGAGCAATCGTCAGTTGATCGCGATTTCAGTTGATCATAACGGCTTTGGCCTCACCAATCTGGCGGACCATACACCTGAACTTGAAACCGTCAACCCGCCAGCCTGTATGACGATGCTTCAGGCATGGGTCGATCTGATGAGACTGCGCCGTCAGCCGGGTGAGTCTCATCTGAAGGTGCTGAATTTCGTCGGACACAGCATGGGCGGCGCGACGCTGTTCTATCTCAACCCGATTCACTGGCGTTATGGCGAAGAGACCCGGCTGGCACTGGCCCCGGCGCTGCTGCTGGAAGATGAACTGTACCGCGCTTTCTTCACCACGCTGGGGATCGGTATCGGACTGCTGGAACGGCTGCGCGGTCTGGATTTCATCGGCCAGTCGCTGAAGCCGACGATGATCCGCACGCTGTGCGAAGGGGCGACACGCTATGTCATGGAAGAACACAGTTTCCAGTACGACGCCACGCCGCGCGGTGTGACGGGTGCAACCTTTATGGCGATGGGGCGGCTGAAGAATCGCGAAATCGCCCGTGCATGGGATACCGTCCGGGTGATTCTCGGCCATAAGGATCGACTTGTCGGGCTGACCGGCATGATGGATCTGCTGGCGAACCTTGAATTTCCTGTGGCGAATGTGCGGGTGGTCCCTGGATCGCACTACTTCTTCAGTGTTGGGGCCGAAAGCCCGGCCAATGCCTTTCTCCATGCCCAGAATCGCGAACTGGTCGTTCAGGAAATCCTTAGCCTCCACCAGCAGGCTTACGAATTTCAGAGGAAGGGCAGGCGCGTCGGCTAATTGGAGATGTGCATCCGATGATTTACTTTGCGTTTGTTTGTTTTTCGCGTTATCTTAAGCCCCGGTACAGGCGTAATGGGGGTTGTCTTCCCCTTAATTTGAATTGACAATAGCATACGCTTATGCTAACCTAAATGAAGCTATTTGTTCAAAAATGAACAAACAAAACCGGGGTTAAATGATGGCTTTACAGGAGTTTGCACCTACCGCTGCAATGATCGTTCTGGCGGTCGGGATTACCTTCATTATTCTCGTCATTTCGCGCATTTTTGGCCCGCACCGGCCAACCGAACGCAAGAATGCGCCTTATGAAAGTGGTATGAAACCCATAGGCCCTGGTACGCGCCGTCTGCCAGTGCGCTTTTATCTGATTGCGGTATTGTTCATCCTGTTCGACATTGAAGTGATCTTCTTTGTGCCATTCGCCGTGGTCTTCCGTGATCTGGCGATTTATGGCCTTATTGTCATGGGGTTGTTTTTACTGATCCTCACTGTCGGCCTGCTGTATGAGTGGAAGAAAGGCGCGTTAGAATGGGAGTAACGCAGAAACTCGGTAATTTAGGGGTGGTAACCACTACCCTGGAAGCAGCAGTCAACTGGGGCCGTACCGGTGCTCAGTGGCCGCTGCTGTTTGGCCTGGCTTGCTGTGCGATTGAATACATGAGCACGCAGGCGGGGACTTATGACCTGTCCCGCTTTGGTATGGAGCTTAATCGTGCCAGTCCCCGTCAGGCAGACCTGATGATCGTTGCTGGCCGCGTGACGCGCAAAATGGCGCCCGTTGTGCGTCAGCTTTACGATCAGATGTCAAATCCCAAGTGGGTGATTGCGATGGGGGATTGTGCCTCATCGGGTGGTGTCTATAACAATTACGCTGTGGTGCAGGGAGTCGATGAAGTCATCCCTGTTGATGTTTATGTCGCGGGCTGCCCGCCGCGCCCTGAACAGCTTCTGCATGGCATCCTGATGCTGCACGAACAGATCAAGGGTGAGCGTATCAACGAGTGGGCAGCAAGTTCGCCGGTACGGGTCTAGAGGTTTATCGTTATGAGTGTAAATCGTGCCAATATCGCTGATGCGGTAAACCCTGTAGATGCCCTGAAAGCCGCAATGCCGGATGCCGTTCAGGATGTCGTCGAATTTCGTGGGGAAGTCACAATCGTGGTTTCCCGCGAGAGCATCGTCGATGTCATGCGGTATTTACAGGATACACCCGGCCTGATCTATAACTATCTCTCCGACATCAGTTCGGTGGATTATTATCCGGAGTATACCCGTCCGGGCCGGTTTGGAGTGGCCTATCATCTCTACTCCATGCTCTATAACCGTCGGCTTCGGATCAAGGTTTACCTTGATGAAGAAGATCCCCGCCTGCCGAGTATCATCGACGTCTGGCCGGCGGCGAACTGGCTTGAGCGTGAGATTATGGATATGATGGGGATCAAGTTCGAAGGCCATCCCGATCCACGGCGTCTGCTGATGCCTGAAGACTGGAATGGTCATCCCGCCCGCCGCGATTTCCCCCTGGGATACGAGACAATACAGTTTTCATTCAATGTGAATGAAATCCTCGAACATAAGCCTAAAGGCCAAGAGTGAGGGGTTTGGTAGAATAGCCCATGGCAGTTTCAACAGAATCTGAAATCCAATCCTGGGAAGGCAGCCTCGACGAGTTTCGCGGTCTGGTTTCTGAACGTGCATTTACCGGCGAGACCATGATGCTCAACATGGGGCCGCATCATCCCAGTACACATGGCGTGCTGCGACTCCTGCTGGAACTCGACGGTGAAGAGATCGTCACCTGTCTGCCGGATATCGGCTTCCTGCATACGGGGATTGAGAAGAACATCGAGTCCAAAGAGTACGAAAAGGGACTGACGCTCACCGATCGTACCGACTATCTCGCCCCGATGTCGAATAATATGGCGTTCTGCATGGCGGTCGAGAAGCTGGTTGATCTCGATGTGCCGGAACGCGCACAGGCCATCCGTGTGATCGGCCTTGAACTGACCCGGCTCAACAGCCATCTGGTCTGGCTGGGTACACACGCGATCGATATGGGCGCGATGAGCGTCTTCCTCTACTGCTTCCGCGAACGTGAAAAGATTCTCGACATGTTCGAGATGCTTTCCGGTCAGCGTATGATGACCTCATACATCCGCCCCGGCGGTGTCTGGCGTGACCTTCCGGAAGAATTCCTGCCCGCCCTCAACGATTTTCTGGATTACTTCCCGGCGAAAATTGAGGATTACGAACGCCTGCTGACTAAAAATCCGCTCTGGATTGACCGCACACAGGGCGTTGGCGTGGTAGAACCCGATGTCGCGCTGGCTTATGGCTTCTCCGGTCCCACCCTGCGCGCCAGTGGTGTGAACTGGGACATCCGGAAGGCGACTCCGTATTCCGGTTATGAGAATTACAGCTTTGATGTGCCGCTTGGTGATCATGGCGATGTCTATGACCGGTATATCGTGCGTGTGCGTGAGATGTACGAGAGTGTCAAGATCCTGCGGCAGGCGGCGAAGACGCTGCCAAGTGGACCGTTCCGCTCGGAAGATCGCAAATTTGTGCCACCGCCGCGTGCATCCCTGAGCCGCAGCATGGAAGCGGTCATTCACCACTTCAAACTGTGGACTGAAGGCTTCAATGCGCCGGATCAGGAAGTTTTCGCTGCGATTGAAAGCCCACGCGGTGAACTTGGCTGCTATCTGCATGGTACGGGTGGCAACAAGCCGCGCCGGGTTCACTTCAAGACACCTTCGTTTATGCACATCAGCGCACTGCCGATTATGACGCAGGGCTTTATGATCGCTGACGTGGTCGCGATCGTCGGTAGTATCGATATTGTACTTGGCGACTGTGACCGCTAGGCCGTCAGTCCGTTAGCCTGTTTATTTGCTGATCCATGATCGGATGGTGAGTGAACGGGCTAACGGATAGATGATGCACTACTAATGCATCATGCGGTTTATCACACTAATCGCAAGCTGCACTCTGAAGGACAGACTGCATGAATAATCTGCTTGAAAATTATCAGGAGCGGATCGAAAGAACGCTTTCAAAATACCCGGATAAACGGTCAGCGGTGATGTCTCTGCTGTATATTGCGCAGGAACACTACGGCTGGGTGAGTCCGGAAGGCCTCCAGGATGTGGCTGACATCTGTGATATGGATGTTACTCAGGTACGTTCGGTTGCCGGGTTCTATACCATGTACAGTGAAAAACCCAAGGGTAAGTACTGGCTTCAGGTCTGCACCGATCTTCCCTGTGCGCTGCGCGGTGCTGATCAGTTCCATGAAGAACTGAAAGAGTATCTCGGCGTCACTGAAGGCGGGACCACAGAAGACGGACTGTTCACGGTTGAACATGTCATGTGTCTGGCGGCCTGTGATAAAGCTCCGATGCTTCAGTGTAATTTTCATTACGCTGAAAATCTGGACATGGAAAAGATGAAAACACTGATTGAGCAGTGGCGTGCAGAGGTTAATGCTCAGGTCAATCGGGGTTGATCGGCGGATAGTGGTGAGACGGGATAATTTTTATGGTTGATAATATTTTACTGCGCGCCGCAGACATTCCCGATATTGGGAAATTCCAGACCTATGTTGACAACGGCGGATACGAAGCGCTCAAAAAGGCGCTGGCGATGTCTTCGGCGGATGTCATCAATGAGGTTAAGGCTTCCGGGCTGCGTGGTCGTGGTGGTGCAGGCTTCCCAACTGGTGTGAAGTGGAGCTTTATTCCGCAGAATGAACCCGTCAAGTATGTCACGGTCAATGCTGACGAGAGTGAGACGGGGACGTTCAAAGATCGCCAGATCATGGAAGAAAACCCGCACCAGTTGATCGAAGGTGCCCTGATCTGTGCGTATGCGATTCAAGCGACCGCCGTATACATCTACCTGCGCGGCGAATTCTGGGATCTGGCGCATCAGCTCGATGAGGCCATCGCTGAAGCAGAACGTAACGGCTTCGGCGGTGACAATATCCTTGGTTCCGGCTACTCGTGCAGGGTTTATACCCATCTGGGCGCTGGTGCTTATATCTGCGGTGAGGAAAGCGCACTGCTGAACAGCCTTGAAGGTAAATTGGGGATGCCCCGCGTTCGTCCGCCATTCCCCGCGCAGAAGGGCGGCGGCCTGTATGGCGAACCAACAGTCGTCAACAATGTTGAGACTATCGCCAATGTCCCGTGGATCATTGCCAATGGCGCGGCGGAATATAAGAAGATCGGTACCGAGCAGAGCGCGGGGACCAAGGTCTTCTGTGTCAGCGGCCAGGTGAAGAAGCCGGGAAATTATGAACTGCCGTTCGGCGTTACCTTCCGCGAACTGCTCTATGATTATGCTGGTGGGCCGCTGGACGGTCACACCTTTAAGGCTATTCTTCCTTCGGGCGGTTCCGGTCCGATTGTCCCGGCGACTGATGAAGTGCTTGATACGCCGCTCACCTATGAAGATATGCAGAAGATCGGGACGATTCTCGGCTCTGCATCTGTGATCGTGATGGATGAAACCGTTGACATCACATGGGCAGCATCGAAGATGACCAAGTTCTTCAAGCATGAGAGCTGTGGCAAGTGTACGCCCTGCCGTGAAGGGACTTACTGGCTGGATAAGGTGATCGACCGTATTCTGGCGGGTGAAGGCAAGCCTTCCGATGTCGATCTGATCATGAATGTCGCCCGCAATATGCAGGGGACAACGCTCTGCGCGTTGGGTGAGTTCGCAGCTAATCCGATTATCCACACCATCCTGAATTTCCCTGATGATTTCAATCGTCATGTGGACCCGGATGCCCAGAAGAATATCACGCCAGTGACGGACACTGAAGCGGCTCCGGCGGGTGATTAGGGTTTAAATCATGTCGTTGGATGCCCATGATAATGAGGCGGGGCAGGCGCTTACGCCCCCCGCTCCGGATGAAGAGCCGACGACAGATGTCATCAAACAGGAACAGATGCCAGAGCCAGCAACCGGCCAGCGGGCATCTGTTCCAGCATGGCAATACCTGCGGCGGTGGCTGCTGCCAGGCGAAGCCGAGCGCACCGGGGATTATCTGCGACGGCTGGCGCTGCTGGATGAAACGATCACCCGTTATCCACACTCACCGAGCGGCTATGTGCTGCGCGGTGAACTGCATTTACAGGCAGGGTTGATCGATCAGGCCCTGCGGGATTTTCGGGAGGGTCTCGTACTGGCCGAGAACCAGTTGTACACTGAGACATGGGGAGTGGTTGCACAGGTGATGCGTGACCGCGCTCAGGAAGGCTTGAATCAGGCCCTGCGCCTGAGGCAGAAGAGATAGTCCGCTTGATGAAATGTATCCAGTATCTGGCACGAGAGAGTTTACATGACTGATACAGTCAAGATTATCATTGATGATCGCGAATATGATGTTCCTGCCGGGATGAATCTGGTTGATGCCGCGAAATGGTACGCCAATAATGACATCCCGGTCTTTTGCTACCATCCCAAGATGGACCCGGTCGGCATGTGCCGTATGTGTCTGGTGGAGATGGGCACTATCGAGAAGGACCGCGCAACTGGGGAAGTCGTGCTGGACGAAGAGGGCAAGCCCAAAGTCCGCATGTTCCCGAAGCTTCAGACGGCCTGCACGCAGTTATGTGCAGATGGCCTTGTTACGCGGACCGCAACCGAGCAGGTCGATGTCGCCCGTGAGAGCGTGCTCGAATTCCTGCTGACCAGTCATCCGCTTGACTGCCCAATCTGTGACAAGGGTGGTGAGTGTCCGCTTCAGAACCTGACCATGCATCACGGCCCCCAGACGAGCCGGATGCATTACGAAGACAAGATGCGGCTTGATAAGCACGTCCCGCTTGGTGACCTGATCTTCCTTGACGAAGAACGCTGCATCCAGTGTGCCCGCTGCATCCGCTTCCAGGAAGAGATCGTCGGCGACGATGTGCTGGCCTTCCACGAACGTGGCCGCACCCTTCAGATTATCACCAACAGCACACCTGCTTTTGACTCCTACTTCTCCGGCAACACAACCGACATCTGCCCGGTCGGTGCGCTGACCACTGTTGACTTCCGGTTTGGCGCTCGTCCGTGGGAGCTGACACCGGTGCCGAGTATTGATCCGTTTGACGCTGCTGGCTCCAATCTCACACTCAACGTTCGTCTCGACCGTGATTTCGGTGGCCGCGCCATGATCAAGCGTGTTCTGCCGCGCCAGAATGAATACGTCAACGAGATCTGGATCTCGGACAAGGTGCGCTTTGGTCATCACTTCACGCGCAGCGAAGGCCGTTTACAGCATCCGATGCGCCGCGCAGGTGGAAGCGAAAGCCTGACGCAGATCTCATGGAATGATGCGATCAGCACGCTGATTGAAACCCTGAATAATGCGGGTGGCAGTATTGGCGCGATTGCTGGCAGCATGATGAGTAACGAAGATCTCTACCTGCTGCGCGAACTGCTGTCCGCCTATGGTTCGACTCAACTTGGCGTATGGCCGCCGACACACGCAGGCGCAGAACTGGTCGCCAGTGTCGGAGTAGGCCACGGCACCAATATCAGCGCGCTGGGCAAGGGTGACGCTGTGCTGGTGATCGCGTCCGATCTGGAAGAAGAAGTTCCGATCTGGCGTTTACGCATCAAGCAGGCCCGTGATCGCGGCGCGTATGTGGTGGTCGCGAATGCCCGTGGCACCCGTATGGATGATTTCGCCAGCGAAGTTGTACGTTACGATGCCGGTCACGCCGCACACTTCCTGACCAATGTCAGGGGTGATCATGCCGAACTCGCCAGCCATCTGGCAGATGCCGCCAACCTGATTATCGTCACCGGCGCTGAAGGGCTGACCTACGAAGGCAGTCAGGCGCTGATGCAGGCTGCTGCCAACTTCCTGATTGAAACCGGTCACGTCGGCAGGGCGAATAACGGTCTGCTTTCGACCTTCCCCGGCCCGAATCGCATGGGACAGCATTATCTCGGGTACACCGTCGAGAATACGCTCGCGATTGCCCAGAACCCGCCGAAAGTGCTGATTGTCGCGCAGGCGGAACTGCTGGCCGATGATCCGTCGGTGCAGGATTGGCTGAGCCGTGCGGAAACCGTCATCGTTCTGAGCCTGTTCCCGGATGACATCGTGACGCAGTATGCTGCGCTGGCACTGCCCATCCAGAGTTTTGCCGAGCGCGACGGGACCTATACTAATGGTGAACGCCGCGTCCAGCGCTTCTACACCGCGCAGGGGCCGATGGGTGAAGCACTTCCCGCATGGCAGATCATGTCGCGGGTAATGGGGGCGGCTGGCAAGGCCAATCTGAGACCATCTGCGGCGGCGGTCATGCAGGAAATCACGCGGGATATCGCGTCCTTTGAGGGCTGCACCTATCGCGAACTCGCATGGGTTGAGCGACAGTATCCGGAGATTGGCCGCGAAGATATGTACTACGGCGGCACAGCCTATCAGAATACCGGCGGCCTTGGCGTTCAGATCAAAACCGATGCAGACAACGGGACCGTCCCGGCGGCTGCTGAAGTCACACTCCCGCAGATTCCATCGCTTTCCGATGGGCAGTGGGTCGTCATTCCGACAACGCAGCTTTATAATCGCGAGTCGGTCTTTGCACCGAGCGCCTTTATGGAGCCGCGCATCATGATGCCCTATGCTGAACTCAACAGCGCTGACGCTGAACGGCTTAGCATCGCCAGCGGGGATGTGATCGAGGTGACAGCAGGTGGGACGAGCGTCCGGGTCAAGGCTTATGTCAACGGCAGGGCGCCCGCCGGAAGTGTGCTGCTGCCGCGTCATCTGACGGAACAGCCGGTTCCATTGACCATTACGACGGGCGAAGTCAGAAAAGTATAAGGTTGAATTGAACTATGGCTCAGCGCAAAGTTTTCGGAATACCGCTTCCTGTGTTGGTCATTGGTGGGTTGATTGTCCTGCTGATCGTCGGCCTGATCACAGTCGCACTGTTAAGCGGCCTGTGGAATATGTACCAGACAGGGCAGTACGCCACACCGATTGAGTGTTCACAGTCGGCAGGATGCTCATTCTGGCATCCGGTTCTTTACTCGGCAATCATCCTGTTTGCGGTGATCACCGGTTTTGCCTATACCACACTGCTGGAGCGTAAGCTTATCGCGTTCTTCCAGCAGCGCAGTGGCCCTAATCGTGTCGGCCCGTGGGGACTGCTTCAGCCTGCCGCAGATGGCGTGAAGCTGATCTTCAAGGAAGACATCATGCCGACAAGCGCCTATAAGTGGATGTATCTGCTGGCGCCGATGCTGAAAGCAGTGCCAACACTGGTGGTGCTGGCCGTGATTCCGCTCGGACCGCCGATCACGATCCCGTGGTTCGATGGCAACTGGTATCGCATCCCGCTGTCGATTGCCGATCCCGGTGTAGGGGTGCTGTGGCTGCTGGCGATCACCAGTGTCGGGACCTATGGTGTGGTGCTGGCGGGCTGGTCGAGCAATAACAAGTATGCAATGCTTGGCGGGCTTCGCGCCACTGCCCAGATGATCAGCTACGAGTTGAGCCTTGGTCTGACGCTTGTCGTTCCGATTATGCTCGCGGGAAGCATGAATGTCCGCGATATTGTCGATTCACAGGCGGGGCTGTTTATTAACTGGTTCTTCTTCCAGAATCCGCTGGCGGCGGCGATCATGTGTATTGCGCTGGTCGCTGAAGTCAACCGTGCGCCCTTCGACCTGCCAGAAGCTGAGCAGGAACTCACCGCCGGTTTCATGACCGAATACAGCGGTATGAAGTTCGCGCTGTTCATGATGGCGGAATATCTGGGGATGATCGCGGTCAGCCTGATCGCGGTGACGATGTTCTTCGGTGGGTACAATACCGGCTTCGGCCTTGAAACTGGTGCGCCGATTGTCGGGCCGCTGGTGTCGCTGGGCAAGGTTATTCTGTGCCTGTTCGTCTTCATCTGGGTGCGTGCGACACTGCCGCGTATCCGCTATGACCGTCTGATGAGCTTCGGCTGGAAGGTCCTGCTGCCGCTGTCACTACTGGCGGCCTGCTGGACGGCCATCGCGGTCGTTCTGGGTGATGTGTTCGGCCCGGTCGCGTATGGGATTATCTCGGCGATCATGTTCCTTGTGGTCGTGGTCGGCGGTCTGGTGTTCCTGAGCCGTGAGGATGAACCGGCTGAAGACGCAGAGCCAGAATTTGAAACGGACCCGGTGATCACTGGCGAACGCAGTGGCATTGGTTATGGTCTGCTGCAGGCGGTCGGTGGGGCACTGGCGATCCCATTTGTCCTTTACCGCAACACGATCAGAGTTCTGGAGCGACTTGGCCGACTTGGTGAAGAACCCAGTGTTGAGGAAGTCCAAAACCCTTCGACCGGTGGTGATTAATCACATCAGTGACTGCGCGAGCTGTCAGCCAAAGAGTTTAGAAAGTTAAGGCGACGAGATGAATGTAATCAAAGGTTTTGCAACAACCTTCAAACACTTGCTGGAAGAGCCGGTGACTCTTCAGTACCCGGAACAGGTGCGCCCATTCCAACCGCGTTATAAAGGTCGCCATCACCTGCGCCGTTACGATAACGGTCTGGAAAAATGCATTGGCTGTTCGCTGTGTGCTGCATCCTGTCCTGCTGATGCCATCTGGGTGGAAGCAGCGGAAAACACAGATGAAGAACGCTACAGCCCGGGCGAACGCTATGCCAAGACCTATGAGATCAACATGCTGCGCTGTATCTTCTGTGGATACTGTGAGGATGCATGTCCGACACAGGCGATTCAGCTTGGGCACGAACATCAGCTCAGCTTTGCAGATCGGCGTGACGCGATCTTTACCAAGTCCATGCTGATCGATCCGGCCCCTGAAGGCATGAGTGATACCCCACGGGTGACCGAGCCTGGTGTGTTCACCCGTTCCATTCCGGATATGGAAAATCCGAAGTAGAACGGTACGTCTACCAAAAATAAACAAATAGCGCCGGAGGTTTTGAACTCTGGCGCTGTTTGTGTTAAACTGCACAAACTTCTGGACGAGTACGCCCAAGGATAACCGATATGGGAGTAGAAGCGATCTTATTTGCGATCATAGGAGCGCTGGCGATTGTCTGCGCCTTTATGATGCTGCAAAGCGAAAACGCGGTTCACAGCGCGATGTTCCTGATCTCGAACTTTATCTGTGTTGCGGTGCTTTATATCATGCTCGAAGCGCCGTTCCTTGCCATGGTGCAGATCATCGTTTACGCTGGCGCGATCATGGTTCTGTTCCTGTTTGTGATCATGCTTCTGGGGGTGGAACGGCTCACCACCGGGGATGGCGTGCGCCGGTTCCCGTGGGTGGCTCCACTGGCACTGGTGCTGTCGATGGTGTTTATCGTTGTCGTCGGGGTCGGGATTATCCTGGGACAGGTCGATAACCAGACACCGAGTCAGGGCATGGCAGAACTGCGTATCGTGAATGCCGCATCTGTGGCTGATGAGGTCCCTACGGGTGATTTCACCAACCCACAGGTTGCGATTGGCGAGCGCATTTTTGATGTTTTTCTGAATGATGAACTTATTGCCGAAAACGTATCCCCCGGTGATGCGACTGCTTTTACCGCTTATGAAGCTGGTGAGTACTCGCTGACGTTCAGCCCGGTGGATACCGCAATCCCCTTTGTTACGGCAACCGTTCAGCTTGAGCCGGGGACACCGACCACCGGTATTCTGACGAGCGATCAGGGCGGAAGTCTGGCACTGACGACCTTCAATGACGATCTCACTATGGTAGAGCGTCGCAATGGTCGCGTTACGGTATTCAATGCAACATCGCAGCCGGTCAGCGTGGTCGAGATCCTGTCCGAAGCCTTCGCCGACAGCCGTCAGGTCATCCCGATTGCAATGGATGTCGCGCCCGGTGAGGCTTCAGAGGCTGTCGTCCTGCCTGAAGCATGGACCAACTGGGCTGTGATCGAAGCGGGCAGCGAACAGCGTGTGCGCGATACGCTCGATCCTGATCTCATTCTGGCGCGTACCGGTGATCTGAATATCGCACGTGATAGCGCCCGACTCCTTGTTGTCGCCCCGCTGCGCGTCGCTGGTGGCAGCGAACTGGTGACGCTGTATACGGGTGATTCGCTTCTCACCGCGACTGCCGAGCCGTTCGGTGATCCGTATTCGATTGGAAAGATGCTGTTTATCGATTATCTGCTGCCGTTCCAGTTGGTTGCGATCCTGCTGCTGGCGGCGATGATCGGTGTCATCGTCCTGACGCTGCGTGAAGACCGTTCAGACCGTGCGGTACGTGGTCAGCGCCGCCGTGTCAGCCGTCCGCTGACCAGTGTCATCGCATCGCAGACCGGCAGCGATCTCTCGCAGGCCCCACGCCTTGCGCCGCCCCTGCAATCTTCGGGCAGCTCATCCGAGCAGCCAGAACCCGCTGGAGACTGAGGAAAAAACAGGATGGTACAGACAGAAGCATTTGTTATTCTCAGCGCGGTGCTGTTTACGATAGGCGTGATGGGTGTCCTGCTCAAACGCAACGCGATTCTGGTCTTTATGTCCATTGAACTTATGTTAAACTCTGCAAACCTTGCACTGGTGGCCTTTGCGCGCCAGTGGGGAGAGGTTAACGGTCAGCTTTTTGTGTTCTTCGTCATTACGGTAGCAGCGGCAGAAGTCGCCGTCGGGCTGGCGTTAATTGTGGCGATTTTCCGCACCAAGCAGAGCATTAATATCGATGATCTGCACTCGATGGAAGGTTGATGTTTATGCAGACATTGGCAACCTTAGCGCCCCTGATGATCCTTATCCCCGCGATTGGGGCGTTCATCAACTTCTTCTGGGGCAACCGCCTCGGTGAACGCTTTTCCTCCGGGATTGCGATCATCGCTTCAGGCTCTACATTCTTTGTCGCACTCGGTCTGCTCAGTTATCTGACTGGTAACTACTATGAGCCAGCGGTGATTAATCCGCCGCTGCTGGATGGCTGGATACGCCTGATCGGTGTGGACATCTCGTGGCAGATGCGCGTGGATACCCTCAGCGTTTCGATGATGGTCTTCATCTCATTTGTCGCCACGCTGATCCACATCTACGCTTCATCATATATGCACGGCGATTCGCGCTATCCGCGCTTCTTCGCTTATCTCAATATGTTCCTTGCCTTCATGTTTACGCTCATCGGGGGCAATAACTTCCTGATGATGTTCGTCGGCTGGGAAGGTGTGGGCTTGTGCTCCTACCTGCTGATCGGCTTCTGGTGGGATAAACGGCATGGTGAAGGCTGGCGTAACGCGAACGCTGCACGCAAGGCGTTTATCGCCAACCGTGTCGGTGACTTCGGCGTGCTGATGGCGATGTTCCTGATGTTCTGGACCTTCAGCACACTTGATTTCTACAAGCCGACTGAAGTCGTCAATCCGCACGCTGTCGAGAACCTGATCTCAGGCGGCGGACATGGTGAAGAAGCCGCTGATGATCACGAAGGTGCTGTCCTGCTGGTCGCTCAGACTGAAGGCGAAGCCGGTGACGATCATGCTGTTGATGATCATGCGGCGGCTGGCCCGCGCTATCACAATAACGATCACCTTGCTATCGCTCAGATGGGCGTTTTTAATCAGGCGCTGGCAATGCTGGAGCTTGGCGAAGGTGAGACACTCGAAACCGGTCGTGTGGATGCCAATGGGCAGCCGGAAGTCCGGGGGCGTCAGATCGACATTGGGTCGTTCTCGTTTGATATTGAGACCATTCTGGTCCTTGTCACCCTGTTTATGCTGCTGGGTGCTGCGGGTAAGTCCGCACAGATCCCGCTGTTCGTCTGGCTGCCGGACGCGATGGCTGGTCCGACTCCGGTGTCGGCGCTGATCCACGCTGCAACAATGGTGACGGCTGGTGTGTATATGATGGTGCGCTCCAACGTGTTCTTCGCCCATGCCGAATTCACCGCGATCGTGGTGACGGTGGTCGGTGCGCTGACCGCGATTGTCGCCGGGTTTATCGCCATCGGCCAGTTCGACGTCAAGCGCGTGCTGGCATACAGCACGGTCAGCCAGCTTGGCTTCATGGTCGCGGCTGTGGGCCTTGGCGCCTATACCGCCGCCATGTTCCACATGATTACCCATGCGTTCTTCAAGGCGCTGCTGTTCCTTGGCAGCGGTTCGGTCATCCACGGCATGGAGCATGGACATCACCATGTCCAGCATATGAAGCATGCCGAACATGCCGGCGATGAAGGTCATACAGTGGGACATGATGACCATATGGACAGCCATGACCCGCTCGAAGCGACGCATAGTGAAGAGCATGCAGCCGAACCCGATCCGTTTGACCCGCAGGATATGCGTAACATGGGCGGTCTGGGCCGTCGTATGCCAATCACCTACTGGACATACCTGATCGGTACGCTGGCGCTGGCCGGGATCTGGCCGTTTGCCGGTTTCTGGTCGAAGGATGAGATTCTGGTCGATGCGTGGGTGTCTGCAATTGGGAATGGTCAGCTCAAGGGCTATATCGCGCTTGGCCTGCTGATTGTGGCCGCCGGTATGACCGCCTTCTACATGGGCCGCCAGATCGAGATGGTCTTCCATGGCCCCGCCCGCACCGAAGCGGCGGAAGAGGCGAGCGAAAGCGCCTGGCCGATGACTTTAGCGCTTGTAATTCTTGCATTCTTCAGCCTGTTTATTGGCTTTATCAATATCCCGTCCGGCCTTTCGAGCATCTTTGCCTTCGGCCTTGATGGGATCTTTGGATACCATGCGCTGTCCGATTTCCTGACCTACAGTATTGCTGAAGCACATGCAGCCCCGCCCTTTAACCCGCTGGTTGCTCTGACAGCCTTGGGTATTGGTGTGGTGGCACTGTTTGCTGCACGTGCCCGTTACGGTGGTGGCCGGGCTGTTGACGAAGAAGGACGTGACCCGTTACAGCGGGACGCCGTCACCGGGCCGATCTGGGCGATCGCCAATGCCCGTATGTACTGGGATGAAACCTATCATCGGCTGTTTATTGCCCCGTTCAATGCGATTGCGCACTTCCTCTCCGATACACTGGACTGGAAGCTGCTGCATAACTACTTCCATGATACCGTGATATGGAAGGGCTTTAACGCCGTGGGTGATCTGTTGAGCCGCCCGTTTGATCTCGGCGTCATTGATGGGGTTGTCAACGGTATAGGACGTATGGTGCGTGGGTCAGCGGATGTGCTGCGCCGTGCCCAGACTGGCTATATCCGTGTTTATGCGATTGCGCTGATGTTAGGTGTCGTCGCAGTGGTTATCTTGATGTTATTACCTGTGCTTCAGAGCTAGTAAAAGGCGAGGAGAGACGGCTTCTATGGAAAATTCAGGGTTATCGCTCACAACGGTGACACTGTTCCTACCAATGATTGGTTTGGCAGTCTTGCTGTTTATGAATGGGGAACGCAACCGTGGCGCACTGAAGTGGACTGCATTAGGCTTCAGCATCGCGACTTTCCTGGCATCCCTGCTGATGTGGGTGGGGTTCGACTCCAGCAATCCCGGTCTTCAGCTTGTTCAGCGCAATGACTGGCTTCCCAGCCTGGGTGTGAGCTACTACGTCGGGGTCGATGGGATCAGCCTGCTGCTGGTACTGCTCTCGACATTCATCACACCGCTGGCGATTCTGACATCGTTTAACGCCGGTGTCATTCAGGAACGTGGACGCGAAAAACTTTACTATATCTTCCTGATGCTGCTTGAATGGGCCATGATTGGCGTGTTCGTAGCGCAGGACCTGATTATGTTCTTTATCTTCTGGGAAGTGACGCTCGTCCCGATGTACTTCCTGATCGGGATCTGGGGCGCTGAAAATCGCGTTTACGCGGCGATCAAGTTCTTCCTGTATACGATGGCTGGCTCGATTCTGATGCTGCTGGCGCTGCTGTATGTCGGTGGGACTGCCGGGACCTTTGCCGTGCCGGAAATCGTCGCAATGGTGCAGGCTGGCACGCTGTCATTCCCGTTTGATGGCATCTTCAGCACGCAGTCGTTCCTGTTCCTTGGCTTCCTGATCGCCTTCGCGATCAAGGTCCCGATCTGGCCGCTGCATAGCTGGCTGCCGGATGCTCACGTTCAGGCGCCGACCGCTGGCTCTGTGATCCTTGCCGCTGTCCTGCTGAAGATGGGGACTTACGGTATCATCCGCTTCTGCCTGCCGATGTTCCCTGAAGCATCGGTCGCATGGGCACCGTTTATGGGTGTTCTGGCCGTCATCGGGATCATCTACGGTGCATGGGTCAGCTATGCCCAGACCGATATGAAGAAGCTGGTCGCGTACTCTTCCGTCAGTCATATGGGTTTCGTGGTGCTCGGTATCTTCGCGCTGAATGCGCAGGGCCTTCAGGGTGCCACCCTGCAGATGGTCAATCACGGCATCAGCACCGGCGGTCTGTTCCTTGTGGTCGGTATGCTCTACGAGCGCCGTCACACCAAGGTTATGGCCGACTACGGTGGTATCTGGAAGGCGATGCCGCTTTTCGGTGCGCTCAGTCTGGTGATCGTCCTCAGCAGTATGGGTCTGCCGGGCCTGAATGGTTTCGTCGGTGAGTTCGTCATCCTGCTTGGCGCGGCTGGCAGCCAGATCCTTGGCGTCGTCTTTGCCCTGTTTGCAACCACCGGTGTTATTCTGGCCGCTGTCTATATGCTGTACTTCTTCCAGAAAATTTATCTGGGGGAACTTGACAACCCTGAAAACAGGAATCTGCCGCAGTTGAACTGGCAGGAAATCGCCGTGCTGATCCCAATTATCATTATGATTTTCTGGATTGGTCTGCAGCCAGTGGGCTTCTTTAATACCATGGGATCGTCCACCGAACAGATTGCTGCTCAGGTGCAGCCCGCAGTCGATAGCGTTGTCGTTCAGGACGATGCGGCTGTCGTTGTTGAAGTACAGCCTTAAGGGGAAAGAGGAACGATGCAAGTTCCAAGTTTTGTCGATCTCAACATCGGTGCTGCGCTGCCGGGGATTATCCTCGCGCTCGGCGCCTGTGTTCTGCTTGTTGTTGACCTGTTCCTGCCGAGATCGCGCCGGGATGCAACCCCCTGGCTGGCGCTGCTGACACTTGCCATCGCGTTTGTGGCGAACCTGTTTACGTTTAACAGCAGCGAAATCCTTGCCCTTGAGGAGACATTCATCGCTGATCAGTTCACCGGCTTTATGAACATCATCGTGTTGGTCGGGGCGGCGCTTAGTGTCCTGCTCAGTATTGATTACATGAAGCGGATCAATGAGGATCGCGGCGAATTCTATGTGCTGATGCTGCTTTCATCAGCCGGGGCGATGTTCATGGCAAGCGCTAATGACCTGATTGTGGTCTTTGTCGCGCTGGAACTGTTGAGCATCCCGCTGTATGTGCTGGCTGCTTTCCGCCGGAACAATGCGAAATCCGAAGAAAGCGGCATGAAGTATTTCATCCTCGGCGCGTTTGCCAGTGCATTTCTGGTCTACGGCTCGGCGCTGATCTACGGCGGGACCGGCACGACTAACCTGCCCGAGATCTTCTCACAGGTCGGCAGGATTGTTGCTTCAGAAGGTCCGGAGCGCTTCTATCTGCCGATTGGCGCGGCGCTGGTTCTGGTCGGACTTGGCTTCAAGGTCGGCGTAGTCCCATTCCATATGTGGACACCGGATGTTTACGAAGGCGCACCGACCCCGGCCACCGCCTTCATGAGTGTTACGGCCAAGATCGGTGGTTTTGGCGCACTGCTGCGCGTGCTGCTGATCGGTTTACCGGCGGAAGTGTTCGTTACGCAGGTGGATGCCGCCGTATGGCAGAATACCCTGTGGATTATTGCCGCTGTCACCCTGATTCTGGGTAACTTTGTGGCAGTGGCACAGCGCAATATCAAGCGGATGCTCGCATACTCGTCGATTGCCCATGCCGGGTATATTCTGATGGCGGTTGCCGCCGCCGGGACGCCGGGTATTGCGACCAATGCCACTCGCGGTGTGCTGTTCTATCTGCTGGGTTATACCTTCGCCAATATCGGGGCCTTCGCCATCGCGATGACGATTGAGCGCGCAGATGGCAGCGGCACCAATATCGACGACTTCAAAGGGTTGGGCAAGCGCAACCCGTGGATGGCGATGATGATGGCGATCTTCCTGTTCAGCTTCGCAGGCGTGCCGCTGACAGCGGGCTTTGTCAGTAAATGGCTGGTCTTCCAGCCGACACTGCAGGCCGGTCTGGTGCTGCTGGCGGTCATCGGTGTGCTGACCAGCGTCGTGAGTGCATACTACTATGTGCGTATCACGATCTTCATGTTCTTTATGGACAGCCCGGATGAAGCCGCTGATGCGGAATATGACCGCAACTCACTGGCAGTTACTTCGCAGTATCTCAACTGGGCGATCTATGCGTCACTGGCTGGCACGATCCTTTTAGGGCTGCTGCCTATTCTGGCGACGAATCTGATTGAAACGGTAAACGTTGCCATGATGCTGCCGCATTAACGCTGCGCTGCAAGTTACAGGTTGCAGGTGTTATGATTCACAAAAAGAGGCCACAGGGCCTCTTTTCGTTGCTCTGATCTGTCACCTACTCCTTATGGTCTGTTAAAAATAGGCCTTGTTTCCTATGCTGTTACACATTATCGTAATATATAACTGTATCAAAATACATTTTTCCATGTGAATCAATCGGCGCGAGCAGGGGATGCACATGGTACAGGGTAGCCGGATATATGGTCACACATCACCAGCAGAACAAGCCATCCGTTTATGTCTTTCGTGTGCCGGAATCGGGGATTGCATTTCGTCTTCAGTCGATCACAAGCGAAGGTTACGTTATCGGGCGATCAGATGTCCAGAGCGCCTTTCCGCCGGATATTGATCTGACTCCCTATAATGGCCGTGACCGTGGTGTTTCACGTCGTCATGCCGCACTTGCCATTTACGGAAACGAACTCCACATCGTTGATCTTGACTCTGTCAACGGAACGTTTGTTAACTCCAAACGTCTGATGGCCGACTCTCCCTATGCACTCCGAAGCGGTGATCGCATCGTGCTGGGTGACTTTGAGCTGATTTACGAACATCAGCCCGGATAAGACCCTTTTTCCAAGTTGTAGCCGTTATCTGTTTTAAGGATTAGTGAGATGCCTAAGAATAAAAACACCAGCAATCTTCGTTTTGAGGGGTCCCTGTGGTGCAATCTGGATATCGCCCTCAGAAATGTGGATCAGATCTTCCGCCAGTCGATGCCCGCGTCGGAATTGAGCGTGATTGAGATTTACATCCTGCGTGCGCTGTTTGAAAGAGACGGTCAGCATGCCTCTGAACTGGCACGCGCCGTTGGCCGGGCCGCGACCTCGTTTACGCCCAATCTCGATAAGCTGCAAAAGAAGGATCTGATCGAACGTCGTCCAGATCCCAATGACCGCCGCGCCGTGCGCATTTACCTCACATCGAAGGCTGAAGAACTGCGCGACGATGTGATGCGGACGACCGAATCCGTTGATGGCCGTATCGAAACCCTGTTCAGCGACAGCGATTATCGCGCCTTCCAGCGTGTCCTCTCCGGCCTTCAGAATATCGAGCCGGAAACCCGCTAAAATCTGCTGCATCGGCGATAGATGCCATTCCGATGGGGCCGGATTCGTCCGGCCTCATGCGTGCCAATCTAAGGCGTTTACACATCCCCCTGTCGCCCAGGTGCATCTGAATTATTTGAAAATTCTACCGCTGTAAAGCGAACATCCTGCTTTGCTATAGGTTCCTGCACCTTAATATCGCTGTTCGGTATGGACCACACAAGCACACCGGTTGCAGCAGTATCCTGCACACAGCGTATGTGCGCCTTTGTTTATACAAAGCTCCGCAGCACGCGGCTGAAAGTCTCATAGGCATCTGGTGAGAACAGGACGAAGCGCACCCTCTGAAGGGGAGTAGGGCGCTGTTCGACAAAGTCCCTCACAGTTGAGAGGGCGATGTGCGCGGCTTTTTCCATCGGATACCCATAAACACCGGTGCTGATCGCCGGAAATGAAATGGATGTCAACTGGTATTCGGTCGCAATCTCCAGACTGCGCCTGTAAGCACTCGCCAGCAGATTCGCGACCTCTGGATTGCGCGGCTCGTATACCGGCCCGACGGCGTGGATGACGTAATGGGCGGCCAGCCGATAACCTTTTGTCAGCTTGGCGTCACCCGTTTCTGCACCGCCTAATGTCCGCGTCTCTTCCAGAAGCCCCGGCCCGGCTGCGCGGTGGATCGCACCATCCACGCCACCACCGCCGAGTAATGAGGTGTTGGCCGCATTGACAATCGCATCGGTGGCTTCGGTTGTAATGTCACCGACTGCCAGTTCGATCATGGTGTTACCGAATTGAGCATTCATCAGCATCTTCTCCAGAAGGTCATGCTGTTACACGGTCAGATTTAATCCCCTATGGACTTCGGATAGGTGTTGCGCTTTCCTCTGGATCAACGATAATACGATCAAAGTGCGAGAAAGACTAAGGGATACCTGATGACATCCACCGGGCCTTCGCCGCTTGCCAAAATCACATGGACACATCCCGAAACCGGTGAGCCATGTGAACTTCCCCTTGCGGAAGGCACGACCGCGTCGATTGGTCGTGCTTCAACCAATGATATTTTCATCCCCGAACAGCATGTCTCGCGTAACCATGCCGTGATTGACTTCCGTGACGGGATCTTTGTACTGCGCGATCTGAGCAGCGCCAACGGGACCTTCGTCAATGACCAGCAGGTGAAGGACGAGTATCCGCTTTCATCCGGTGACGAAATCCGGTTATATGTGCCGCTGCTCCATTTCACAGCGGTGATTGATGATGTCTCGCGGCCCAACGCTGTCGCGGCGGAATACGCCAACGCCGGGGCAGGGCTGCCCAATCCGCTTGGCGGACGCCTGATTATTACCAACGGCGCACAGGAAGGGGAAGTCATCACTCTGTGGCAGGATGAAATCACCATCGGACGGGCAACCGCCAATCACAACTGGGAAATCGGCCTGCTCGATCCGTCTGTTTCGCGTCCTCACGCCAAATTACAGCGGATCGATAACCGCTGGGCAGTGATTGATCTGGGCAGTTCAAACGGAACCCGCGTCAATGACACACCAGTGACCAACAAGGGCCGCGTGCTGTCCGACGGTGATATTGTCAGTTTTGCGGGCACACAGACGCTGTTCCGCGCAACCTGATACCCTGATCGCTTTTACTCCGGCAGGGCAGCACGGGCATCCTGTATGATCTTCAGCATCTGTGCGTGAATGACCGGATTGGCGGCCACCACCCGCTGTCCGCGATAGAAATCAGTGCCGGTCTGACCGTCATAATTCGTTGTTACGCCGCCTGCTTCCTGTACACACAGTACACCGGCCAGAAAATCCCATGGCTTGATGAGCTGTTCCCAGTAACCGTCAAAGCGGCCTGATGCCACATAGCACAGGTCCAGCGCGGCTGATCCAAAGCGCCGCAGATCGCGCACATGCACCAGCATCGCGCCCCATTCCGTCAGATTGTTATCGGCGCTGGTGGCCTTGGTGTAGGGGAAGCCGCTGGCGATCACACACGGGCCAGGCGTCTGTTTTTCCCCGACCTTGATTGGCTGACCGTTGAGCGTCACCCCCTGACCGCGTATCGCCAGAAACATCTCGTTCAGCAGTGGGGCATATACCACGCCAACCAGCGGTTCATGCTGACGGTTGACAAGGGCGATGCTCACCGAAAAGACCGGGATATGGTTGGCGAAGTTTGTCGTGCCATCCAGCGGATCGATATACCACAGATACTCGGCATCTTCGAATGAGTCACCAATACCGCCGCTTTCTTCGCCTACCAGATAGTGATCGGGGAAGTGCCGCTGCAACCCGGCCATGATGACCGCCTCTGCCGCCCGATCCGCTTCGGTGACGATGTCGCTTTCATTCGACTTCTCAATCTGTTCAAAAGGCCGCGTCTGAAAATCTCTGAGGATGTCGCCGGCCTCACGCGCCAGCCCGGATGCGATGTCTGCGATCTGGAATAAATCAAGTTCAGCCACAGGGATAATGTCCTAAGTGAATAAAAAACCGGATAGATCATAGGATGCTATCCGGTAGACGGGTTTGTAACAAGACAAGAATTGTAGGGATTGCGGAGAAATCTAATTTGAACTTGAATCTTGCTGCGCGATTGTGACGTTGCTGGCCTGTTTGCCTTTGGACCCTTCTACAATCTCGAACTCAACAATGTCTCCCTGATTCAGGGAACGGTAGCCGTCACTCTGTATTGCAGTGTAATGGACAAAAACATCGGTGCCGTCATCCTGGCGGATAAAACCATAGCCTTTCTCCGCGCTAAACCATTTGACAGTCCCACTCACACGTGTCATTTTGTCTGGCTCCTATGGCGTTAGACCTGAGTGTGCTTCACTGCGGTCAGGAGACAACAAAATGTGAAAATTTTCTCATGCCGCATTAAGCTAATAAAAGTTTAACGATGCTCAGGTCAGTTGTCAAGCAAGGCGGAGATCCTTAGTGACGAACAGCGCGACCGCGTCAATGTAATAGGTTTGTGGTGAGAGGTCGAATGGCTGGACACAGACCAGATCATAATGTTCACTGGTGATCCGTTTGGCATCGCGTGCCAGGATCGCCGGGTCACTACTGACGTAAACAATCTTCGCCGGACGATGCGCGATCAGGGCGTCCATGGCCGGAAGGCTAAGACCTTCAGGTGTAGGATCGACAATGCAGACGGCGTGTGATGCCAGCTCTGGCAGGACTTCTTCGACCGTGCCATCGATAATCTCGACATTGTCGAAGGCTTCCAGATTCAGCCGCGCATCAAAGACCGCTGGTGGATAGCTGTCCACAAGGGTGACATGTGCGGCATGAGGCGCCAGAAATGCGCTGAAAAGGCCGACACCGCCATACAGGTCAAGGATATGATCTTCTGGCTGAATGCCCGCCATCTGCACCACTGCATCCACCAGCGCGGACAGCAGATATGGGTTGCCGCGAAAGAAACTGCCTGCCGAGACGCGAAACATCTGTGTGCCGACTTCAAAGTTGTTATACAGATCACCGACCAGATTGACCGGCTCATGACTCGGGAGCAGCAGATTGACACTGGTCGGCAGATCGAGCAGGAGTTCTGGCGCGTCCTCTTCATTATCAATCGACAGGATGATCATGTGCGCTTCATCGGTGCCGAGCCGAAGCTGAAGCGTGCGTGCTGATCCAGCTTCGAAATCAAGCTGCTGTGAGAGTTCCAGCAGGATCGGGTGCAGGATGTAGCAGACTTCAAATGCAAAATCCGGGTTGCCGTATTCGGCTGGCATTGCCAGTTTGCCGTCATCAAGGATGTGCAGCGTCATGATGTGATTGTAGCCCCACTCAATCGGGCTGGGGATGACTGGCTGCACCGCTGCTTCGATCACCTCATCACTGAAGCCGCCAATACGTCCCAGTTGATCGTTCATCACATCCTGCTTGAGCAGAAGCTGGGCCTCATAGCTGATGTGCTGCCACTGACAGCGTCCGCAGCGGTGCGGGCCGAAGTGCGGACAGCGTGGGTAAACCCGATCGGCTGAAGCATCTTCCAGCGTAACACCTTCGGCAAACGCGATGCGCCCGCGATCCTGCGTGATCCGTGCGCGCAACACCTCACCGGGGATCGTATACGGGATGAACAGCGTGCGTCCATTGTGACGACCGAGTGCGCGGCCACCATGCGCCATGCCGATCAGTTCTATCGTGAATTCCTCGGATGAGGATGTGGTCTGGTTGGGTTTCTGGTTGGTCATTAACTGGTTGCCGCCCGCCGGGTTTCCTGCATCAGATAAGCAATGAAATCGCGCAGTTCCTGCGGCATCAGGACATCACGGACATCGAGTGTGCGTGTCAGGTCTCCACGGGTAATGCGGAGCTTATAGAGGTAATCCTCTGTGCCTTCCAGCGGCATGACACCCAGAAAATCACCGGAGATGCCGAAGTAGTCGATGGCGCGAATGCGGTTGTTCATCTGATCCATCACTGCCTGCGAAACCTGTCCCTGCTGGTCGCCATAAATCAGTGCCCCATTGCCCTGGACTTCGATGACCAGCGGTGGGGTAGTCAGGGTGGAGCCGGGGCCGCCGCTGCGCTCAATCCGGATCAGATCGAATGGCTCACCTGCATTCGGGTCCTCAGTACGCGATGCCACCAGTGTGCGCGAGTCCAGCGCAAGCAGTTCCCCTTCAATCGTCGGGCGGACGGTCGGGAAGGGTGGCTGGGTGAAATCCGGCTCAGGGGTGATGAGCAGGCCGCCGCTTTCCGGCGTCGGTGCTTCACCGCTTTCGCTGGTGTCGGCTGTTACCACTGGATCAGAGATGGCGTCTGTGGGGGCAGTCGTGGCTTCAGGCTGGCCGCTGCACCCTGCGATCAGGATCGCGCCGATCACGGTGATTGTCAGGATGATTGTGATCCTCAATGCTGGCAGGCCGCGTATCCTGTGATAAATGATCTGGTTGATCATTGAGCTGTCCTTATCTGAATTGATGCGTCAAAGATACGGATACGATGCGAAAAAATTATCCTGCATCGTCTCATTTTAGTAGTGTTATCCAAAACCGGACGGATGACAAGATAAAGGGCTTTAGCCCGCCGCAAGCCGCGCCCTTTGAAGGGCTGCG
>CAYNDH010000017.1:0-8608 GCA_964395665.1 uncultured Anaerolineaceae bacterium
CCCCTCAGCCCCTCTCCATGTAATGGGGAGGGGTTTGGGGTGGGGATATAATGCTGCTCGTAGCAGTTTGCTGCTGCTGCCGCACAAAAATAAAATGCTGCAACAACGGGATTCTTCCCTCAAAATTGACAATTTGCTGCTGCAATGGGTGGATTTGCAGCAGTATAGTGCAGAAAAGTGCTGCAACCTCATCCCCCGGCAAACAAGTTTGCATGAAGAAGGGGGTCTCGTGATTGATCATTGTAGCACAGGTGTTCTGTTTGTACGGTTTGAGTTTTCAAATGAAGTGGACCGAATTTTGGGGTGTGGGGGCGGACAGGGCAGGTTTTTTGACCCCACCCTAGCCCTCCCCGATTTCTGGGAGGGAACAGGCCGCGCTGTTTTTAGCCCCTCTCTCTTGAAATCGGGGGAGAGGTTGGGGTGAGGGTTTTCAAAGGCAGGTATCTATCTCGGTTCGGGTGTCTACGGGCGGACAGGGCAGGCCCTGTCCCTACGACGTGTGCATTTATGCACCTTGTAGGGACAATGCCTGCATTGTCCGGTGTTTCCGTAAGATTTCGATGTATTTTGTAGGGACAATGCCAGTAGCGCGTCCCTACGGTGTGGGGGTAGGTGGGGCGGAGAAAATGGGCGGGAAGAATCCCGCCCCTACAGTGTGTGTGGGTTTAGCGGGAGAGGTTGAGGGCGAGGAGGTGGCGGAGGATGGATTCGTCGTCGGTGAGAATGGACGCGTCCCAGCCGTAGGCCGCGACCACCGCCGCATCCAGTTCGCGGTGCAGGGCGTCCAGACGGGGGGCGAAATCGCCTGCATCCGGCTTGACCTTCATCTTGTCTTTGCCCCGGAAGACGTTGAGCGCGTTATACAGATTGGTGAGGGTGCGATCCTTGAGCGCCTTGTCACTGACGCCGGGCGGATTCAGCCATGCATCGCGCTCGGCATGGAGCTGTTTGGCGGCGGCACTGATGCGCTGGTAGGCGGGGCTGGACGTGTCCTCTGCCCCCGGCGGGTACGGGAACGGGAAGGTTTCGAAGGTGGTGGTCGGTGTGTAGCGCGGACGATCTTCTAACGATGTCCCCATACGCAGTGACCAGACCTCATGCAGGCGCGAATGCAGCACGCCGAAGAAGTAGTCATCATCGCGGGCGAAGACAATGATTGCATCGTTGCACATCACATTGGGATCAACCCATATAAAGACACGATGCTTTGCAACACGTGGAGTTGCTATATAGCGGGATACTTTCGTAAGAGCTAATCGCATACCTGTTCTTGGTTCTGCATAGCGCCACCAATAACGGCGATAGCCTTCACGGTTGTTATCTTTTCTTACTGGATAAACAAATTTTTCTACATGTTGATAGGGTAATTCATATGTCTTTGCTTCCTCTAAAAGCATATTTGTACCGAAGTCGATTGTCCACCAACCGCGACTGATACGCATCATATCAGCAGCATTTAAAACAGGTTTGACAACATCTGAATTTGACTTACCTGAAGAGTTAGAGGCTTTGAGCATTGTATTTGCAGTGTCGGGGGGAATATCAAAAGCGCCTTTAGGTGAAGGGCCTTGAAACGAGATGCCTGAATTGTCTTTAAGTAGCTTGGCTATTGTAATGTCCACACTTGAAGTCAGATCAGGATTAATGACTGAAGTGATCTCACCGTTAAGCGTGTGTACTTTCTCCGTGCCGTCATCAAAGCCCACCATTGAGACACGCACAGCCGCGCCGTCGAGTGTCCATTCGCGATCACTCCACGCCATAAAAATATCGCCAGTCTCTTTGATGCGCTTGAGGACTTCGCGATTGACGCCGCCGCGTATCGAATTGGTGGACAGCAGTCCGGCGCGTTTGGTCTTTCCGGCTACAATCTGCACCCGTGACTTTTCAAACCAGTACGTCACCAAGTCTGCAAAAGCCGGAACACGCCCGCTGTACAGCCTGAACAGGTTATCGACATACTGATTACCAAGCTCACCGCGAATCATATTTCCACCCAAAAACGGCGGGTTGCCGACGATCACCTCCGCGCTCGGCCATTCCGGTTCAAAGGGCTTGCCGTCGGCATCATATTGCAGAATGGCGTCCATCTCGCGGATATTGTTTCCAAGCGCTTCCAGAATCGGCTCACTGAAGGCCAGATAGCCGTTGTTCTTGCGCCACTGGATGTAACCAATCCAGACGACGATGCTCGCCAGCGCGTGGGCGATGGGGTTGATCTCGATGCCGTACAACTGGCGCGGGTGGACTTCGGGATAAGCCTGCGTCAGACCGGCGAACACCGGGTCATTAATCACCAGCTTCTCGAAATCCAGCAGCAGGTTGAGCGCCACATACAGAAAATTGCCACTGCCGCAGGCCGGGTCCAGCACGGTGACATCGCGCACCTGCTGGAGCATCTTCATCCGCAGCGCTTCAAGGTCTTTGCCGCGTTTGATGCGTACCGCCGGGGTAATGGTCGGATCATCGAAGGCGGGGCGCAGTGTTTCGGCTTCAGCCTTAATCGCGGCCCATTCACGCCGCAGCGGTTCCATCAGCACCGGCTCGACAATCAGCAGAATATCGGCGCGGCTGGTGTAATGCGCCCCCAACTGCGCCCGTTTGGACGGGTCAAGGCTGCGCTCGAACAGCGTCCCGAAAATGGCAGGCTCGACCGATGACCAATCCAGCCGTGATGCGGTTTCCAGTGCCAACAGTGCTTCAGCGCTGAGGTCTTCGACCTGCACATCTTCAAACAGTGCGCCGTTGAAGTACGGCACTTCGAGCATCAGCACATTGCCGCCTTCGGCCATCGCGGTGAACAGTTCGCCCACATAGCGCTTGAAGAGGGTCGGGCTTTTGCTGGTGCGCTGGATGATCTCGCTGAACAGGCCGCGCCCGGCGTTCGGCTCGGTCGGCAGCAGGTCCACATCTTCGGCAAAGAGTGAGAAGACCAGCTTGGTGAGGAAGTGGGCGATGCGGTCGGGTTCGGCCTGCCAGTCGCGCATGTTGGCGGTGATGGTCTCGAACACCCGCGCCGCGTCTGCTGTGACCTGCTCGGCGGTCTTTTCCGGGTGGAGGGCGTTGGGATTAAAGAACAGGTGGTGCAGCCAGCGCTGAATACGCGGCTGGGTGATCTCATCGTGCCGGAATTCGTATTTCTTCTTGGCGGTGTTGGGGAAGTTGGTGTGAATCTGCCAGCGGTCGAAGTCACAGACCACCAGCAGCGGCGGGTTGTTCAGGTTTTCACGGTAGCGCAGAAGCTGCTCGTAGGCTTTGTCGAGCGTCTCATACAGGCCGCGCCCTTTGTACTCCATCGCAAAATGCCCACGATAGAAGACATCGGCAAAGCCCTGCTTCTGATCGCTGGTCTTCATGCCGACTTCATAGCCGAAGGACTCGCCGGTCGGGTCGATGTCATGCGGCAGGGCATGCCCGACCATGCGGCAGACATCTTCGAAGTGGCTCTGCGCTGTCCCGCGTTCCTTGGTCTGGACATCCGCCCATTTGCGGACGAACTCGTCCGGTGTCAGTGTCATTTATACACCCTGTTGTTGATGGATCGGCTGGTCGGTTGGTCTGGGGGTGAGTATAGCGTATATCCCCACCCCAAACCCCTCCCCATTACATGGAGAGGGACTTAATGATGAACTTGCAATTTCACCCCTCTCCACTGCCTGGAGAGGGGGTGCTTTTCCGCCGGGGATAGGGGGCGCACTCTGTGGTAAAGTTGAGCCATTCACATTCAACGCTTAACCGAGGATCATCCTTCTAACCCATGCCACTCGACATTCAACCGATCCACGACCTAACCGCGTGGAATACTGCGCTCGCCGCCCTGCCTGTAGCGACACGCTATGCCCACGTGCTGCAAAGCTGGGAATGGGGCGACTTCAAACATGAGACCACCGGCTGGAGGCCCTACCGCTTCGCCTACCGTCAAAACGGCCAGATCGTCGCGCTGGCGTCGGTCGGTGTGCGTCGCATCGGGCCGCTGTCCGTGGCTTATATCTCCAAAGGCCCGGCGCTCGATTACAGCAATCCCACCCTGCTGGCATCGGTGCTGGATCATCTGGAAGGGTTCGCACGGTCACAGCGCGCCATCTGGCTCAAGATCGACCCGGATGTGATCGCTGCGACCGGTGTCCCCGGCGAAGACGACGACACGCCGCATCCGGTCGGGACCGCCGTCACACACGCCCTGACCGCACGCGGCTGGCGCTTCAGCCCTGATCAGGTCCAGTTCCGCAATACCATCACGCTCGACCTCACACGCACCACCGACGATCTGCTGGCGGCCATGAGCCAGAACACCCGTCGCAAGGTCCGCACCGCCGAGAAGAAGGGCGTCACCGTCCGCCCCGCCACGCCGGACGATCTGCCCCTGCTGTATGCGCTCTATCACGAGACCGGGGCGCGGGATGGCTTCCTGATCCGCCCGGCGGAATACTATCAGCACGAATGGGCGCTTCTCATGCAGGCCGGGATCGCGCACGCCCTGATCGCGGAGTCCGAAGGTGAGGCCATCGCGCACGTCATCCTGTTCAAATTCGGGACCCGGTGCTGGTACTTGTACGGGGCCAGCAGTGCCCAACAGCGCGAGAAGATGCCCAATTACCTGCTTCAGTGGGCGGCGATCCAGTGGGCGAAGTCACAGGGCTGCACGGTCTATGACTTCTGGGGCGCCCCGGACACGTTCGACGAGTCCGACGGCATGTGGGGCGTGTACGAGTTCAAGCGCGGCTTCCGTGGGACGGTCACGCGGCACATCGGCGCATGGGATTACGCACCATCCCCCCTGCTGTATCGCCTGTATACGCAGGTGATGCCGCAGGTCATCGCGGCCATGCGCAAACGACGGCGATAGGGACGGGGCATTGATCTGCGATGATCTGTTTTTCTCCCTTTCCCTCACAGCAGACGACGGGAAGAACGTCCGTCGTCTGCGTACAGGGCAGATAGACCACCTGATCGGCGAAGTCTGCTGGCGTGGCGATGCTGATTCTTCGATCACCATACGATACGGCCAGAAAGCGCATCGGTGTAATAAGCTGTCAGTCCGGCTTCTGCGTCTTCATCAGATCGCGCATCCGCGCCTTATCCTCACCCGGTCAGCGGCCAGATCAGCGGCACGCCGATCATCGTGATGATATAAATCAGGATCGTCAGCGGTGCCCCGACCCTGAAGAAGTCGGCAAACCGGTATCCGCCGGGGCCATAGACCATCAGGCTGGCCGGTTCCAGCGGTGTCAGATACGAACAGCTCGCCGCCAGCGCGATCGTCATGGCGAAGCTGCGCGGGTTGAGTCCGAGCTGAACCGCCGTTGCCAGCGCAATCGGGATCACGACCACCGATGCCGCCTGATTGGACATGGGTTGTGTGAGCAGCACCGTCAGGATGAAGAATCCGGTCAGCAGCCAGAATCCGCCCGCATCCCCTACCCAGCCGGTGATCATGTCGGCGGCATACTGGGCCGCGCCGGTCTTGTCCATTGCCACACCGAGCGCCAGCATACTGCCGATCAGAATGAGCGCCTTCCATTCGACCGAGCGATACGCTTCTTCCGGTGTGATACAGCGCGTGACGAACATGGCGATCACGCCCATCAGACCGGCCACGGAAAACGGTACAATATTGAACGTCGCGGCGAGAATGGCGGTGACGAAGATCGCGATCGCCGTCGGCGCACGGCGGCGGTTGACTCGCGGTGCATCCACTGCCGCCAGAAAACGGAAACTGTCCGTCACCGGCTGAAGCTGCGCGAAATCGTCGTCAGTCCCCTGCACCAGCAGTACATCCCCAAGCCGCAGCGGGACCTGACTCAGCTTGCGGCGCAGCGTTTCCCCATGCCGGTTGATCGCCAGCACATGCACACCGTAGCGTTCGCGGAAGCGTGAACCGCGCAGGGTACGGTTAATCAGGTCGGAATTCGGCACAATCAGCAGTTCAGCGATATTCATAGGCGGGGCTTCGGTCCGTTCGGCGCGTTCAGCCCGCTCGGTCTGATGCTCCACCCACTGCATGGTATCGCCTTCGAAGACCTCTTCCTCTTCCGATGCCAGTGCATCCGGATTGATGCTTCTCTCGACCAGTTCGCCGAACTTGAGATCTGCCTTGAGTTCGATCCCGGCGATGTCCTTGACGCGCAGCAGGGCTTCACGGTCCCCCTGCACCAGCATGATGTCACCCGGCTGCATCCGGACGTTAGGTTTCGGGACGATGTAGCGCGTTTTATTCCGCACAATCCGCAGGATGCTCAGATCATATTCGGATGCGAAGCGGGCTTCGGCCAGCGTTTTACCCGCCAGCGGCGAGTCGTCGGTAATCACGACTTCAGACGCATAGACGGCGTTATTCAGTTCGTCCATGCGGCTGGATGTGCCAATCCGATCCGGGATGAGCCGTGGGGCGACGAAATAGATATATGCCACGCCCGACACCGCAATCACAATGCCGACCGGGAACAGCTCGAACATACCCATCGGTTCCAGCCCATACTGGGTGATCAGGCCGCTGACGACGATATTGGTTGAGGTGCTGATCAGTGTCACACCGCTGCTGACAATCGAAGCGAAGGCCATCGGCAGCAGCAGCTTGGACGGGCTGATCTTCAGACGACGCGAAACACCCAGCACCAACGGCAGGAAAAATGCCGCAGCAGCGGTATTGCTAAGGAAGGCGCTCAGGCCAGCCGTACCGACCAGGATAATCAGCAGCACATGATCAGCACGCTGCATGACCAGACGCCCAACGATCTCGACGACACCGGTACGTGCCAGCCCGGCAGTCATCACGAACAGGCCGAGCAGCAAAATGAAGGTATCACTACCGAACCCGGCAAATGCTTCATCCGTTGTCAGCAGGCCGGTGAGGATGAGGACGATCAGCATCCCCAGCGCAATGACATCTTCAGAAAATACTTCCAGTGCAAGCAGCACCATTGTCACGACCAGAATGCCGAACATCAGGCCGATCTGTAAGGTCATAGAGAGGCTCCACACCGCACGCAGCGGGACAGGTAAAAAATACCAGCGAAGCGACGCCGTACAGGATGGTATAGCGCTGCACGACCGCGCACGACAAAAGTCTACCGATGAACCGCGCCTTACGGTAGATCAGAAAAAAAACACTCTCAGGATGTTAATACGGTGCTGTGAAGTGATGTGATGCGTGATCAGGCGCGGCCAGCCGTATGGACGATCAGCAGTGTGCCATTCTGTGATGAGATCTGTGCTTCCGATGAAAGCATGATATTGCTGACGCCGCGTGCCGGTCCGAAATAGAGGGTTTCATCGCGCAGGGGATATTCCAGCCCTTCAGTGACGATCCCGGTCACGGCCCCGCCCAGGGGCAGCAGCGAAATCGTATCACCAGCCAATCCTATGATCTGGTGGCTGCCGGGGCGCAGCAGGAAGAGGGACTGGCGTCCGGCGACCAGCGCCGCATCCAGCCCCGCCAGCGCAGGGAGTGCCAGCAGATAGACATTGGCGAGTGTCTGATCGAAGCGATCCCCTAAACCACCGATAATCCGCAGCCAGCGATAACCCTGACGGGCACAGTGCAGCAGCGCCAGTTCCAGATCGGTTTCGTCCTTGGCGGCGGGATAGCGTTCGATTTCGACACCCAGCGCGGACAATTCTTCGACTTCCAGCGCCGTGAGCGAATCGAGATCACCGATCACCCGATCCGGCTGATAGCCGAAGTGTGCGGCGGCGCGTGCGCCCCCGTCAGCGGCGACGATATAGGGTTTAATCGATTGGGTGATGGCAAGCGCACGGCGCACCATCGGACCGTCGTTAATGTCACCGTTGGCGAAGATCAAAGCAGGCTGAAGGGTATTAGAAGGTGTGGTCATAGGGTTTATCAAACGAGAGCGGCAGTCATTGAGTAAATAGAGGTATTGCAGAACAGCCCTCGGTTATTTGATGGTATCAGACTTCATCATAAAAAGTGTCCTGCTGCCAAAGGGCCGGATTATACTGGATGTATTCACGTATTTTATTCATGCCCTGTTCGCTGCGGATAATATGATCGTGATAACGCCCTTGCCATACGATCAGGGATGGCTGCTGATAAGTCTGTCGGATGCGACGGGTAACACCTGATTTATATGAGCCTACAATCGTACTTAAAGAGCCTGACGCACCATCCAGCAAGAGAATACCGTGGATGTGATTAGGCATCACAACGAAATCACTGATTGTGATGTTAGAATGATGTCGTGGAAGCGCTAACCAGTGCTCATGTGCAATACGCCCAGCGGTGTTAAGCTGCATTTCATCTGCGTGAATATCACCAAATAAATGGGTGCGTTTATTGGTGCAGATTGTTACAAAATAAGCACCGGATAACGAGTAATCGTAGTCCGTCAGGCGTGGTGATTTGCGTTTCGGCAGTTGATTATGCATGGGTCCACATAAAATGCAGGGACAACGCCTGCGTTGTCCGTTGGACTAAATCTTTTCAACTATTACAACGGCTACAGGCGGACAGGGCAGGCCCTGTCCCTACGCCTGAACGCTTTCGAACCATTAATGCAGTGAAGACCACCTGCGGACGCTGTAGAGACAACACCTGCGTTGTCCGTTGGACTAAATCTTTTCAACTATTACAACGGCTACAGGCGGA
>CAYNDH010000017.1:8708-39267 GCA_964395665.1 uncultured Anaerolineaceae bacterium
CCTGCTGCACCGGACGCCCCCGGCGTACTGCCTGCACCAGAGATACCCGCCGGTGAATCCGCCGTTTTCAGAGGATTCAGTGGGCGCGGCGCCGGTGGATCATCGGCGGTCTTCGGTTTGTTGAGCAGCACACGCTGACCACGCGTCGCCAGATCGCCCGGATCAAACAGCGGGGCGCTGGCGATCAGCATACGCGGCACCATTTCAGGATGGCGGCCAGCGAAGGCCGTCACGACATACGCGCCCAGTCCATGCCCGATCAGCGCCGCCTTGCTCAAACCGAGCTGGTTCATGAATTCTTCCAGCAGTGTGAGCTGATAATCCAGCGTGTACTTCTCCGGATTTTTAGCCGAGTCACCGAAGCCGAACAGGTCGATGGCATAGACACGATACTTGAGATGGAGAAGCTGCATCGTGGGAATCCAGTAGCGCCAGGACCCGACCCAGCCGTGAACAAGCACCGCTGGACGGCCACGTCCCAGCACTTCGTAATGGACTATATCCCCACCCACCATAATCGCGCTCATTGTTGCTTGCCCTACTGCGCGCCGATGCGCTGCAAAATCTCGGCGATCCGGCGGATCAGATCATCCGGCGCGAACGGCTTGAGAATGTAATCGATAGCACCGGCATCAATGCCGGTCTGAACTTCGTCATCCTGCCCTTTGGCAGACAGAAAAACAACCGGGATCGGGTTAAGCTGCGGATCAGCCTTCAATTCACGGCAGGCTTCATAACCGGTCATCTTCGGCATCCGCACATCCATCATGATGAGATGCGGCAGGGTGGCGTTCTGCGCGGCCTGTTTTGCCAGATCCACGGCTTCCTGTCCATTGCTGGCGAGTGTCATCGTATGCCCCGCAAAGGTCAGGGTGAAATTAATCAGGTCGCGGATATCGCGTTCATCTTCGGCTACTAGAATCCTTGCCATTTTCTCTCCATGTGCTGATCCGATGTCTGAAATACGGTCTCCATCCGGCGCACCAGCTTAAATCGCCCGGAAGGTCCCGGTTGAGGTCTTCGACCGCAGATAATCCGGCACCGTGACCGGCAGTGCGATATGGAACGAAGAACCCTTCCCGACTTCGGACTCGAACGTAATCTGCCCACCGTGCATGTCGACCAGTTCCCGGACAATCGACAGGCCCAGACCGGTCCCTGCGACATCGAGCGACAGCGCATGTTCCTCAAAGCGCTGGAAGCGTTTCCAGATCTCGTCGTGGAATTCTTCCGGGATGCCGACGCCGGTATCGGCCACGGTAAAGATGACCTGATTGGAGTCGGGATCGAAGCGGGTGCTGATGTCAATCCGGCCACCGGACAGCGTATAGTTAAAGGCATTATCGACCACGTTGGACAGGATGCGGGTCAGCTTTTCGCGGTCGGCTTCCATCATCTCCACCTGTGGGTCATAGGTGGTCGTCACATCCAGCGCCTTGCGCTGATGGTGTGATTTGCTGCTCACCGACTTCAGGACGCGCTCCACCAGATCAGCCACATTGAACACCTCAATCTGGAGTGAACTGCGCCCGGTATCGACCTTCGAGATATCCAGCACGTCTTCCACCAGAATGGTCAGGCGGTCGATATTATCACGGATCGTCGTCATCGCCCGCTGCTGCGTTTCATTCAACGCCCCCAGTGCACCCATCATGATCAGGTCATTATAGCCCTTGATCGAAGTGAGCGGCGTACGGAATTCGTGCGACACACGCGAGATGAACTCGGCTTTCATGCGGTCGATTTCAACATCGCGCGTGATGTCACGGAATACCGACACCATCCCCAACAGGCGGTCATTGGTATACACCGGCGACAGGTGCGCACTGACGATGCGATCGCCCAGCGACAGGCGCTGATCGAAGAAATCCTCACGCGGCTGATGGACGTCAGCCCGCGCCGTGTGATCCTGAATGGCCTGCGCCCACAGGTTGACATCATTCCCATACAGGCCGGTAAAGCGGTTCAGCGGCTGACCAAGCACCTGTTCACGCGGCAGCCCAAGAATGCGTTCGGCGGCATTATTGAACAGGATCACCTTACCCTCTGCGTCAGAGAGGATCACGCCGTCCGCAATCGCTTCAAGAATGGCGGAGTTCTTCTCGGCTTCGTCCTGCTCGGTGCGGAGCAAGAGGCCAAGCCGGTCGGCCTGATCGCGGATCAGGTGATAGAGGTCGGCATTATTGATCGACGACGCCACCTGATTGGCCGCCGCCACCACCAGCCGCAGTTCTTCTTCGCTGAAGGCCGCGATCTTTGTGGAGAGCAGCACCATCACACCCTGCGGATCATTCTGGTTGGATTCCAGCACAACCGCCAGCGCACTGCGCCACTGGATCGCGCCCGGTGCGGACATATCCCAGTGTTCGAAGGCGTGCAGATCGTCGATCACCACTGACGGTTCAGGGCTTTCTTCCATCAGCCATGTCGCCAGCGTCCCCGCCGGATGCAGCTTGTAATCGCGGAGTCCTTCCGGATCATCGTAGACCAGTTCAGGGTCCTGATAGGCCTGTGTGATCAGTTCACCGGAGATCGGCTCCAGCCCGAAGATCACGCCGTCTTCAGCGCTGACCGCCTTCGAGATCATGCCAATCGCCCGCTGCTGCAAACGTTCCATATCCAGCGTGCGTGCCAGTTCCGATGTGATCTGATACAGCGTATCAAGCCGGTCGCGTTCGTCCTCAAGTTCACGGGTGCGCTCATCGACCAGTTGGTTCAGGTTCTGGTTGAGGTCATTCACCTGCTGGAAGTAACGGGCATTCTGAATCGCCGCGCTCAACTGCGCACCGACCGTTTCCAGAATACGCTGGTCATTGATGGTGAAGGCGCGGGTACGCTCGAGATCACGCAGCGCCAGCACACCGAACACCTCACCGCTGACCTTGAGCGGGATACCGAGATAGCTCTTGGCTTCCCCCTCACCATTTTCGATGCCAAGGCTGGCGCGAAGCTGATCCGGCGTGTAATAGTCCGCGCCAATGCTTAGCTGGCGACCGGTCCTGATGATGTGCGACACCTCATCCTTGCCGAGCTTTCGCGGCGGGATCTCGTAGGGCTGGCCCTTACGCACCGCCACCGGGAAGAAGATCATATCCGTTCCCGGCTGGGTCAGCGCCAGATAAAGTTCGTTCGAGCCGGTCAGCGCCGGGACCTGATCGCGGACGATGGCGATCATATCATCCAGATTCAGCTTGGTCGAAATAGCGCGGCTAAGGTCATTCATCACCAGCGCTTCATTGAACATGGTCGCCATTTCAGAGGACAGGCGGGCGTTCTGGATGGCAACCGACACCTGCGAGCCGAGCGCACGGGCCAGCCGGACCTTCTGCTGTGTCATCTCGCGGCCATCATTGGCAAACTGATCAAGCTGGATCAACCCGATCGAGCCTTCCGGAGAGGCCAGCGGGACGAGCATCCGCGCCATGACCTGATCTTCATGCAGGGCCTGCATCTCACGCGGGAACTGCTCGGTGCGGTCATTCTGCGACAGCACGACGACATCGCGTTCTTTCAGGGCGTGGAGATGAGCCGAGTCCGGATGCAGGGCATAGCTCGTACCGGGCGCAGCCGTGCGGTTCGGATCAACCGGGCTGGTATCGACCTGCACTTCGAGCGTGCGCTCGACCTCATTCCAGATCATGATGCGGCACTGGTCCATTTCCAGTGCGCCGAGCATCAACTGCGTCACCGTCGCCAGCACCTGATCGATATCCTGTGAGGCCGAGGTCGCCTGTGATGCTTCCAGCAGCGTCCCCAGTTCATTGGTACGGTCGAAGGTCTGCTCGAACAGGTCGGCATTCGTGATCGAGATCGCGACCTGACTGGCGAAGGCCATCGCGATATTCTGATCCGAGTGGCTGTCATACACATTGGGCACAGTCTGCGTCAGCACAATCAGGCCGATTACATGCGACTGATTGACCAGCGGCACACCCATCCAACTGCGGACTTCGACTTCACCCGGCAGCAGTTCTTCAGTCAGCGGCGTTTCACTGTTGACGACCGCCACCTGACGTTTTTCCACCACCTGGCGCACGCGGTCATATTCCGCAATCCGGATGCGGATCTCCTCACCCGGTTTCAGCGGTTCAGTCCCGGCAGTGCCAAGCAGCACCAGCGACGAACCACTGCGCCGCCACAGCGTCATGGTGTTATAGCGGATCAACTGGCTCATCTCCTGAAGCGAGACCGTGATGACCTCTTCGCGCTCCAGTGTGGCCGTGATGCGGGTCGAAACAGCGGTCAGCGCCGCAAGCTGATTGGCGCGGGCTTCCATCGCTTCTTCAAGCTGGGCGCGTTCGGTCACATCTTCCACCAGCAGCACCGCGCCGCGCACCGACTCGTTCGAGAGCATCGGATACATATAGAAGTTACGAACCAGCATTTCCTCATCCGGTTCGATCGTCATCTGGTTGACGCGCTCCTGCGGGATACCATTTTCCAGCACGAAGCGCAGTTCACGTCCGATCAGGTCCAGCAGTTCAGGCCGGTAGCCGAACAGATCCTGACCGGCGGCGCTGTCCTGCCAGCCATAGCGGTTACGCATATACTCATTGATGCTGACAATGCGTCCGGAGCTGTTCAGCACGACAATCCCCTGCTGAATCGCCTCAACCACCGACTGATTCAGCACCTGAAGGCTGTACGCCTGATTGAACAGGCGTGCATTCTGTACAGAGGCGGCCACCAACTGCGCCAGACGTTTGAGCAGCGATTGTGAGGCAAGGAGGGCACGCGGTTCAGCCCGTGAACTGCCGACCTGCATGGCCCCAAGGCATTCACCACCCGTCACCAGCGGCAGCACGATGCCGACCTTGTCGCCCCCATCCACCCACATGCGCAGATCGTCGAAACCGGGCATGTCAGGATCAGATGCGCGGTAAACGAGATCATCGCGGTGCAGGTAGACATGGCCGAGGGCGGTGCGCCCAAGGCTGATGCGCCGGTCGCGGCTGGACTGGAAAGTGCCGTCCGGTTCAATGATCACACGGACGACTTCAAAGCCTTTGCGTTCGGCATCCAGCAGCGCGACGGTCAGGCGCGTGGCAGGCAGCAGACGGCTGATGCCCGTCGCGACCGCATCCACAATCTGATTGACATCCAGCGTACTGGCGACCGACTCCATCAGTTCATTCAGGCGGACTTCCTGTTCGGCACTGCTGACACTGGCGCGATACAGGCGGGCATTTTCCAGCGTTGCGGACGCCTGATGCGCGAAGATCTCCAGCACTTCGATCGTCATGCGATCGGGGCGGCGGTTATCCTGCGGGGCATCAAGGCTCATCAGGCCGAGCAGCCGCCCGGTAGTACCACGAATCGGCACCAGCAGCAGATCACCATCCCGCCAGCTCTGGCTGTTCTCGTAAGGGATACCGCGCTTGCCCTCATAAGCCAGCGTCAGGCCGTCCAGTTCGCGGTTGTACCAGACAGCGCGTTCTTCCGCCGGGAAGAGATACGACTCACTGGTGACATACTGCTCAAAGCGCAGCAGGTCGTCCATTGCGCGCACCGGCACACGCTGATCACGGGTGCGGTCGAAGGCTTCCAGCGGCATCCCGGCATGAGCGACGCGGCGCACCACGCCGTGATCCTCATCAATGCTCAACATCAGCACGACGTCGTATCCGACCGCCTGCTGAACGGAATAGGCGACGGCTTCCAGCACCATGACCGGTTCCGTACTGCTCGGCAGCATGTTACCGAGTTCGAAGATACGATTCAACTGCTCGACACGGCGGCGCAGGCGTTCGCTGCGTTCCATCTGCTCTTCAAAGCGGACGGCGTTACCGTATCCAAGGGATGCCTTGACCGCCAGCGTATGGACAAAGGCAGCGGACTGATCATCGAAGTGATTCGAATCGGAATGATACAGATGAAGCACGCCGACCACCTGATTATGATAGACAATCGCGGCAGCCATCGCGGAGCGTGCTTCCGGCGGAGAGGCGGTCAGATCATCATTCAGCGTGTAATCATCGACAATGCTGCTGGTCCCGCTGCGGACGATAGCGCGGCGCTCGATGTCGGCCAGCTCGGTCATGACACGGGCATTCCCCAGACGGCGCTCGATGAGCGGCTCGTCCGGTGACGGCCATTGATCCTCATGCTGAAGCAGCGCGACCGTCGCGCCATTGGCATCAGTCGCGTTCAGCGCTTCCTTGCGGATCATGTTCAGGATCTGGTCGAAGTCAAGCGTGATCGTCAGCTCATGGCTGATACGCGAGATCGCGTCGAGTTCTTCCATACGGCGCGTCAGGTTCTGGCCGGTCGCACGATACAGCAGCAGACGGTCCAGCGCGGCGCTGATCTGCGCCCCGATGGTATCGAGCAGGCTCAGATCATCCCGGACGTACTCGCCATCCCTGCGGTTGCTGATGCCGAGTTCGCCCAGCACCTTATCGCCGACCACCAGCGGCACCATAATCACGTTATGAATGCCCACCTGTACCGAAAGCTCACGATAGGACGGCAGCACCCGCACATCACGCGCCACATTGTTGCTCATGAACGGGCGCCGCGATCTCACGACGCTGGCTTCAAATCCGGGGGAATAGGTATCCTGTACAATCGGCTCGGTCAGTTCGACACCGTACATCCAGTTCGGATAGGTGACGAGCGTCCCGCCCTGACTCAGCATATTCACAAAGGCGATTTCACTGTTCATGAAGCGTGCGATTTCACCCAGCAGGTCCTGAAGCGCATCTTCATCGGTCGCGACGCTTCCGGCGGCTTCCGCCAGACGACGAAGCCGCTGCGCCATTTCGGAACGTTCCTGAATCTCCTGAAACAGCCGCGCATTTTCGATCACGGCGGCGGCCTGCGTTGCAAACGTCAGCAGCAGACGGGCGTCGGCGTCGGTGAAATCCTGACCATTCAGCTTATTCGACGCCTGCACCACACCGAGCTTGCGCCCACCGCTTTCCAGCACCGCAAACAGTGTCTTCTGAATTTTGAGTTCGGTTGCAAGCTGATCAAGCCCTGCCCCATAGGTCAGCACATCGGTCTGGACGCGGTTGCTGTACCAGTAGCGCTCATCGGTCCACAATTCGTCATAGACGGTTCCCGCTTCAAGGCTGATGCTGTAATCACGAATGGCATCATCCGGCACGCCGTGGAAGGGCAAACGACTGACAAGGCGGCGGCTCTCTTCATCAAAGAGCAGAATGCCGCACATCTCGATGTCCATCAGGGCGGCGATGCGCGAGGTAATGCTGGCGTAGAAGTCGCTTTCGGCGGTCAGCGCACCAATGGCGTAGGTAATCTCCTGCATGGCGGCAAGCTGCGCCTCAATGCGCTGTTCGCGCTGAAGCAGTTTGACCTTCTCGACCACGACCGCAAGCTGTGCGGCCAGCGCCTGTAAATTGGTAATATCACGCGGTGTGAAGCCACCGACGCTGTGATTGGCGACCATCATCATGCCGATGCGCTGGCGTCCGGCCTGAAGCGGAAGCCAGACCATATTCTGGATATTGCCGAGTTCAAGCAGGGTTTCCAGACCCAGCGCCTCAAGCAGTTCTTCTTCCCGTGCTTCATTCGTCACCCAGTACGAGTGCATCTCGAAGATGTCGCGCTGTGGGCTGTCCTTCTCAAGGTTGATCGTGGCGCTGCGGGCGATCACATCGGGCAGACCGAAAAACGGCAGCACGGGGACCAGCCGGAGCGTTGTGTCATCATAGAGGTAAACACCGGCGATCTGGGCTTCGGCAAGCTGCGCGATTCGCTCCGACAGCACGCGGAAGACTTCAGCATTCGCCGCTTCTGGCGTATTCGCGGCAGCGGGCCGGGTGCCATCCCCGGAGCTACCCTCTTGTCCAGCAGGCGTCTGTGCGCCGTTTTCCTGTGCAGCCGTTTCCTGTGCAGCCGTTTGCTGGGCGCCAATCTGCTGATCGACCATATTTTGCAGCATGGTGATGTCTTCAATACGGCGCACCTGACCGGCATACAGTGCGGCATTGTGAATCGCCCCCGCCGCCGACTTGCTGATGGCCTGAAGCAGCACGAAATCACTGCTGGAGAACAGGCGCGGGGCTGTGCCGCCTAATTCCAGCGTGCCGATAAGCTGTTCGCTCTCAATACCTGCCAGCAGCGGCACGCCGATAAAGCTGTGATAGGGGAGTTCCGTCACCTTCGGCTTCAGATCAACCTGATCGATGTCAGGGATATTGAGCGCCTGATGATGCCGTGCGATCCAGCCTGTCAGCCCTTCGCCCGCCTGATAGAGGCTGCCCTGCTCGGCAAGCTGAATCTGATAGCGCGAGTCACCGATCCAGCCACGCGGCGAAAAGGTGCCTGTCTGCGCGTCATGCAGATTGATCTCACCAGCGTCAAAGTGGATATGCTGCCCGATGATCGTCAGCAGCGTTTGCAGCGTCTGCTCGACACCGATGCTGGCGTCGATCGTTTCGCCGATCTGGTTGATCATGCTGATCGCTTTGGAGAAATCAAGGTGCTCGCCGCCGCCGTTCCCGCCGTTGATCTCACGCATTACGACCAGCGTGCGGATCTCACCGGGGCCGGGGATGCGATGTGAGGATGCCTCTACCCAGCGCGTCCCCAGACGAAAGGCCGACTGGCGCTCTTCGGAGAACAGTTCAAGGAAGCTGTCCGCCGGTTTTGCCATGCGTGCGATATATTCCAGATTAGGCGCGCCGCCGTTGATACCGATCATCTCACGGGCCGGGCTGTTGGCATACACCAACTGACCATGTGCGCGGGAGACCAGCACTGCATCCGTGCTTTGGTGCAGTGCTTCATGAGTGGCGAGCTGTGCGGAATCCTCTGCCAGCAGTTCACCCTGAAGCGCTTCGCCAGCACCTTCAACCCTGACACGCTGCTGAAGCCGCGTCCAGTAATACAGCCAGGTGACGATGATCACGCCACCGATGAGAAGAATCAGTGCAACTTCCATAAATTCTTTCGCCTTAGAACACGGGCTTTATGGGCCATCCTGGGACGGGCTGACGCACATGGTCGGGGCTTCTGCATCTGCACCGTTTACCAGGATGTCAGAAGGGACTGGGTGCTGTCATTATCACTGCTGACACCGCTTCCGTTGCGGTTGCGACGATCTTCAGCGGCCATCTCGGTAATCTCGCGGATGTCGGAGAACTGGTGCGTCGCGGTGGAAACCGAGCCAATCGAAAGCGTCATCAGGTCGGCGCGGCGTTCGGTCTCCTGACTGGGGACCAGAATATAACCGCGCTCACGGTCGATGAATGAGTAATGCTGCTTGACCTCTTCATTAAAGCGCGTCACCAGCCGTTCCTGAAGGCGTTTGGCGTCCGTCAGATGCGTGATAATCACAAAATTATCACGGCCCGGGTGCCCGATATAATCATCCGGCGTGCCGAATTCTTCGACCACCTCACCCAGCAGCAGCGCCATAAACCGGATCACCTCATCCCCGGCGATGAAGCTGTAGACTTCCGAGAAGGTATCGAAGTTATTGATCTTGATGTCGACATACGTCCATGGCTTCGATGCACGCATCAGCGATCGCAGGTGATCTTCGATCAGGCGGCCTGTCGGCAGGTTGGACTTCGGGTCCATGCTGACACGGCGGCGTGATGTATTGATCGAGTTCTGCACGCGCAGCTTGAGTTCCTCAATATCGAACGGTTTGGTCACGTAATCGTCGGCCCCCAGTTCAAGGCCGATGATCTTGTCGCTGCGCTCATCCTTCTGCGTGAGGAAGATAATCGGAATATGGCTGGTGCGGGTGGTGGTGCGCAGTTCCCGGCAAACATCATAGCCGTTCATATCCGGCAGCATGATGTCCAGCATAATCAGTTCAGGAAGCTGACGACGGGTAATGGAAAGCGCATCCCCGCCGCGTGGGGCGACCTGTACTTCATAGCCCTGCCCGCTAAAGTAAATCCGCAGCATATTCGAAATGTCGAGGTCATCCTCGACGACCAGGATGCGACCTTTGCTCATGCCGTCCCCTTAACTTTTCTGATGATCATCATTGGTGATTACATTTGTAATAAGATTGGTGATGAAATCCATACCTCATGATACACGATTTGCGTTAATGCTGCATATAAGTTCGGCAGCAGCATCAGGCAGGCGCAGGTTAAAATCCGCACAAACGGGCAAATGCAAACCCTGTTCAAATCAATTCAAAATCAAACACAAATGTATGGATGCCGCCTGCTGTCCCTGCCACTGACACCACCAGAGGCCGAGAGAATATTTGACAGACACCCGGCAGAGCGTTCTATTTAAGCACAAGGCTGAACTCACAGTCCGCTGACACGGTTCGGCCCGCAGACTTTACCTTTCTCCCTCAAACATTGTTCACCTTGCTCATTGAAAGGACCGCAGGCCATGTGCTCTCCAAAAGTCGCAAAACTCGTCCGTGAACGTATCGAAAAAGAAGGCTTCGCCAAAGACATCCCGAATGTCAGCCGACGCAATTTTCTGAAGCTGGGCGGATTAACCGCCACCAGCGCCGCCCTTGCTTCGATCATTGCCCCTGCTGCCGCACAGGATACCCAGGCTACAGAAGAAGCCGCATCCGCCGGAAACAGCGGGATCAGTGGGGAAATCATCGACCTGACGCATATTTTCAGCACGACCATGCCCGTCTATCTGGCCGGTGAGGAACCGCAGCGTGAGGATTACGTGACGGTTGAGAATGACGGCTTTTACATCCAGCGCTGGACATTCACCGAACACGCCGGCACGCATATCGATGCCCCGGCGCATTTCGTCGCTGGTGCCGAGACGATTGACAACTATCCGGCGGACCTGCTGATCGCCCCGGCGGTGGTGATCGACATCTCGGCCAAAGCAGCGGAAAATCCCGACGCCGCGCTGGATGTTGCCGACATCGAAGCATGGGAAAGCGCCAATGGCGAAATCCCGGCGGGATCGCTGGTGTTTCTGTATTCCGGCTGGGATGCCAGGTGGAATGATGCAGCCGCCTTCCGCAATGCGGATGCCGATGACGTGCAGCACTATCCCGGCTTCAGTGCAGAGGCGGCAGCCTTCCTCGTCGAACAGCGCGATATTCGCGGCGCGGGTGTCGATACGCTGAGCCTCGACCCCGGTAACTCGACCACCTTCGACGCGCATGTGACGTTCCTCGCCGCCGGAAAGTACGGCATCGAAGGCCTGAATAACCTCGCACAGATCAAGGATCGTCCGGCGACGATCTTTGTCGGTGTGCCGCGCTGGGAAATGGGTTCCGGCGGCCCGGCCCGCGTACTGGCGATCGTGTAGATCGCTCTGATATTCGCAGGAAGTGGGCAGGACTCGTTCTGTCCACTTATGTGACAATGGACCGAGCTTGACCACCCCGCCGCCCTTGCCCGCACAGACAGGGCGAAGTACCATCGAAGGCATCGATTCACAGGCCATCCGAAGGAAACACGAGATGAACGAGCATTACGAAAAGTGGGACACGCTCGCGCCGCGTGGGCTGGCGCTGATCGGGCTTGGATTGAGCCTGACCGGAGAAGCGATCAGCCTGAAATCACGCGGACGCCCCTTCTGGCGCTGGTTTCTGTTGGGGACCATTGGCCTGATCACGGTCAACAGCGGGATTTCGATCTTCGGCGATGCCGTCAAGCACCGCACCCTGTACGAAGTGCGCCTGAGCGAAAATATCCGGGTGGATTATTAGCGCAGCATCTGCATTTCATCCCTATCAGGCAGTGATTTGAGAGGACGGACACACATGTCAGCCAGACGAGAAGCCTTACCGTGGATACTACCGGCGGTGATCGCGATGTTCTCCACCCTGATGCTCTTCGGCGTCTTTTTCATGGATCGCGTGAATGATCCGTTTGTCAGCTATTACGGTGACGTCATGCGTAGGTCAGAATTACGCCAGCATACACTCACCGCCACCTACTGTCAGGGACTCACACCCTTCGCCATTGGCCCCATGTACGCCTGCTTTGACTCGGAGCAGGAAGTGTTAGAGTTTGCCGCCACCCGCTGACCAATCTGTGTAATGTGAGCAGGTCATATCACATGGCCTGCCACATTAATTAATATTACGTAACTTTTAGATCAACTTTGTAACATCTTCTCTTTACAGGTGATTATTACAGTTTTCGTCCCTTTATTAATATTGACATATACCCCTCTGTGCCATAATGGACGAAACAACTTCACCTTCAAAGAATAGTATAGAATTGAAGGGCGGAGAACAGGGTCAAACAGGATGTCAGGAAATCGGAAAGCCAATCCAGAAGTACAGCCAAAAGCCGAGCGTCGTCGTTTCACAGCGGAGTACAAACGGCGGGTCGTGCAGGAAGCGGCACAGTCGGCTGCTGTATAACCTGCCTGTAAAAAGGTAATATTGGTGAAATACCTAAGGCATTACAAGGAATTTCTATTAATTCTGATTTTGGTGTCATTGCTTTTTAGTGTTGGCAGTTTTGTCGTCCCCAAACTCGTACACTGGCTTATCCCTCCGTGGGTTGTAAATTACTATGGAGAAATTTTGACATCCGAAGAGCTTGATGCAAAAACGGATACAACTTACTGTGGTTTTATCCCTTTGAATCCACTGGAGTCTTTAGTTCAGAGTTATTCCTATAAACCTATTGCCATGTGCTTTGACACTGAGCAGGAAGTGTTACAATTTGCCGCCACCCGCTGATTCTTACTCAGCTTCAGGCAGCTCCAGCACATCCAGCAGACCTGTGAGGTCGTCCAGCAGCACGTCGGGCCGGGCGGCTTCCAGTTCCTCTCGTGGGCAGAAGCCCGTACAGACCGCAATCGCCTTTGCACCCGCCGCCCGCGCACACTGAATATCCGCTACCGTGTCACCGATCACGATCACCTCATGGGGCTGCCAGTCGCGTTTGGCGTGTTCAATCGCCCGTTTGAGCGCCAGCCCCGGCAGATCGTCACGCTCGATGGCCTCACTGCCATATGCCCCCACCGGAAACCACGCCGGATCAAATCCCGCCGCCCGCAGCTTGACGGGCGCTGTCCGCGAGACATTGCCGGTCACAATGCCGAGCAGCACACCGGGACGCTCGCGCAGTGCCTGCACGACTTCCAGCGCGCCGGGATACGGTGTCGCGCCGCGTTCGGTGATGACGCGCTCCAGATGGCGTTCGATGCTGGCTTCGTATTCCGGCATCCGCGCAAAGATGGCGTCCGCATCGAAGCCGTGTGAAGACAATAGCTCCACCAGCGTGAACCAGTCGGTTTTGCCGCCGAAATGGTGATGGTCGATGTCTGCCGCCGTGCCGAACACATCGAGCATGGCATGGCGCGTGGATTCGCGTCCTGCGCCGTTCGCGTTGAGCAGCGTGCCGTCAATATCAAAGAGGATGAGCATCGGTTGTTCCGTTGAATGATTGCCAGTAAATGATTGCCAGTAAATGATTGCCAGTAAATGATTGCCAGTAAATGATTGCCAATAAATGACTGCCAGTTGAAGGTTGCAAAAAGAAAACGACGCCACGTATTGCAGCGTCGTTTCTGTCGTCAGAAAGCCCTCTAGTTCACGATGAGGCTTTCCAGCTTCGCTGCGTTGTGTTCATCCAGCCAGTGGATGATCAGTGGGATGATCCGATCTTCATAGATCACGAACAGATTCGTCCCGTGTGAACGGCCTGTGAACACGCGCAGGCCGATTTCCCCATCCGCCGCCGCCAGCATATCGCCGATACCGCTGGCGCTCTCCCTATCATCCTGCGCGACGACGATCAGCGCCGGACGATTCGCCAGGGTGGTCTCCAGTGCATCCGACGGTTCGACGCCGAAGTAATTCAGCCCCGGTGACAGCGCGATGGCCGTCACGCAGTCGGGATCATCTCCACAGCCGACCAGCGCGAGATTACTGCCGATGCTGGCCCCCATTACCGAGACCAGTGCCGGATCGACATCGGGCTGCATCCGCAGCCAGCTCATCCACGTCAGGACATCTTCCCGCGCCAGATCCCAGTCCCGGCTGCCACCCGTCCGGCCAAAGCCACGCAGATCGACGGTCAGCACGTTGTAACCGGCATCCACCAGCGGCTGGATCACAGGCTTCCATGAATCACGATTGCTGTTGTTCATGTGCATCAGCAGCACAGCAGGCGCACCTTCAGCCGGAAGTTCATAGGCGGCGACGGCGTAATAGCTGCCCTGAAGCAGCAGGCCGTCCGACGCGTTGACATCGACTTCCATCGGCGCAGTCGTCGCGATCACGGTGGGCGTGTAGGCCGGGACATAAGTCGCCGTGTAGGTGGGCGTATAGGTCGGCGCATAAGTCGCTGTATAGGTCACTTCAGCGGTGGTTTCGGGGTTCACTTCAGGCGTGGCCTCAACCGTTTCGTCTGCCGTCCCTTCCGCCGTGACGGTCATTGTCGTATCAAGTGTGGGATACATCGTCTCCATCGGCGTCTCTTCTATCGTGGCGTCAAGTGTCGCTTCGATAGTCCCATCCACCGTGGGTTCATAGGTCGGCGTATACGTCGGCGTGTAGTCCTGTGTGTCAGTGGGCGTGTAAGTGGGCGTGTAGGTCGGCGTATAGGTCAGCTCATAGGTCGGCGTCATGGTTGGAGTGGGAGCTTCGGTGGATGACTGCGCCCAGAGGGGCATCACAGGCAGACACAGCAGGAGTATCAGGCCAAGGATGACTCCGCCTGATCTTTTCAACAGGTGAATACGCTCCATAAAATGCTGTGTACTGCACTGGACATAACGATGCATTTTGAGTCCTTTCTGTAATGTAATGTAAGTTTCTTAATGCAGGTTGCCCTAAGCCAATATAGAATGAAGGAGAACAAAATTCAAATTTACGGTACATATCGTCTTCTGTAATCATCACAGCGTACCGATGAAAGGAAATCACATGGCGTACCAGATTGAGTGGATCGACCCTGAAAAACGCATCCTGATGCAGGCTTACAGCGGACAGGTTTCTATTCAGGAAGTCGATGAGGTCATTAATCAGGTCATGGAAGAACTGGAAGGCGGCCCGATCTATTTCGTCGTGCAGACAACCGGTGCGCGCCTGCCTGTCAACCTGATCGGAGTCCGCAGGCTGCCGGAGCTGGTGCGCCACCCGAACACCATGCATCTGGCTGTGATCCAGAACAGCACCTTCATGCAGTACATCCTGAATCTGATGGGTCAGGGGAAGGCCAGCGGTCACAAGACGTTTGAAGAGGCAGTGGCCGAAATCGAGCGGATCATCCACGCATCCGCCGGCAATGTCGACTCTGCGTGACTCAAAAAAAGTTTTGAAAATTCAGGGAACCCTGCGAAACAATCAAAACAGGTCATAAAATTACAGGGCCGGGTTCTCCGGCCCACGTACACAGGTAACCGGTTTTCTGCTGCCTTCAGATACTGATAGGCTCGTTCATCGAATGAGAAACAAAAAGGCCGTCATCCCGTGAGATGACAGCCTTTTGAATGCCGCCTGCCGTCTGGCGCTTATATCGTCTGACTGTCAGGCGTTTTCAAGCTAGAGAGTGTTATGCACTTTCAAAAGTTGAGTTCAAGTCGTGGTCTGAACCTCACCCCTCAATCTTACAAGGGCAGGTATTTTCATTGAACCTTACAGAACCCCCCGGACAATGCAGGCATTGTCCCTACCTTCGACGTGTGCATTTATGCACCTTGTAGGCGTCCGTCGGTGGTACACATGGTCAGGAAGAATCCCGACCCTGCATTCATCTAATACCTACCTTTGAAAACCCCTCAATCCCCTCTCCAAATTGGTGAGGTCTTACAAAGTGCATAACAGCCTCTAGGCGTTTTCAAGCATCTTGCGCTTGGCTTTTTCGTTCTTCAGGCGCTGTTCGTTGTTGAGGACACGCTTACGCAGGCGCAAATTCTGCGGTGTGACTTCGAGCAGTTCATCTTCCGCCATGAATTCGATAAAGTCATCAAGGCTCAGGCGGCGCGGCGGCTTCAGGCCAGCGCTGGTTTCGCTTGGCTTGGCACGGAAGTTATCCAGATGTTTGGCGCGGGCCACATTGATCGACAGATCCTCTGGCCGGATGTGTTCTCCAACGACCATGCCCTCATAGACATCGATGCCGGGTTCGAGAAAGAACGTGCCACGCGCCTGAAGATTGACCAGACCGTAAGCGGTCGTCGTCCCAAGCTGATCTGCGACGAGACTGCCAAACTGACGGCTCGGCGGCTCGGCACTGATCACGGGTTCATAACCGGCAAACAGCGTATGAAGCTGGCCCATCCCGCTGGTCGCACGCATAAACTGCGACTGGAACCCGATCAGGAAGCGAGTCGGCACACGGTATTCGATAAAGGTCGTACCGTTTTCACTGAACATGTTGATCATCGTGCCACGGCGGATACCCATCAGCTCGAAGACGGTACCGGATGCCTCGTCAGCAACTTCGATATGGACATCCTCAATCGGCTCCAGCATTTCAAACGTTTCGGGATCTTCACGGTAGATGACTTCGGGTTTGCTGACTTCGAACTCGTATCCTTCGCGGCGCATGGTCTCGATCAGGATGCCGAGATGCAGTTCACCGCGTCCGCTGACGACAAAGCGGTCCGGCGAGTCGCCGTCTTCAACGCGCAGCGCGACATTCTGCCGTGTCTCGCCCTCGAGACGTTCACGCAGGCGGCGGGAGGTCCCCCAGCCGCTTTTGCCCTCACGTCCGGAAAATGGCGATGTATTGACGCCGAAGGTCATGCGGACGGTCGGTTCATCAACCAGAATTGGCGGCAGCGCTTCGGTCAGGGACGGATCGCAGATGGTGTCACTGATGCCGATTTTGTCCAGGCCACTGAAGGCGACGATGTCACCCGCGTGGACTTCTTCAACTTCGGCCTTATTCAGGTTATGGTAGGTGAACAGATACTCGAGTTTGCCGGTATTGCGCTGACCCTGCGGCGTAATCCGGGCGATATTCATACCCTTCTTCAGCGTTCCGCTGAGAAGGCGGCCAACACCGATCTGGCCTTTGTAATTGTCGTATTCCAGCGTCGTGACCAGCATCTGGGCGGGCGCGGTCTCATCGATTGAGGGCGGCGGCACTTCGCTGATGATCGTCTCGAACAACGGGCCGAGATCAGGCTGCAAGGTTTCCGGGCTGTCACCAGCGCGGCCTGACAGACCAATGGCATAGACGACCGGGAATTCGGCCTGTTCGTCAGTCGCACCGAGTTCGATGAACAGATCGAAGGTCTCGTTGAGGGCTTCCTCAAAACGGGCGTTGGGACGGTCCACCTTATTGATGACGACTATCACGCGCAGGCCGAGTCCGAGCGCCTTACGCAGCACGAAGCGCGTCTGCGGCATCGGGCCTTCGACCGAGTCGATCAGCAGCAGCGCACCATCGACCATATTCAGCACACGTTCCACTTCACCGCCGAAGTCGGCGTGTCCGGGCGTGTCGACAATATTGATCTTGGTGCCGTTCCATGTCACGGCGGTGTTTTTGGCGAGAATAGTGATGCCACGCTCACGTTCCAGCGCGTTGGAGTCGAGAATTCGCTCTCCAACATTGGAGCTATCACGAAAGACGTGAGCCTGTTTCAACATGCCGTCGACGAGAGTCGTCTTTCCGTGATCGACATGCGCGATAATCGCGATGTTACGAATGTCACTCCTGAGCTGAGTCACATGGCTTTCCTTGTTCATTAATTGGTCAGGGGTATGGTTCAAAAATGGAGATTTCTGGTAATTTAGGCCGATACGCCTATCGTATTATATCAAAAGGTGAATTCGTATGAAAAGGGAAAATCTGAAAATTCGATCTGTTTGCTGCCATCAACAGCAGTCCCAGGGGTGCATTCCACCTCATAACCGCCTGTGATACAATGCATTGATATGAGACGACGTAAGCGCTGTTACTGGCATAACCTGCCCCTCTTCCGGGTGACGTGTCTCGCACGCCCCGGCCCCCGGATCTCCTGAAACCCGGTCTTTTTTTGATTCCCCTCATTTCAGGAGTACTTCCTCATGACAGATAAAACCCTTAACGTCCAGTCAGGGCGATTTAACCTGACTAAAATCAGTCTGTTGGCTGTGATCATTGGTGTACTGGCGGGGATTGCCGCCGAACTGCTGCATCAGATGATCGGCCTTGTGACCAACCTGGCATTTTATCAGCGCGTGTCAACCCATATCGAAAGCCCGCTGGAAAGCCCACTGGGGCCGCTGATGATCTTCGTTCCAGCGCTCGGCGGACTCATTATCGGGCTAATGGCGCGATACGGTACGCCGCTGGTGCGCGGGCACGGCATCCCGGAAGCGATGGAAGCCGTCCTGCTGAAAAGCAGCCGCATTCATCCCAAAGTCGCCATCCTGAAGCCGATCAGCGCGGCGATCTCCATTGGGTCCGGCCAGCCATTTGGCGCAGAAGGGCCGGTGATCCAGACCGGTGCGGCGCTCGGCTCGATTCTTGGTCAGATTCTGCACACCACCACTGCTGAACGCAAGGTACTGCTGGCGTGTGGATCGGCGGCGGGGCTGGCGGCTACCTTCGGCACCCCGATTGCGGCGGTCATCTTCTCGATTGAACTGCTGCTGTTCGAATTCCGCACGCGCTCGTTTATCCCGCTGGTGATCGCAAGCACGATCGCGACAGCCATTCATATCGTGCTGCTGGGATCAGAGCCGGTGTTCTCGGTCGGTGCGGCCAACTTCGGTAATCCGATCAATCTCATCTTCTTCCTGCTGCTTGGTGTGCTGTGCGGTGGCACGGCCAGCCTGCTGACTCATGCCCTTTACTGGATCGAAGATTTCTTTCACAGGCTGAAGATCAATACCTATCTGTGGCCGGCGATGGGTGGTCTGTTTGTCGGCATCGTCGGTTATGGGGTGCATCACTTCGCCTATCCCGGCGTTGATGTCTTCGGCCCCGGTTATCACATTATCGGGAACATCCTGCAAAACAATTATGCTATCGGCTTTCTGCTGGTGCTGATCGTCTCCAAGGGGGCGGTATGGCTGGTCGCGCTTGGATCAGGCACGTCAGGCGGTGTGCTCGCGCCAGTGTTCATGATCGGCGCGGCGATTGGCGCGATCTTCGGACTGGTCATGCAGCAGCTTTTCCCCGGAATGGATGCGGCCCCGGCAGCATTCGCGATGGCAGGCATGGCGGCGGTCTTCGGCAGTTCAACACGGGCTACATTTGCGTCCATTGTGTTCGCTTTCGAAATGACGCAGAGCTACGAAGCGATTCTGCCGGTGATGCTGGCAAGCGTGGTGGCGGATGTCGTCGTCACGCGGCTGATGCGGACGTCGATCCTGACCGAGCAGTTACGGCGCAGCGGTGTGTTGATCAGCCATGAATATGAAGCCGATGTGCTGGATATGATCCCGGTCAGCACGGTGATGACACTGGACCCGGTGACTGTCCCGGCCAGCATGACGGTCGAAGCCCTGATTGAGCAGATCAACCAGCGTGATCCACGCCTGACACGACATCAGGCCCTGCTGATCGTCGATGAAGGCGATCAGCTCAGCGGGATTATCACCCGTGGGGACATCGTCAAGGCCATCGAAGCGGGACGCCATCAGGAAACGGTGCTGGATGCAGGCACGCAGGAACTGGCAGTCGCCTATGAGGATGAATCGGTGCGGGAAGCACTGACGCGGATGCTGACGATCAATGTAGGCCGGATGCCCGTGGTCCGCCGCGATGATGAACGCCGAGTCACGGGCTACCTGTCACGCGGGAATATCATGTCGGCCTATCTGAAGAAGTTACAGGAAGAAACCCAGGTCGAAAGCGGCTGGATGAAAAACGCGCTTCAGTTGCAGCCCCGTCTCCGCAGGCCGGTTTCAAAGCCATGAGAATCAAAAGCGGCTCACCCATAATGGACGAGCCGCCTGAAAAATCTGTCAGCCTTAGGCTTCGGGTGTCGCGTCAGTCGTCGGCTCGGCAGGTGCCGGGTCCAGTGTGGGCGGCGCGGCCTCTTCAGTAGCGGCCAGTGCTTCAGCCGAACGGAAAGTGAGCTGCTGCTGAACGTCGCTCTCGCCCTCGGTGTAGAACAGGGTCAGGCTGCCGCGTTCGTCCACCGCATAGCCGTTGACATTCTCAAGCGCTGCAAGGAAGGCGTTTTCCTGTTCCTGAACGGGACCATCGCAGGCCATCCGGGTTGAGATGATATTGGCGATGCTGATCGTCGTGCTGTTGGCGTAGCTGAATTCACCGTTGAAGGTATTGCAGCCCGCATTACCGCCGACGCCGCGTTCGCTGAAGGTGACCGTCACATTGGTTTCCGGCAGACGTGCGCGTGGGGCATTCGGATCACCGAATTCGATCAGGGACCATGTGGCAGCACCCAGCCCGCCGAAAGTCTCATCGGTAATCGCAGTCGGCTCGACATCGGGTACAGTCTGTGCGCCGCCGCTGGTCGTATTGCCATCGTCGGTGCCGTCAGCCGCGCCAGTGAAGCTGAAGCTGGCGATGATCTCGTCGAGTGTATCAAGGCTGGGGCTGAAGTTGTCCGCCGATGCATTATTCAGCGCATCACGCGACTCGTTCAGATATTCGATGTACTGTTCGCTGAAGGCGTTGTAATCGAAATCATCAGCGACTTCAGCTTCAAACAGGTCAGTGGTCACAGTGAAGGATGCGCTGACCGCACGCTGACCGTCATCACTCACACCGCTGAAGGTGTAGACGAAGCTGTCCGCGAGGAACGGATAGACATCCTGACGATAAGCGGTGACATAGGCGACACCGCGCAGGCCGCTGCCCTCGATATACTTCGGCATCCCCACCACGGTCTGCGCAGCAGCAATCGGGTTCAGATACGGCAGTTTCTGCACCATGCCGTCAGCGCTGATCTGGGTGTATTCGACCAGATCGACATCGGTTGCCAGCAGTGTCTGGAGATTAGCCAGTTCGAAATTGCTCATCTCATACTGCTGAAGGTCAGTGGTATTAAAGACGCGGATCGTATGCGGCGCGAATTCCAGACCGCCTTCGGGGATTTCGTCGAAGATCGAGAAAGCCGTCTGCGGCGGCAGCGGGCCACCCGGGACTTCGAGACTGGGATCTTCCCCTGCCTCTTCGCTGATCAGCGTCAGGCTGCCCAGCTCGTGTGGATAGCTGAAGCTAAACCCGTCAAAGGTGACGGTATGTGTCTCATGGGCTGCATCCTGTGCCATCACTGGAAGGGCGAAGGCCAGCACGAGCAGTGCAAGTATTGGAAGTATCAGGCGAAGTTTCATAAACAGATCCTCCTTTGGAAGCGTGACTGGACCCGCAGCATTTCATCTGTGCTTACGGCATCCGAACGCGTATTACCATACTCTTGTTAAATCCCAATGTCCAGACAACCTGCGCCGTGATCTGGCATACTCTCACCCGGTACTCAACTACTGGCAATGTATGCGTCAGATGTGATCACTCTCTTGACAATCCATACTGCGGAAGCCTATAATTCCCCAATACATTGCGGGTGTAGCTCAGTGGTAGAGCACTTGCTTCCCAAGCAAGGTGTCACGGGTTCGAGCCCCGTTACCCGCTTTCAACAGCACAAATGAAACCGTCCATCAGGGCGGTTTTTTGTTTCCCACGCAGTATCAGCCCTGCCCACTGATAACGTAAATTTCCTCTAACCATTAAGCTCATCCGCCTGCAGCGGGTATGCTTCTGGTTAGAATAGGAAATAGGTTAAACGCAACGAGATTGCACATGTCAAATCCTTATCGCAGGCCGGGATCGGGCAGCTTTATCGCTAAGCCTGATCGACTCGAACAGGCTCGCATACAGATTATCAGAGGTCAGTACCCCGAAGCGCGTGAAATTCTGGACACCATGCCGTTCAATGAACAGGCAAAGGCCATGCGGCGCGAACTGGCGCAGTTGGAATTCCAGTATCAGCAGGAACAGCAGCGCAGACAGCGGTATGCCGCTCCGCGACAGGGTATCCCGCTTGAGGTTGCGGTTCTAATGCTGATTGTGGGTCTGGTGGCGGGTGGTGTTGGCGGGTTCTTCTTCGGTCGCGAACTGCTGGTGCGTGAAGTGACTTATGCCTTCGGTAGTGCATTGGCAGACTTTGAAATGCCGACGTTTGAGCCGTTCCCAACATTTCCACCACTCCCGACAATCCAACCATTTCCGACCTTTGAGCCATTTCCAACAATCCAACCTTTCCCTAAAATCATGCCAGCCTACCCTGAACCGCCGCCCGCCCTGCCGCTTCCGGCTGTTCCCTGAGAGGTGAAGATGCTATTCTGGACTATTGCCCTGCGTGCGATCGCCGTGATCGCCTTTTTCTGGACGCTGATCAGCCAGCCATGGGAGATGTTGGCGATCGGCGAGGGAAATACGATTTTCTCTAATATTCTTCAGGGCGGCACGCTGATGATCCTGTGTCTGGCCGTCGCCGCTGGCCTTGATCGGCTGGATCACATCGACCAGCGCACGGCACGCCACAGTACCGCCCTCAAACTGCTGCTGCCACCCTCTGCACGCCGGACGCAGAACAGTGATCTGGCCCCTGAAGCACCCCGTGACTGGGCTGTATACAAGCCGCGACCCTTTGACCCCCTGCGCGAGAAGGATTCAGGCTATGAACAGCGAATGGCGCGGCGCTGGCGTTATGCGCCACGACCGCCCGCAGATCGCACTTCCTGAATCAACCTGACCACAGACACAAGCCCGCACAGTTTTGTCTTCATCAATGCTTTGCGGATTGACGCTTATGCCGCACGTTATTACAATGAAGCGCATTGCGTAAAACAAACCCAGCACGCTCGAAACCTGTCCTGAGACGTTGGTCCTTCCCTGATCGAACGGTCAGTCGCCCAGATGCTACAGGCACGTTCGAAGGCAAGTGCGTTCATCGGGCGTTATGATAGATTGAAGGAGTTATCAACGTGGCAGATTACAACCTTGATGTCCAGCAGCGGACAATTATCGGGAAAAAGGTCTCACAGCTTCGCGATCAGGGCCTTGTCCCGGCGACGATTTATGGTGCAAAGACCCAGAACGTCAACATCCAGATCCCGTATCGTGCGCTGGAAATCGCACTGATGAAGGCTGGCGGCACGAATCTGATCGACCTGAACGTCGATGGCAAGAAGCACACTGTCATCGCCCGTGAAGTCCAGCGGCATGTGCTGCGCCGTACCATTCAGCATGTCGATTTCTATGAAGTTGACCTGAAGGTAAAGATTCACGCATCGATCCCGGTACAGATCGTGGGCGAAAGCCCGGCAGTGGCGGCGCGTCTCGGCGTGCTGCTGAGCGGCCCAAGCACGCTGACGGTCGAAGTGCTGCCCGGTGACCTGCTGCAAACCATCGACGTTGATGTCAGTGGTCTGAAGGAAGTCGGCGATACCGTGACGGTGGCAGACCTGAACCTTGGCGATGAAATCACGATCATCAACGATCCTGATGAGATGCTGGCGAAGGTCGTTGTGACCTCTGGCGCACTGGCAGACGCTGCACTGGCCGAAGAGGAAGAGGCGGCTTCAGGTGCCGAGCCGGAAATCATCGAGCGTGGCAAGCGCGACGACGAAGACGAAGAATAATCGTCTGCGCTCGATCCAATACCTGTCATTTCAAACACCGTCGGGATCGTCCCGGCGGTGTTTTTGATTCAGTTCCCGTGGTAACGGCGTGATGACGGCGATGTTGGGGGTCTATTCACTAGCGATGAACAGCGCATCCAGTTCTGCCAGCACCTCGGCATCGGACTCCGTCTCGCGCAGGTTCGAGAGATACGGCATCGCAGCCTCACCCATGATACGATGCAGCCCCCATGCGGCGTGACCGCGTACCAGCGGCGAGGCGTCATCCAGCAGGCGGATCAGGTGCGGGACGGCGGCCTCATCCCCCCAGTTGCCAGCCGCGATGCAGGTATTGCGCACCAGCCGATCCCGTTTGATGCGGATAATCGGCGAACCCGCGAACTGCTGTTTGAAGCGTACGTCATCGATCTGAAGCAGATCGAGCAGTGACGGCGCGATATGATCGGTATCGACCGGTATGAAAGTAGACTCACGGGTCGGCAGGGTGAAGCGCTGCCACGGACACACATCCTGGCAGACATCGCAGCCGTAGACCCAGTTTCCCATCAGCGGGCGCAGCGCCGGATCAATCCAGCCTTTATGCTCGATGGTCAGATAGCTGATACAGCGGTGCGCATCCAGCACATACGGGCGCGGGAAGGCATCGGTCGGGCAGGCGACGAGGCAGCGGGTGCAGCTTCCACACAGGCTGTCGCGTCCGGGCGGAGTCAGCGGCGTGTCATCATCCGAGAATTCCAGCGTGGTCAGGATTTCACCGAGAAAGAAGTAGCTGCCCCGGCGTGGATGGATCAGCATCGTATTCTTGCCGATGAAGCCCAGTCCGGCGCGGTGCGCGTGACTGCGTTCCAGAATCGCGCCGGTATCCACATAACTGCGGTGGGTGTGATCGGCGTGTTCGGCCAGCCAGCCCGCAAGCGCATCAAGGCGCGGCAGCATCAGATCATGATAATCGAGTCCCCATGCATAAGAGGCGATGCGTCCGCGTGAAGGGTCGGACAGGTCGAGATCCGGTGGAAGCTGGGCGCGGTAGTCGAGTCCGACCATGATCAGCGAGCGGACGCCGGGCAGGATGACGTTGAGATCGTCGCGGCGCTCGATGCGGTCCGGGCGGGCGAGATAGCCCATGCTGCCATGCATCCCGGCTGCGATCCATGCGTGATAGGCGCTCAGATACGGTGACGGCTCGGCGGGGATCACACCAGCAAAGGTGAATCCGAGTTCGTGGGCTTTCTGTTTGAGGTCGGGTAATTGCATCAGATTGCGGTTTTAATTTCAGGGAAGCATCATTTTACCATACGTGGCCATCCCGCCGATGCAGCCCCCACGCCGGACAGATCAAGTATGCGGCCCGACGCAGATCTCTTGTGAAATTCATCACTTTCTGAATATAATGAATACTGACCATTCTAATCCACTGGAGCTAACCCCCATGAGCGCAGCATCCGATCTTACGGTTCGGTATCCGCTACTGTCTCCTTATTTCGCCAAAAGTGATGTTGTCGAGATTAAACAGATCGAAGGCCGCGTCAGCCTGCGCCAGTTTATCGCCGGGTTGATCAGCTATCAACCGGCGTGGGTAACCGCCCTGTATGGGGTGCGCTGGATGTTTGTGCGCCTGCTGGGGATGAAGCAGAGAGGCGTCCCCGCATCACCAGCGCTCTCGGCGGATCGTGTGCCCATGCAGGCCGGAGAACCTGTAGGATTTTTCTCTGTAGTCGCGGCGCAGGAAGATCATTACTGGCTGATGAAGGCTGATGATCAGCACCTTACGGCCTTTCTGGGTGTTGTTGTGATTCCCGGCAAGGATGGTTCAAACCATTTCGATGTCATCACCCTTGTGCATTATCACCGCTGGACCGGGCCGGTCTACTTCAACGTGATCCGCCCTTTTCACCATCTGGTGGTGGGCCGCATGATGAACGCTGGCATCCGGAATACGTCCGGCTGATCTGACGTGTCCAGCGGCGTGGGCAGCGGATGCAGGGAAAATCAGGCATCCCGGGGTATAATAGAAGCATTCCTCACCTGAGTATAAAGGAGCGAACCATGTCGTTTTTTGGCAGCCGCCGTCAGATTGAAGAGCCTGTCACTCCAGCTTCCGAACCGGCTGCACCCCCACCCCCCATGACACTCCAGCAGCCCATCGGATTTGAAACGGTAATCGGGGCCGGGGCCAGCTTTGAAGGCAGCTTCACCAGCAGCAGCAACGTGCGGATTGACGGGACCTTCACCGGCTCGATCAATATCAACGGTAATGTGCTGGTGGGCGAAACCGCCAAGATCAACGCCGATCTGCACGCCAAGAATATCTCGATTGCAGGGGCCGTCCGTGGGAATGTCCACGGCAAGAAGGTACAGCTTCTAAGGACAGGCCGCGTATGGGGGGACATCAACGCCACCGCGCTGACGACTGAAGAAGGGGCTTTCATCGACGGCAAGATCTCGATGGTCAGCCCGGACGCTCCGCACAAGCGTGATCCGAACACGCTGGTCGATGAACCCGATTTCCTGCCCGGTCAGGACACCACCGGCGCAGATGATGCAAACGGCAGCCCGGTCATCGGGCCATCGGATGCAGCGTATGACGACTTCGAAGAAGATCTCGATGAGGACTCTGACGACTCCGATGAAGTTAACGAGGACGACGAAGACCGTAACGCTGATGGTCGTGTCTGGGGCGGCTGATGATCCGGGTATTGTTTGTCTGTATGGGGAATATCTGCCGATCACCGATGGCAGAGGCCGTGTTTATCGAACTGGTGAAAGAAGCCGGGCTAAGCCAGCACTTTGCGATCGACTCGGCAGGCACGATCGACTGGCACAAGGGCCAGCGGGCGCACCAGGGCACGCTGGATCTGCTGAAGCGCAAGAAAATCGCCTATGATGGCCGTTCGCGGCCACTGACGCAGCGCGATCTGGATGATTTCGATTACATCGTCGTCATGGACAAGGAAAATCTGCGCGATTCACAGCAGATCTTCGGGCGTCATGATCCGCGCCTGACGATGTTCATGGAATATGCCAACAAAGCGGGCCTGACCAACGTGCAGGAAGTGCCGGACCCGTACTACACAGGCGGGTTTGATGAGGTGTACGAGCTGGTGCGGATCGGGGGCAAAGCGCTGCTGGCGCATATCCGCAAACAGGAACTGGGACAGGATCAGACCGGCTAACACCGCCACCTGTCAAGGAGGGTAAGTAAACAAAAAAAGAGATCGACCCCGGTAAAAACCAGAGTCGATCTCTTTCAATTTTCGAGTTTAATGTACTCGATGCTTACTTCTGGACGACCGTCACGGCGCTGGCCTGAAGGCCCTTCTTGCCCTGGGTCACTTCGAATTCCACGGTCGCGCCTTCATCGAGCGAGCGGAAGCCCGAACTCTGAATTTCCGAGTAGTGGACGAAGAGGTCATCACCACCTTCACGGGAAATGAAACCAAATCCCTTTTCGGCGTTAAACCACTTGACGGTTCCCTGAGTACGATTAGCCATTGTATTCACTCCTGAATCATTGGGGGCCTGCGTCAACCTGCTACCTACACAGATCCTTGATCAGGACGCTCTGCGGTATTTCCAGAGGATTTAACGGAGGTTGGTGTACGTAACCGGAGGTTATCAGTTACACCGTCGCTTCGAAGATTCTCTGTGGGGTTCTACGATGCTCAACCACTGCATCAATGCGGGTGAGGCTACCTGCCTGCTGTGCCCACATCGCACGAAGAGTATAACAGACTACCTGATGGTTGTAAAGGCCAATATTCTACTGTTATAAACTGACTGACACACGACTAAGCGAACTGTCCGAAAAACACTAGTATCCGAAGTATTCTGACTTGTCGGCATCGAAGCGCAGACGACGTGCGTCACCGAGTTCCTGTTCCAGTTTTTGCAGTGATCCATAGATCGGGTCATCAGTCACTTTCGCCTTACGCATGGTCGCAAGCAGTTTAGAGACAAGCTGCTCCATCTCATTACGATGCTTAGGATCTACGGGTTCAAGGTTCATCTGTAATACCATCTTTCCGGCTATGGGGTCGAGCTTTACAGTGAGAGGTGGTGCGATAACTGCCGGTAGCAGCACCGCACTTACTGTAATGATAACTTATTATAGCTGAAATCTGCCGAAACCGCGAGTGCGGCGCGGCGGAATCAATATGTGCAGCAGGTCGCAGACCGTCGAAACATCGCCTATCCACGCGAGCAGCTAATAGATTGTATCTTCAGTGAATAAAGGGCTTTTGGGTATACGGAGGGACCTCTGAAAGATTCATGACAGGCGATCCGACCCTGTCACCGACACGAGCGGCGGGGATGCCGCCCGTGCCAGAACAGTGCCGATCGACGATCAGCATTTAACGATCGACGATCAGCGGCCCTTCCACACTGGCGGGCGCTTCTGCAGAAATGCCGTGAACCCTTCAAGGCCATCTTCCGAGCCGAGCAGATCGCGCTGCCCTTCGGCCTCACGCAGCAGCGCCTCATCATAAGTGCTGTCCAGTGATGCCCACATCGCGGCCTTGCCCTTCTGAAGCGCCAGCGGTGACTGGCTGGCAAGGATGGCGGCAAATGCCAGCACTTCATCCATGAATGTTTCATGTGGGATGATGCGATTGGCGAGTCCGATCAGGATGGCTTCGTCGGCGGCGACATCGCGCCCGGTGAACATCAGCTCCAGTGCGCGGCCCAGACCGATCAGGCGCGGCAGCAGATAGGTCCCGCCGCCGTCCGGCATCAGGCCGATGCGGATAAACAGTTCGCCGAAGCGCGCCCGCTCCGTGATCAGCCGCAGATCGCAGTTCAGCGCAATATCGCAGCCGAAGCCGCCTGCATAGCCATCCACCGCCGCGATAACCGGCATCGGTGCGCTGCGAATGGCAGTCACGGCAGGCTGAAAGCTTTCACGCAGGCCGCGAAATGTCGCATCGGCGTTCATGCCGCTGGCCGCCGCCGTTTTCAGATTCAGGCCAGAGCAGAACGACGGATTAGTGCCATCCGGCCCAGCGCTGCCCGTGATGACGATACAGCGCGTGCCATCGGTGGCGCAGGCTTCGACCGCTTCGCGCAGCGTGTTCATCGTGTCGTAATCGACCGCATTCCGCACTTCGGGCGAATTGAACGCGATCACCGTCACGGCATCATGACGGCGTATATCAAGAACAGGTTTCGAAATAACAGACTCTGACATCAAATTTTCTCCTTGTTTGCGGTGAATTGTGGCAAGTTCTGCGCAGCACGTCAAACCGGACTCTGTTGAATCCTACCGAAACCGGCTGTCGATCCTATGCGACACCTGCCGCCGCCTTTTGGTGACTCTTTCCAAAACCGCGCCTGATCAGCGGATAAATCATCAGATCTGGAGGATGTTCTGTGTGATCTGTACAGGGTGAGGGCAGATTGAGGGGACAAACTGATAAAAACACTGCATGATCTGGCACGAAACAGCGCCGTGAACCGGTTTTCGTCCATCGATTAGCAAATTCTGCCAGAATGCTGCGGCGAGATTTATCAGATGTGCCGGTTTTGACAGCGATCAGCCGTCGTTACACTGCTGCTCTATAGCAGTTCGCTGCTACGCGTAGCAATAAGCTGCTACAGGTAGCAGTTCGCTGCTGACTTGTCCTGATCACCGGCTGGAGACGAGAGCAACATGAAGACATTCGCAAAAGGCATCATTCTAAATCGATTCTGGCGTCGCCTGATGGCAATCGGCACGGCGACCACCCTGCTAGCGGTATTCGGCACCAGCATCAGCTTCGGACAGGAAGCGGCAGCCAGCATCACCGCTGCTGATCTCGCGCAGATTCAGGTCGCCATCGACTCTACCTTCGTCTTTATCGCGGCCTGTCTGGTGTTCTTCATGCAGGCCGGGTTTGCCTTCCTTGAAGCCGGGATGATCCGTCAGACCGGTGTCGTCAATTCCCTGATGGAGAATTTCATGGATGCGGCCTTCGGCGGGCTGGCATTCTTTGTGACCGGGTTTGCGCTGGCCTTTGGTGCTGATAATGGCACGGGACTATTCGGCACCACCAACTTCTTTTTGAGTGACGCGCTGCGTTTTACCGATGGAGCCGCCGTCTATGGCGGGGAAGGCATCTCGATTTTCGTGCTGTTCTTCTTCCAGTTCGCATTTGCAGCGACCGCCGGGACGATTGCGACCGGTGCGATGGCCGAGCGCACGAACTTTATTGGCAAGATCCTCTATTCGCTTTTCATCGCCGGTTTCAGCTATCCGATCGTCATCCACTGGATATGGGGCGGCGGCTGGCTGGCGCAGGCGGGCTTCCTTGATTTCGCGGGCAGCACGGCAGTCCACCTGGCAGGCGGGATGCTGGCACTGGTCGGGGCAATCGCGCTGGGGCCGCGCACTGGCCGCGTGTGGGGCAATCCGCCGCAGCCGCACAATCTGGCCTTTGCCGCACTGGGGACGATGATCCTGTGGCTCGGCTGGTATGGCTTCAACCCCGGCTCTGCCCTGACCATGAGCGATAACGGCTTCGTTGGGCTGGTCGCGGTCACCACGACGCTCTCGGCCTGTATGGGCGCTTTCGCCGCCATGCTGTTCACCTATCTGCGTACAGGCAGATGGAATCTGCCTGCCGCCCTGAACGGTTCGCTGGGCGGGCTGGTCGGGATCACAGCAGGATGCGCGTTCGTGTCACCGGCGTCTTCGCTGATCATCGGCGCGATGGCGGGTATCCTTGTGCTCGTCAGCAATGAGGTGTTCGAGAAGCTGAAAATCGATGATCCGGCGGGCGCATTCGCGGTCCATGGGACCTGCGGCATCTTCGGCACGCTGATGGTCGGGATCTTCGGCCAGCCGGAACTGGGCGCGAACGGTCTGCTGTTTGGCGGCGGGTTCGCACAGCTTGGCCTTCAGTTCATGGGTGTGGCCGCCGTCGTCCTGTGGATGGGCGCCACCTCTTCTGTGCTGATGTTCGTACTGAAGTCGCTGGGCGTGCTGCGTATCCCGGCACAGGCGGAAGTCATGGGCATCGATGCTTACGAACACGGCGCGAGCGTGTGGCCGGATGTCAAGCCGCTGCCGGAAGATCTCGGACGCGGCACACTTCCCGCCGGGATGGCTGCTTCAGGCGCAGGCGATTAACACGCGCTGCCGTC
>CAYNDH010000017.1:39367-41128 GCA_964395665.1 uncultured Anaerolineaceae bacterium
CACTTCCCGCCGGGATGGCTGCTTCAGGCGCAGGCGATTAACACGCGCTGCCGTCACATCCACCATTTTACCTAGAAACACCGTATCAGGGGCGCTCAGACCGACGAGCCGCCCCTGATTTTATTTGCAGACAGGACCAGGCAGCGGCGTATGTCAGCGGGTTAACATGACGCGCTGACTTTTCATGTTCAACCTGTAAGCGCAGATCCACCTTAGCGAAAACGCCTGCGAAACCTATAATGAACGGGGGGCGCATCGCAGGACTGCCGCGCACTGGTTATCTTCTGCTCAATTAAGGGGACATGATGGATTTAAATACCGTCCACACAATTTTATTCAACGCGCATACGCTGTTCTCGATGGCGCTGGGAGTCTGGGCGGTGGTCATGGCGGCGCGGGGCGAATCGATCTCCGGCAGTTTCTGGGGATCAGTCGCCACGTATGCTATTCTGGCCGGGATGGTGCTGCTGGTCGGCATTATCATGCTGGTCACCGGCCTGCGTCCGCCGCGACTGACGCTGTATATCCTGTATATGCTGTGGCTGGTCGGCATTATGCCGGGGCTTTTCACCCTGCTGCGCGGCAGAGATGACCGCTCGGCGGCGATTGCCTTTGGTATTCTGGCATTTTTCAACGCGTCAGTCTCGGCCAGCATGGCGCAGCGGCTGGTCATCGGGCCGTGGCTGCCGGGATGACACAGGCCGTCTGATCGCGTACCGGCAGACGGCAAACGGTCAGGCACTCTGCATAAAAGGACTCCCGTATGGATGCGAACCTGCTGCGAAGCGTGTCACAGGGGCGGTTGATCCGGTTGATCCGGTTGGTCAGGTTGATCAGGCTGTTCGGCCTGATGCTGATCGTCGGGCTGGCCGCCGGACTGCTCTCCGCCTGTGAGCCGGAGCCGACACCGATGCCGGTCGATGTGCCGATGATCGACACACCGACAGCCCCGGCAGACGCGCACACCGGGCGGATCGAGCCGATCCAATACGTGCTGCTGCCGAATACGCTGAACGCCGTGCCGGATCTTGAACTGATCCAGAGCGCGGGAAATGTCACCCAGCTTACGGAAATGTCCGCTGAAATGCCGGAATATGACATCGCCGTGCAGTATGGGCTGGCCGATGGGTGGACACGCTCGGAGTATCTGCCCACAATCGCGCTGGTCATCGCGCCGGAAAGCCCGCTGTTTGAAAACGACGCCGTGACCGAAGTCATCCGCCGCAGCATCAACCCGAATCAGGTGATTGCAGGCCTGGACATCACTGGTGCGGCAGCGCTGCCCGTGGACGCTGATGCACCGGACGACTTACGCACCCGATTGGCGAATACCGGTTATCCTGATGGTATCGCGCTGACCATGGGCGTCGGATATGTCCCCGGCGCGGCGCAGGTCATCGCACAGATGGAAGCGGCCAATCTGGAGATCCGGGACATGCTGCTGACGGCGCATGAGATTCAGGACGCATTCGCCAGCCAGCGGATTCAGGCGGCACTGGTAAGCTGGACGCAGCCCGTGGAGCGTGACGAATGGGTGCAGCGCTACGGCGAAGCACAGGTGCTTGACCTGTACACCGTGCCATTGAGCTATCTGGCTGCCGACGGTCTGAATATTGATCTGACGCCGGGCGGCTTTCCACTGGTCACACTGACGGATGCGGGTGACATTTCCAGCACGCCAGATGGTGGTTAAAGATTGATAAGGATTTAACCCCACCCGTCACACTGCGTGTGCCACCCTCCCCATTTCACTCCGTTCAT
>CAYNDH010000018.1:0-10072 GCA_964395665.1 uncultured Anaerolineaceae bacterium
GCGCATTTACGCTGCAATTCTGCTTTTACCACCCAATTTGAGGGGAAAATCATTGCAGCGGCACTTTTTTTCCGCGCCGCCGCCGCCACCGCTGCAATCCGCAGACATCCAGGGCGCAACCGAGACGATCCGCCCTGTTGTGTCTGACGAATGCAGTCAGCCGTCTGCGTTTAGCTGAACTGCCAGTCCTTCAGCATCCCAGCCAGCAGGGTGGCGCGGGTGGGCAGGCTGTTCAGCACAACCTGTTCGTGAATGGCATGCAGGCCATCGCCCTGCGGCCCTAAGCCGTCCAGTGTGGGGACGCCCATCGCCGCCGTGATGTTGCCGTCACTGCCGCCGCCGCTGCCATCTTCCCGCACGGTGACGCCGTACTTCTCGCCAATCGCCTTGCACTGGGCGAAGGTCGCCTTCATCTGATCGTTGTGCTCCATCGGCTCGCGGGAATGGATTTCCTCAATCCACACCTTTGCGCCGGGGATGAACGGATTCACATCGAAGATGCCTTCACGCAGCGACTCATGGGCGCGCATGGTCAGCACGCGGGTGTCGATGTAAGCGCTGGCGGATGCTGGGATCACATTACCCGCCGTGCCGCCTTCAAGCATCGTCACCGAGACCGACGTGCCGTTCTTGAGATCGTTCAACTGATTGACCTTCAGGATCTGCTGTGAGAGTTCGACAATCGCATTGATGCCCTGCTCCGGTGCATTCCCGGCATGTGATGCGCGGCCTTCCACATGCAGGCGGTAGGTTGCCAGCCCCTTGCGCCAGGTCTTGAGTGCGCCTTCCTTGGTGGCCGGTTCCATCACCAGCACAAGGCCGACATTCTTCGCCACATCGCGCAGCACGGGGATCGAGTTGACGCTGCCGATCTCTTCATCGCTGGTCATCAGCACCCAGATCGGGCGGTTCGGCATCTGACCGAGTTCGTTCAGGCCGCGAATCGACTCCAGCACGAGCGTGATACCGCCCTTCATATCGACCGCGCCGGGGCCGTAGAGCTTGCCGTCCGCTTCGATACGAGTGGGGCGTTCCGCCAGCGTGCCGAGATCCCAGACGGTGTCGATATGGATCAGGAACATAATCGGCTTACCGGGGGCGTCTTCGTTCCACTTCGCCAGCAGAAAATCACCGACATCGGTCTGTGGGATGCGGGTGATGGATGATGCGCCGCGTTCCTCAAATTTCTGCATCATCACATTGCCAAGCACATCGACCGCCGCCTTGTTTTTAGTCGGTGTTTCGTAGCTGATCAGCTCGATCAGCAGGTCGGTCATCGCCTGTTTTTGAGTTTCGAAGTAAGCCAGCAGTTCAGACATGCGTTATTCCTTTATCTAAAATAAGCGCGTGAATGGGTTGATCACGCGCACAAACCGCGTTCATTATGACGCGTGATGCCCACTCTGAATAGTACCTTTACAGACAGGCCGACGATCACGCCATCTGTATTTTTAAAACGGACACAGCTCAGAGGCGGTGATCGTCGGATTGCGCGTGCCATAGCGGTTCATCAGTGACAGCGCCTGCGGCTCGACACCGACAATGCCATTGACCTGATCGCAGGCCGCGCCGACATCCCCCTGAAGCGAGAAGGTGTTGACGAAAGCCGTCGCCATCCGTGCATAAACCGGCGCATTAGCTGGATCAGGATAGAGCGTGGCGAGCTGTTCCTGCGTCGCTGGCAGGCCCAGATCCGACGCCGCGATCTGCGCCACCAGCAGCTTATACAGCGCATAGCTGCGAAGGACTTCGACTTCATCATCGAACCAGTAACGCAGGCCGGGATCATCAGCCAGCGCCTGCTGATAGAGCGGGATGGCCGTTGTCCAACTGCGCTGGTTGAACTGGCGGTCGGCTTCCTGCACGATCTGAATGCGATAGCGCGGCGGATTCAACTGGACAATCGAGAGCAGATAGCTCTGTCCGTCCCAGTCATAGACATTGACGCCGGTCCGCAGTGGGCCGGTCGCCGTGTTGCCATTGGACTCAAGCTGAAGCACGACTTCGCTGACCTGATCGTTATCGAAGTCGCTGACCGTCGCCGGGGCCATATTCCAGACATCTTCTGGCAGCAGATTGGTGAACCGCTGGCGCGATTCCTGCCATGTCAGCAGGCGGTTGACATAACCGCAGTGATCCGGCACCGTGCCGCGAATCTGCCCCTGTGCATCACGCTCACAGGTCTGGACAGCGAACAGCAGGTCATTCGTCCCGCTGTTATTGAGATCGCCGAAAGCGACGATCTGGGGTGGCGCTGTGGTGTCCGCATCGGACTGATACAGGATCTGATATGCGCCTTCGGAACAGCCGAAGATCACCAGCGTGCCATTCGAGTCTGCAAGGGTGTAGCCGATGATGATCTCGTTCAGCCCTTCGCCGGTGAAGTCAATGTCATCGCGCAGATAGCCGTCACCGTTCAGGATGTCCCACTCGTCCTGAAGGGTTTCGCGCAGTCGGCCCAGATCGCCACCGGCGGCCAGATAGCGCACAATCTCTTCCGCCGCGATCACCGGATTGGCGGGTGCAGTCGTCTCCAGTGGGATATCCGGTGAGGTCAGTGGCAGGCATCCGGCAAAGTCCGGTGTGGGTGTGGCGGCACGGCTGATGGCGACAATCGTCGCGGGTGCGGCGACTTCTCCGCCGAGCGGCAGTTCATCTTCGAAGAAGTCGCCGGGTGTGACCGACGGAAACGGCGTGATCACCAGCCGGGGCGCTTCGACCTGCGGCTGACAGGCAGCGAGAACCATCAACAGCAGGCCGGTGATCAGCGGGACAGCAGAAAGGCGGTTACGAATCAAATGATTGGTCTTTATCATGATGCTCTTTATCTATCATACGTGGGTATTGTAGCGACGACAGCGCCGGACGCAAACCGTCTAACGTTGTGGCCCTGCCCGATTACCTTCTACCCGATGAGAGGCCATCATGACGACGCCAGCCGCCGAGATCACCATCCGCCCTGCTGCCCAGGCCGATGCACGCACCATCCGCCAGATGATCCGTGCTGAAGCACTCGATCCGACTTCGCTGGACTGGCGCAATTTTCTGATTGCCGAACAGGATGACCGTATCATCGGTGTCGGTCAGATCAAGCCGTATCCCGATTGTCAGGAGCTGGGCAGCCTGATCGTGGATCGCGATTACCGGCATCAGGGCATCGCCGCGCAGTTGATCGGTGCGCTGGAAGCCAGAGCAGGCCGTCCGCTGTATCTGGTGTGTGAACGCAAAATGGAGCCGTACTATACACGCTTCGGTTATCAGACCATCCCATTCAGCGAAGCGCCGCGCACTTTGAAACTCAAGCTGGCGGCGTCACTGCCGTTTCGCCTGTTCGGGGTTCGAGTGATTGCCATGCGCAAGGATTGACAGAGGGCGTCATTACGGTGAATTCACGGCGTCTTCGCGGGGACAAAGTTCCAGCGCTGGAGAATACCCTGTCCTTCATCAGACAGCACATAATCGACGAATGCCCGCGCCAGTTCGGGGGCGGCGCTGTCCGTGACAACCGCAATCGGATAACTGGCGATGGTGTTCAGTTCATCGGGGATGGGAAACGCGATGACCTGATCGTTGAGGTCGGGCGTGACATCCGAGCGATAGACGATCCCCGCATCGGCTTCCCCCAGGGCGATTTTAGCCGAAACCTGACGCACGTTCTGCTCTTCGGAGACCACATTCGCCATGAATGCATCACGATACTGTGGGCCATAAGCGGGATCGGCTGCTATTTGTTCCAGCATCAGATCAGTATACTCACGCACCGGCACCGACGGAGCCGCCACGATGAGCTTTACATCTTCTTTCGCCAGATCCTGAAGGGAAGTGATCCCCGCCGGATTGTCTGCCGGGACGATCAGCACCAGTTGATTCCGGGCAAAGGTCTGCGGACTGTCGGTGATGTGACCGCCTTCGACTGCGACCGTCATCTGGGTGTTATTGGCGCTGGCGAACACATCCGCTGGCGCACCACTGATGAGCTGTGCTGCCAGATCAGATGATCCGGCAAAGCTGAAGACGACATTGACGCCTTCATTGGCTGCTTCGAATCCTTCAGCGATTTCCTCAAAGGCATTGGTCAGCGATGCAGCGGCGAAGACCGTCACCGTGCGCGTGGGGGCTTCGCGCAGCGCCATGAATGCCAGCCCACCAGCGACAGCCAGCAGCATAATTGCGCCAATTGCACCAGCGATTAAAGATCTTTTCATGCAGGGTTATCCTTTGGAATGCATATTGATAACTATACAGTGCCGATCCCTGCCAATCGAAGGGTTTGATTGTGAACTCCGGTTGTCGCACCGGATGCGGCGTTGTATAGTTGCGCTTGAGTGACAGGTATCAGCCACGAGTATTGAGGGGGATGCAATGGACGCAGTGATGTTTGAGATCAAGCAATATATGGTGATCTGGCGGCAGATGGAAGTGCGCGATTTTCAGGGCGTGCCGGTCAAAATCCGTGGGATGGTCCGGTGCAGCGGATCAGAGGCCAAAACCGGCGATAATTACTCGATGGATGTGATCTTCGTCGCGCCGGACAGCCCCTACCCTGAACAGCCGATCTTTGAAGTCGAGAATAAGAAGGGCTATCTGTTCATGCCGATCAGCGATATCGCCGCCTTTGTCGATATCCTGCGCAATGAAGCCCCGATTTACGGACATCTGCGGAACGATAAGCCGGAATGGATGAGCGTCACCACCTCGCAGGAGCCAGTCGGCGAAGGTGAGTTCCAGCAGCAGGTGCAGCAGCTTCAGCAGCAGGCCGCTCGTCAGTTGGGGCGGAATCCCGGCGGATCATCCGGGTCTTAATTCATTGTCGAAGTTATAAGATCTTTACGCCATATCTCATCCGGTCAACCTATAATAAATACGGTAAATGCATGACAGGAGCAGGGATGTGGGAAATTCTGACACGCCGGTCGGTTCAGCTTTCGCTGGTAATGGCCGTACTGCGCGAATCTTATACGTAGAGGACAATTATCAGAACATGCGGCTGGTCCGCAAAATTCTGAACCATGCTGGTTATGAAATGCTGGAAGCAGAGGACGGGCTGACGGCGCTGGAAGTTATCGAGAGCCAACCGCTGGACCTGATTCTGCTCGATATCAACCTGCCCGATATTGATGGGCTGGAAGTGCTGGCGCGCATTCGTGATAATTCGAAACATGAGCATCTGCCGGTGATCGCGCTGACGGCCAATGCGATGGTCGGGGACCGCGAGAAGATGATGGCCGCCGGATGCAGTGATTATCTGCCCAAGCCGATCTCGCGTCAGGAACTGCTCGACATCGTAGGCCTTCACCTGGCCGGACATCTGCCGGGGACATCCGCAGAGGCGTAACCAATCTGATCGCCTCTGGATGGATGGACGCGGTGCATGAGGACTGCACCGTTAACGAGGCACGTTAGCGAGACGCTCACAGGCTTCCATGAGCGAAAGATCCGCCAGTGAGGGGAGATAGAGATCGGCATCACGCACCAGCGCTTTGATTCCCACGCCAACCACCCGGAATCCGCCCGCATGGGCAGCGCGCACTCCGGCCTCACTATCTTCGATAATCAGGGTGCGGGCCGGGGTGACATTCATGCGACCGGCCACCCAAAGGAAAATATCAGGCGCGGGTTTGATATTGGTGACGGTGACGCCATCGCCAATGCCATCAAATGCCTGATCCAGCCCCAGATAGATCAGCACATCGCGGGCATTGCGGCTGGCAGATCCCAGACCGACGGCCATTCCCATATCACGCGCCGCCTGAATCCAGTCCATGACACCGGGCAGAATATCATCCGGAGAAAGTGACTGCATGAGTGTTCGAAAATAATTGTTCTTGCGCGTCAGCCAGTCCGTGGCGGCGGCCTGATCCAGATCACGGCCACGCAGCAGCCGCTTCAGCCCATCCTCACGGGCCAGGCCGCGAATCGTATCATAATCGGCCTGTGTCATTGGGAACTGTTCTTCCTGCGCGAGCTGCGACCATGATTGATAATGCAGATGATTGGTGTCGGCCAGCACCCCATCCAGATCGAAGATCAGGCCGTCAAATGGATGTTCTTCAGCGCGGCGTGGTTCATGTGTGGTCATTGTGACTGCTTTTATCCTGTCATCCTGTCAGTCCGAAGTGTCAGGCGTCTTGATGGGTAGAGGCTTATCAGATCGGTCGATACACATATCGAAAGCATTTTAAGGCTGATTGCGTCTAAAAGACCAGTTCGAACGTCGTTATTTGAGCCTCTTTAAAGTGTTGATTTTAAATCCATATAAAAGACATACAGAGGACGAGAATGGCTTCCACACAGAAAATTCAACCAGCAGCATCTGACACACCAGCGACACCCACATACCGCCTGCTGATTGCCTTTGCACACCCGGATGATGAGAGTTTCGGCCTTGGTGGGTTAATCGGGAAGTATGTGGCCGCCGGAGTCGAGGTCTATCTGATCTGCGCGACGGATGGTGATGTCGGCACGGTGAGTGAGGAGCATTTACAGGGTTACGAGAATATCCGTGATCTGCGGCTGGCGGAACTGGCGGCGGCGTCTGATGTGCTGGGCTTCCGTCAGGTGTTCACCTTTGGCTATAAGGACAGCGGGATGCTCGGCTCTGCGGCGAATGATGATGAGCGCAGCCTGTGGTATGCGTGGAATCACTGCCCCGAAGAGGTCACGCAGCGCGTGGTCGAAGTGATCCGTGAGATCCGGCCACAGGTGGTGATCACCTTCAATAAATACGGCGGCTACGGCCATCCCGATCATATCGCCATCCAGCGCGCCACCACTGAAGCCTTTACGCTGGCAGGCGATGAGAATTACGTCACACATCAGCAGCCGTACCAGCCGAAGAAGCTGTATTACAACAGTATTCCGAAGCTGCCGCTGCAACTGGCAATCGCCCGGATGCGGATGCAGCGCAAGGACCCACGGCGGCTGGGTGTCAATCAGGATATTGATATGATCCGCATTCTGGAGAATATCGAAGCCAATCATGCGCGTGTCAATATCAGTCAGTATTACGACATCTGGGATCGTGCCAGCGCATGTCATGTGAGTCAGGGCGGCGGCAGCGGCCTGCGGACGATCCCGAGATCGCTGCGGCGCTGGCTGGCAGGTTCGCAGAGCTTTACACGGGTTTATCCCAAACCGACGCAGGATCGCATCGACGAAACCGACCTTTTTGCGAATGTGCCGAAAGACTGACTGACGATCAATGCGATCGGTACGAGCAGCAGGATCAGCACGATCCCATACAATCCTCAACGAAAATCCGCGATCAGGATCAGGCCGGAATCACATAGAATACATGATAGATCGCGATGATACTGGATGGCCTGAACACCTATGGCAACTGCCGAACAGATCGACCGGCTGCTGGATGCAATTGATCTGGTAAAAGCCAACCAACGTGAAGAAGCGCGGCTGGTCCTGCGCGACCTGATCCAGCAGGATGCGGATTTTGAAGATGCATGGCTGTGGATGAGTGTGGCGGTGGATTCACTCGATCAGAGTTCTGTCTGTCTGGATAACGTGCTGCGGGTTAATCCGCAGAACATGCCAGCCGCCGGTGCGCTTTATCGCCTGCGCGAACCAGAGATGCGGATGGAGAAACGCCGCGCCCGGCTTCAGTTGATTCACCGCGTGCTGTTCTTCCTGTTCTGGCTGATGATTCTGGGGATGCTGTTTGCGGTCATGGTCACCGAGATGGAGCGCATGAACCAGATTTTCCCCGTCATCCAGCGCGGTGCGAACCTGCTGAATACGCCGTAGAAGTGATCCTTCAGGTTCATCAATTGCAGTGTCTGCGTTCTCAGTAACCCAGCGGCGTGTAGTGCTGGCGGACGATAAGCTGTCCGTCGGGGCTTTGTATCCAGCCAAAAAAGGCCCTCAGACTGCCCTGTGGCTCCTGAAGCCCGATGATGAAGATCGTCGAGCGCAGGGGATAACGGTTCTGCGCGATGTTGAAAGACGTCGCCGGGATGTTATCGACCTGTAGAACGCGGATCTTACTGGCATCATAGCCGGTGGAGAGCGCCGAGAGTGGGATATAGGCGATACCGCCTTCAGTCGCACTGACGTATCTCAGCGCGGAATCAGGTGAAGTCGCCAGCCGCGCCGATAGTGTGATGGGGCGGGAAGCCCCCATGACCAGATCTTCGAATTCTGCGCGTGTGTCTGCACCTTCTTCAGAGCTGAACAACACGACATCCAGATTGCTTCCGCCAAGGGTCTGCCAGTTTTTCACGCGGCCCTGATACAGGTCGCGCACCTCATCAAGTGAAACATTCTGAATACGGTTGGCACTGTTGACAATCAGTGTCAGACCGTCCTGTGCGATCGGGGCGGCCCACAGTGATGGCCGTCCGTTTTCGGGTGGGGGAAGATGACTGCTGATGATATACGGCACGTCGCCGCTGTGCAGGGCATTCAGCGCAGTGCGCAGGCTGCCGCTGCGGAGTTCTATATTGGTCATGCGATGGCTGTAGGCATCGGTCAGATCAGTGACAAGGGGAAGGGTGGTCTGTGTCGTGTACAGACGCAGAGGCTGATCGGGTGTATCCAGCATCGTCGCAGGCAGCCCCGGAGTGGAGCATCCCACCAGTGTACTGCATGCGACGATCACGAGGGTGCGTTTCGGAGAAAAGATCATACAGGCTGTCAGGTATCCGAAGATCAGGCGTCAGAGATCAGCATCAGGCATCACATGTCAGGCAGTCTGAAGATAGCGGCGCAGAAAGCGTTCGCGATAGTCATTCAGATTGCCTGCGATAATCGCTTCCCGGATCTTCTGCATATGGTCGATCAGGAAGTGTACATTGTGCAGGCTCAGAAGCTGTAGGCCAAGGATCTCTTTGGCTTTCAGCAGATGCCGGATATAGGCACGGGTAAAGTTCTGGCAGCAGTAACAGGTGCAGCCCATTTCGACCGGGCGCTCATCACGTGCATACTCAAGGTTACGCATATTGATGCGACCGGTGCTGGTGAGCGCTGCCCCATGCCGTGCGACACGGGTGGGCATGACACAGTCGTAAATATCCATGCCGCGCCATGAAGCCTCTACCAGATCGTCAGGATCACCGACGCCCATCAGATAGCGCGGCTTGTCATCCGGCAGCAGGGGGATGGTGACATCAATCGTATCGTACATGGCAGTTTTCGTCTCGCCAACCGCAAGGCCGCCAATGGCGTATCCGGGGAAGTCCAGCGTGCGCAGAAATGCCGCTGACTGCTCACGCAGATCGGGGAAGATCCCGCCCTGAACGATGCCGAACAGCGCCTGAACTGCATCGTCAGGGTGGGCTTCGCGACAGCGGGCCGCCCATGCCGATGTGCGGGCGACAGCCTGTTCGACGACAGCACGGTCAGTCGGAGTGGGGCATTCATCAAAGCACATGATGATGTCCGCGCCCAGATTCTGCTGGATTTCCATCGAGATTTCAGGTGTCAGCCGGTGACGACTGCCATCAAGATGACTGCGAAAGGTCACGCCGTCATCGTCAATCCGGTTGATTTCTGCCAGGCTGAAGACCTGAAAGCCCCCGGAATCGGTCAGGATGGGATTGGGCCAGGCCATAAAGCGGTGCAGACCGCCCATATCACGAATCAGATCACTTCCCGGACGCAGATGTAAGTGATAGGTGTTGGCAAGGATCAGGGTGGCGCCGATTTCCTGCAATTCACGCGGGGCGATGGCCTTGACTGTGGCCTGCGTCCCGACGGGGCAGTAAACTGGCGTGGGGATGCTGCCGTGCGGCGTGTGCAGAATACCGGCACGGGCGTTCCCATCCACTGCGATAACTTCAAATTCAAATGACGACATATAAATCTGCTTGTCCGGTCTTATTCCATACTGATTTTGTGCTGAACTTCAAAGATATAATAAACGGTTGATCCTGTGTTCGCTATTGTTAACAGCCGTCCGCCTGAAAAGATGTGGCTTTGCATCCCCCAGTGCCAAACAGCGATAGCTTTTGACAGCAATCCGCCTGAACAGGCTGTCAGCCGGTATTTCGGAGATGCACTGCCGGATGTGCGGCGGGCTGGTGACGGCCCGGAGTCAGGGTAGCATCCGCGCTAGGGCAGC
>CAYNDH010000018.1:10172-40945 GCA_964395665.1 uncultured Anaerolineaceae bacterium
TCAAGGCAGCATATGCCTCAAGGCAAGGTGATCACACAGCGGTTATCTGTCAGATTATTGGCCGGGACACGGGGGCAGGTCCCGTATGGGATGCCGTTACGTATCACACTGAAGGTCTCCCCCTCTTCGCCGACCCAGAATGGAGAATCGGTCTGGCGGAAGGCCTGACGGAACTGGCAGACATCCGCTGGGAACTCGTTCGCCTTCAGAGAGACGAAATCAATACGCCACAACTGAAGGCAGTTGGCATGGCGCAGGGTATAGACATTTGAACTTCCCCACTGGCTGGAATTAAAGACTTCAGCCGGTTTGTCATCCGGGCTTTCAATGACAAAGTCCAGATTCGAGACATCGGCAAACCCGATATCACGATTATAGAGGATCAGTGACCGGCCATCGTAACGCAGCAGCACTTTGCCTTCGCCTTCGGCCATTTCGAATGCGGGAGTGGCGGTGGCATCCGATGCGCTGACCGGGATCGTCGGCTGGCGGGTGCGCGTCACAGGACCGGTCGTGCCTGCGGGACTGCCTGTATTTGCGGGGCTGCCCGTGCCGGTCGGATCGGCTGTGCGTATTACGCTGACCGTATTGGTTGCGCTGGTGCTGTTTGTTGGACTGACAGTGCCTGCCGGACTGACGGTGCCTGCGGCACTTACCGGACTTGCCGGACCTGTTCGATCTTCTGGACCTGCAACACTGGCCGGACTGGTGGCAGAAGCGACCACAGCCAGTGAATCCGGCGCGGTAGGGGTGACAGATGGCGCGTCACTGGTGCGACTCAGGACGATGACCAGACCGACCACACCCGTGATCAGTGCCAGCGACAGCCCCGCAATTGCCACACCCAGCCGACTGCGCGAGATCCGTCCGATTTCGCTGGTCATAGTCTCGCGCCGCGTGCTGTCTGCACGCCGTGCACTGTCTACAGGCCGTGCGCTGTCTAAATACCGTGCACTGTCCATACGGGCTGCTCGGATCTCGTCCCGCAGCGTACTGGAGCGGGAGCTATCGGTGATGGTTTCCATCTCCTGAATCTTCAGCCGCTGTTCGGGATCAAGCAGGGGATGCGGTGCAGCCCCGGTTGATGCGGATGGCGCAGCGTAGGCGGGCGGTACATCCTGTGGCGGTGGTGTGCCTGCCTGGTCTGTGTCCGGCGGTTTCTCGGATAGGCTGGCGCGGCCTGCCGGTCGATCTGGCAGAGCGGGATAGCTGATACTCAACGGACGTGTCTCGCTTGGCAGCAGCGATAGATCTGGCAGCACAATTGGCCGTGATCTCGAATCAAAATGGCGGTCATCCTGATCGCTATCGCCGGTTGTCATCGCCTTTTCAAGCGCTGCGACGAGCTGGGCGCCACTCTGATAACGGTTTGCAGGTTGTTTATCCAGCGCGGTCAGGATGACATCTTCAACGGCGATGCTGATGTCTTTGTTCAATGTGCGCGGCAGGGGCGGCGCCTCTTCGATATGCTTGATAGCGACGCTGGTGCTGGTCATATCATCAAACGGGACGCGCCCGGTCATCATCTCGTAGAGGACCACGCCGAGAGAATACAGATCGCTCTGCGGGACGGCATTGGCGGATGCCCGCGCCTGTTCCGGCGCAATATAATGCACGCTGCCAAAGGCGTTGCCCAGGGTGTGCTCGGTGGATGTCAGCACCAGCCCGAAATCAGTCAGGATGGCCGAGCCGTCCGGTGCGATCATGATATTCGATGGTTTGACATCGCGATGGATCACGCCGTGACGGTGCGCGTAATCCAGTGCGCTGGCGATATCGCGGATGACGCGCAGGACGCGGCGGTTGCCGGGACGCTTACCCTCTCGTACAAAGCCCTTGAGGGTGAGGCGCAGGTCACGGCCCGGCACGAAATGCATCGCCATGTAATAGAGGTTATTCTTCTGACCGAACTGATAAACGCCGACGATACGTGGATGGCTTAGTCTGGCGATGGCACGCGCTTCACGCAGAAACCGCTCACGGTATTCTGCTTCGTCTTCCTTTGACAGTCGATCCATTTCGATGACTTTGAGCGCGGCGTAGCGCTGTAAATTGGCATCAAATCCCTTATAGACATGCGCCATCCCGCCTTGCCCCAGCATTTCTACAATGCGGTAGTCTCCAAGTACATGATCGATTAATTCCCGCCCTGGCATTGAAATCTGCTTTCCTGTTGCTTTACGACTCACTCGATATTCAGATACATCACACTGATCTTCCCTTATTCAGCATAAGGGTGGTTTGATGGGAAAAGACGCTGGTTTTGTCAATTCAACCGTGAAGACGATCTCAGATCGGGGCAGACAATAGATTTGAATATCGTTTGGTTACCGTTTTCCTGTTGTTTGATACCAGTTTACTATAGCAGTGTCAAAAATTCGCCACAGTCCAGCGTATGCCACAGTTCAAGTGGATCGCGCTTCAGCAGCGGCGCGGCATACAGGCTGATGACCGTGCCGTGCGCGACAATCGCCAGCACTGGATCAGCGTATGCTGCCAGCACATGGTCCACTGCTGCCGCAAACCGTGCATGAGCACCGCTTGCTGTCTCGGTGCCGAAGTGCAGTGCATCGGGATCGGAGAAGAAGCGCTGCACTTTCGCGTGGAATGCTGCTTTGTCCATGTAACGCTCGTTTGCCCGTTCATGTTCATGCAGATGATCCGCCGTGCGACATGACAGCTTCAGACGCTCGGCGATGATCTGCCCGGTCTCGATCGCTTTTGATTCGGTGCTGGTGATGATCCGCTGTAAGGGATATGTCGAGAGCTGATCGGCCAGTGCCAGCGCCTGACCACGTCCGGTTTCACCCAACTGCCATGCTGAAGCAGGCCGCGCTGGATCGATGTCGGGCAGCGCGTGCTTGATCAGGATAAGGGTGCGTCCGCTGAAGGGTGTCGGTGTCATCATAGTCTTTGCTGTTCTCCCCAGTAATCACAGACCTTGTCGAATTCGGCGCGCCAGTAGACTTCAGGATCAAAGCTGTCGCCGTCGGCCACATTTACGCCGGAATAGAAGCCCTGCCCCGGAATGCCGCTGTCCTTGCGGACGACCAGCGCCGCCAGTGATGGCCGACCGGCGCGGCGTTCGTCGCGATCCATATCGCGGATCAGCTTATGAAAGAGCGGCGCACGCTGGTGCATGTGCGCGGTGCGGATGGCCGCCGCCAGTTCCGAATACGTAATGGTGCCGCACGTCCGGGCGACACCGATCAGGATGTCGCGCATCTCTTCCTTGAGGGTTTTCCACTGCGCGGCGGAAATGCTCTGGGATGATGGCTGCGAATCGCCCTGATCGCTCATCGGAACACCGCCAGTACCTGCTCATCATCGATATGGATTTCACGCAGTTGCAGGGTGGAGCCTTCTATGGTCGCGGTCGCCTGCGCGAGTGCATCATTCGCGGCCTGGGCGATGCGGCGGGCGGCGTCTCCGATTTCACCCTCTGGCAGGGCGAAAAACTGCCCGTCAATATCCACACCGGTGACATCCAGACGCGGGGATGCACCGCTGGTTTTCAGCACCACACCGACCGGCTGCCACACGTTGAGCTGCGGGATCAGGACCTCACCGCGCACAATCGCACCGCCGGGACGCAGATCAATGCTGGCGCTGCGGATGCGGCCATCCCCTGCGCCGCAGATCGGTGTCCGTTCGCGACATAATGTATTCAACTGCGACTCACTATAAGTGCCGGTGGCGATCGTCGCCCCGCTGGATGCCTGCCCAAGCGTGAAGGCACGCGGCTCCAGATTGACCGTGCCGACCTGCGGCGCATTGATCGTCACATTTGAGGGGATGCCTGCGTTCTGGATTTCAATCGTGGGGACGGGTGCGCTGCCGGTGAACTGTTCCGCTGTGATGCCAGCCGGTTCCAGCCCGGCGATGCGTGCTGCAATCGTCGTCAGGTTAGGCAGTATGATCAGCACGGCGACCGCGACCACAGCCAGCAGTGCGGCCAATGCCAGAATACAACCGGCGGCGCATCCGTTTCGGCGTGCCGGACGCCGCTGGATTACGTTCGTGTTAGAAGGGTAGCCCATCGTCTATCATCATCCTTTTAAACCACATACAATGACGTCACAGGATTCTATAGGAGTCAGCATGAGGAAAACACTTGCACTTTTACTGGCCCTGTTGGGGCTGAATATTCTGGCAGCGTCGTTGATCCACGCGCAGACTGCTGGAACCCCGGGTGACGATAACATTGGTGATGCATTCTATCCCACTTTAGGCAACGGCGGCTATGATGCCTTACATTACGATATTGATATTGATGTCGATCTGCGCCTGAATTACATCGACGGCGCGGTCACCATGCAGGCGGAAGCGACACAGGACCTTAGCGCCTTCAATCTCGATTTCTTTGGCTTTCAGATCGGTAAGGTACTGGTGGATGGCGAACCGGCTGAATATTCCCGCCGCGCCCGTGAGCTGACGATCACACCGGATGAGCCGATTACCGAAGGCGTGGAATTCGAAGTGCTGGTCACCTATGCCGGTATCCCTGAGGAAACCGAAGTCAATCTGTTTTCAGGCGGATGGTCCCGATACAGCCGGGGCGTGTTTGTCGCCAGTGAACCGGCTGGCGCTGCCCTGTGGTATCCGGTCAACGATCATCCGTTGGACAAGGCGACCTACAGCCTTCGAGTTACTGTGCCGGAGCCGTTCGTCGTCGCCAGTAATGGGACACTTCAGAAGGTGGAAGCGGGGGACGAAACCCTGACCTACTACTGGGATAATCCGGAGCCGACCGCCAGCTATCTGGTGACAGTCAACATCGCACAGTTTGAAGAGCGCACAGATGAAACGGCCAGCGGCCTGCCGATCCGCAATTACTTCCCCGTGCAGCTTGCCGATGATGGTGACGTGGTATTCGCAGAACAGGCGGCGATGATCGAGTATTTCGAGACAGTCTTCGGCCCGTATCCGTTTGATGTATATGGCGCGGTGGTGGCGGACACGTCGCTGTCTTTTGCGCTGGAAACACAGACGATTTCCCTGTTTGGCCGCGATATCATCACGCAGAACACAGGCCGCCGGTCTCCGGATGGCGCGCAGGGCGTGATCGCGCATGAACTGGCGCATCAGTGGTTCGGCAACAGCGTCAGTCTTAGCACATGGGAAGATATCTGGTTGAATGAGGGCTTCGCGACCTACGCACAGGCGCTGTGGATTGAACACAAATATGGCGCAGATGCACGTGATGAGATGCTCGAAAGCTGGTACACGGTGATGAGCGTGCCAGCGTTCCGGATGAGGCCGGGGAAGCCAGACCGCAATGATCTGTTTAATACAGTGATCTATCTGCGCGGTGGGCTGACACTGCATGCGCTGCGTCTGACGGTTGGCGACGATGCCTTCTTTGACACCCTGCGGACGTATACCAGCCGCTATGCCGATGGCAACGCGACCACACAGGATTTTATCGATGTGTCCGAAGAGGTCAGCGGCCAGCCGCTTGATGTGCTGTTTGAAGCGTGGCTGTACGAACCTGAACTGCCGGATATCCCGCAGATAGGGCTGGGCAGCGACCGTTCTGATTAAAACCAGTACCTGCTGAATAGCTGCCGAGTGATTGTGAAATAAAAGCGAGAGGCCGCACAGTATCCGTTGTGCGGCCTCTCGTTTTGTTTAAGCTTCAGGTGTTGTTTCTAAATCGACCTGTGCCGATCACACCAGATCTAGTCGTCGTCGATGTCAGTTGCCATCATCTTGCGCGGTTTCCTGGGATAGAATTCGACCTCAGGACGACCCCCGACGAACAGCGGCGCATCATCATCGATTTCGGCCTTCTTGATCTTGAACTTCATGCCACCGATGACAATGTACTTGTTAGGGACCATCTTGGTAATCGTGCCGGTTAACTTACCACGATCATCTTCATAGTAGTCGTCATCGTCGTCATCATCGATGTAGAGCGCCTTGAACTTGCCATTCTTCAGTCGGAAGTCGATCTCGACGCCCAGGCCGACATACAGCCGGTCGATGTCATCGTCAAGCTGTGCTTTCCTGACCTTGAACGGCAGGCCGGAAACGACCGCCCACTTCCCATCATAGGACTCGATGACGCCTTCGTATTCACCAAAGGCAACGTTGGTGCTTTGTGCACTGACTGCCGCTACAGACAGCGTGACACCGAGTACCATGATCAGCAGGATAAGACGTTTGAATTTCATGATATATTCCTCTGGAATTCGAGCGTTGGTGAACGGATTAACGGTTGAATGGATCAACTTTGTAAACCCGCCCACTATCCAGACGTATGAGATTGTGAAATCTAACACTTTTGAATAAATCTTAATGCTTCGACTGGCTTTTTAGCCTCAGATGATAAATATAAGCCCCCAATTTTGGGGGTCTGTCTGATTAACTTTCCAACCCATGAAAGCAATATTGAACCATTTCCGCAGACGCAGCGTACCTTACAGCATAGGGTCATGAGGACGTCCTCATGTCAGCAGCCTGACAGATAAGTGGACAAAATCAATGTGGCAGGATTGGCGGAAGCAGTGACACTTAATGATGAGCAGGGCAGCCTGTCAATGTCGGATGCGATGTCGGACATGACGCCGGATGATGCACTGTCAGATCATCCGGTGTCTGACGACTCGATGCCGGATGGAATCGAATCCAGCATCGAACAGGCGCTGCTGAAAAAAGCGCAGCAGGGCGACCGTGAGGCATTCGAGCAGCTTCACCTTCGGCTTGAGCCACCGATCCGGCGTTTCATCCGGCGGTTGATTGGTCACGAGCAGGATTGTGATGATCTGGTGCAGGAAACCTTTCTGTCACTGTATCTGAATCTGCACCGCATCAATCCGTTAAGCCAACTGCGGGCCTATACCTATCAGATTGCCCGAAATGCCTGTTACAGCCGTCTTCGCAGGCTGCGCCGCCGCGACGAACTCTCGATTGAGGAAGATGAAGAAGCACCCGGCGGCCCGCGTCTGTCCTTTGACCTGCGCGACACGCTCAACGCAGCGCCGGAAGATGTGGCCCACTGGATGCTGCTGAAGATGGAAGTCGATGAAGCCATTGACCGTCTGCCTGCATCCCAACGCGAAGTCCTGCTGCTGTACTCTGAGGCAGAACTGAGCTATGCCGAAATCGCGCAGACGCTCGACATCAGTCTGGGGACGGTGAAATCGCGGATTTTCCACGCGAAGCGCACACTGCGCGGGCTGGTCAAACCGCATGTGCTGCTGGCGATTCAGGCGGATCATGCAGCCGGCGATCAGGCGCAGCAGGATGCAGTCCAACGCCTGACGGACCAGGGTAATCCGGCTGATCAGCCAACGAACAGGCTGGAAGAAGGCTCACAAAAAATGCAACCATATAACGCCCGGAATCGGGTAATAGGAGAACTGTAAACCATGGACGAGACCAAAATTCAACGGCTGACACAGGTCAGTCAGGCTGTGAAGGCACTCAACAAAGCGGTCGATCAGGCCATTCGCCTCAATAACGTACAGGGCGTCGGCAGCCTGTCAGCACGCAGCTACCAGAACCTTCAGGCGCAGGCCCGCGATCTGCTGCCAAATGATTTTTATGTCGGCACGACGCTTGTGCTGGAAGATCCGGCGGACGATGAAGCGCTGCTGCTGGGGCAGATTCACTTTCTGAGTATGCAGCTCGACCTGTATTTGCAGGAGATTCTGGAACAGCAGCGCGGGGCGAATCGGTTCGTCTTCAGTGTGGGGGCCGATGGTGAGAAGATGAAGAACTTCGGGCAGGAGCTGCAGGAGCAGATCATCAATATGACGCGCTCGACGATCCAGCGGGCGCTCTCTCACGTCGATATTACCGATATGGGGGATATCGACCTTGGCGGCGCGGATCTGTCTCACAAGAACCTGACTGATGCCAGCTTTGAGGAAGCCAATCTGGAGAATGCGCTTTTCGTCGGGGCCAACCTGACGAATGCGAACCTGTCCGGGGCGAACCTGACCGGCGCTAAGCTGGACGGCGCGGTGCTGGCGGGGGCCAGGCTGGATAGCGCCAATCTGGAACATGCCAGCCTGACCGGAGCGATGATGAAGCAGGCTGATCTGAGTGATGCGGTACTGAACAATGCCAATCTTCAGGGGGCCGTACTGGCACGGGCGACCCTCTCGGATGCCGTGATGGAACACGCGAATTTACAAGGCGCGAATCTTCACGATGCGAGGCTGAACGATGTCCATCTGAGTGGGGCGAATCTTCAGGGCGCGAACTTTCAGCATGCCAATCTGAATAACGCCGTGATGGAGCATGTAGAGGCCGGTGGCGCGAATTTCAGCCATGCCAACCTGTCTGATGCGGTGCTGAATGAGGCGAATCTGCACGGGGCGAATATGGTCTATGTACGGCTCAGTGATGCGGTGATGGAACATGCCGACCTGAGCCATGCCAATCTTCAGAATGCCGATCTGCGCGATGCCATGTTGTCAGGTGCCAATCTGTCACAGGCGAACCTGACGAACACCTCACTGGGGGATGCCAATCTCGAAAAGGCGGTCCTGAACGGGGCCAATCTTCAGGGCGCTGACCTGCGCGATGCCGTCCTGCACGGGGCTGATCTGCGTAAATGCAATCTGCATAACGCCTCACTGCGGGATGCACAGTTTGAAGGCGCTGATTTACAGGAAGCCGTGCTGCCGGATGGTCAGATCTTCCAGCACATGTCGGATCTGAAGCGCTTCGGCGTGGAGATCTGATCAGGGGCAATTCGCCGTATAAATCATGCCCTGAATCAGGCTGACAGCAGGTACAGAACAGACACAGGACCGCCGGGAGCGTTGGACGAAACAAACCAACGCTCCTTCATTTTGTTGGCAGGGTGTGTTATTCTAACGGCGTTTGTGAAAGATCTAACGGATGACCTGCGCAGATTGTATGTCGCTTTTATGGCGGCACTTTTCATGTCTGCCTGAAGCCGGCACAAACGGTCTGTCGTCAGTTAATTACGGAATAGTGTGTGCCATATCAATCGTCCGGTGATCGCCGGAATAATGTTTTGGTCGGGGTTGGACGTTCTATCTGGGGTGGAACGCCGCCTGCCCCAATCCCCGAACGAGTACTGGATGGAATCCCCGGCTGTCTGGCATGGCTGGCGCTGATTCTGTGCATTGCCAGCGCGATTGCCTTCCCGACGTTCGTGCTGATGGTGTCAGCCCTGCTCGGCCTGTACTCCGCCTTTCGCTTTCTGCTGGCGGGGCTGGGGAATGTGATCGGCCTGCGCCGTGTGCGCGAATGGGAAGAAACAGACTGGCATGAGCGTTACCATGAGGATCTGCATGATGAAGCGATCCCGTGGGAAGCGGTTCACCATATCGTCCTGATTCCCAATTACCGCGAACCAATGCCGATTCTGCGTAAGACGCTGGATAATCTCGCCTGTCAGCAGGTTGCACGGCAGCAGATGACCGTCGTCCTTGCGATGGAAGCCAGCGAGAATGGATCGGTTGAAAAAGCAGAGCAGCTTCAGCAGGAATATCGGCCCTATTTCGCGCATCTTTATTTCACTGTCCATCCGACCGGGCTGCCGGGTGAGATGCGCGGCAAATCGGCGAATGAGGCATGGGCAGCGCGCTGGGCCAAGCACAAGCTGGTCGATGAAAAAGGCTTCAATCCTGATCATATTATCGTCACCACCATGGATGCTGATACGCTGTGGCACGCTAAATACTTCAGCGCCCTGACCTATCTGTTTGCCATCGCGCCGGATCGTTTTCTGCGCTACTGGCAGTCCCCTATCCGCTATCATGCCAATATCTGGGACATCAACCCGCTGATGCGGTTGGTGAACGCCTATTCGACCGCCTTCGAGCTGGCGTATCTGGCGGCCCCGTGGTGGCGTCCGATGCCGATTTCGTCCTATTCCCTTAGCCTGCGCCTGCTGGAAAACAGCGGTTACTGGGATACGGATGTGATCGCAGAAGACTGGCATATGTTCATCAAGGCATTTTTCGCCAGCGATGCCGAATTGATTCTGGAACCGATCTATCTGCCGTTTCTGGCGACGGCCACCACCGGTGATACCTTGTGGGAAGCGATCCGGAACCGTTATCAGCAAACTCTGCGCCATGCATGGGGCAGTAAGGAAATGGGCTATATCATCGCCAAAATGCTGGAACATCCGGAGATCGACTTCTTCCCGTCGTTCAGCCTGTTGATCCGTGTGGCGCATGACATTCTGCTGGCCGGGGCGGGCTGGGTGATTTTGACCGTCGGCTCACAGCTTCCGCTGCTGCTGCATCCGTATCTGGTGCCGCCAGCACAGGAACTGCTTCAGAATCCGGCGCTGCTGCTTCAATATCCAAGTGTCGTGATGCTTGGGTTCTCGTCTGCGATGGTCATTATTCTGGGGATCGTATTCTGGATTCAGGATGTCGTTGTCCGTCCACCGCGTGCCCGACCGATTGGTGTGACCGAACGCCTGCTGACGCTCTTGAGCTTCCCGCTGCTGCCGCTGCTGACGCTGATTTTTGTGGCGCTGCCGGTGCTTCAGGCCCAGACGCGCCTGCTGGTCGGCATCCCGCTGCAATACCGTGTTGCCCGGAAATTATAGTTCAAGCGTATAACTGTATAGCAGCATAGCGTCTGGCTTGCAGTGTAACACGGACTGAACTAGAATATATGTTCTGATCAAAAGGTACATTATCGGTAAGGGTAATCAGCATCGTCAGAGATGAGAGAGGTTAATTGGGAATGCTCTCCGCAATTCTTGCCGTGCAGGATATCGATGCCAGCATCACCTTCTACGTCAGCGTGCTGGGTTTTACCGAGAACTGGAAGATACAGGATGATAATCAGCGGACGACCTTCGCCTGTCTGCGCATGGGGGATGCCGAGATCCGGCTCGGTGTGATCGAAAGCTTTATCGATCCCGACGCGCTGGCACAGCGTGGGATCGGCATTCAGCTCTATCTCGAAGTGCCGGAGAATATCGCGATTGAGGCCTTGTACGAACGCGCCAGCATCTCCGCACAGATCACCCGCCAACTCGAAAAGCGCGAGTGGGGCGAACTCACTTTCTCCGTCCGTGATCCCGATGGCTATCAGTTCGTGTTGGCACAGCGGGTGACGGCTGTGGATATTCAGCCGCTGCCTTGAAACTGAAACCGGATGCAAAGCGCGTCTGATCAGCGCGTCTTAGGCTGTTTCTCTGAAAATCAGTGACCAACTGCCTGATTGATTACGCTATCGGGCCGGGATTATAACGCGGAAGGGTAAAGGTTCAGTTAAGGCCCTTTTACCCTGCTGCGGATTTGTTATGAAATGCGCTTTGCGGGTGATATCTCACCATTGTCAACCTTTTCCCACTGTAAAACAAACCTGATCCAAATCCAAAACAGGTATAACGCACGACTGACGATGTTGTTTCTCGATTATAATAGGGTTTGAAATTATTCTGCGGTGTGAATACGCAGGCATCACAATCGTCAGTCAGTGAGTAATGAGGTAAGGCATGGCACGGGTAGCTGAGACACGTACCAGAACCACGGCAGATCCGTCAGCAGACAGATCAGCGGCTTCACGGAAGACTCGCCGCGCATCCCGCAACTTTATGTCGCTCCGCTGGCGGGTTGTCCTGCCGCTGCTGGTGCTGATGGGCGTGGCCGGTGGGCTGGCATATCTGTTCGTCATCGGCACCTCACCGGACGCCCCGGAACCGGATCGCCAGTTATTGGGCATCGGGATGGCGGTTGCCAGTGCGCTGCTGACCGCCGCCAGCTTCCTGCTGATCAATGCCACCAGCCGCCGCGCCGACCGCGTCACGCGGACACTGGATCAGCTTAGCGTCGGGCAGCATACCGTCCGCACGGGGATGTCCGCCGGGGATGAGATCGGGCGGGTGGCCGAAGCGGTAGACCGTTACGCCGATTATGTGCAGGAAAAGCGCGACGAGATGCGCTCTGCCATGCGGAAGACGCGCCGTGAGGTCGGCCATCTGCACGCTATCCTTGAAGCGCTGCCCGATGGCGTCATCGTTCAGGATAATCATGGGCGTGTGCTGCTGGTGAACGAAGTCGCACGCAGCCTGCTTGGTGCGCCGCGTCGGTCACGTAATAATGCGATGAACGAACTCACCGCGCTGGTCACCGATCAGTTGGGGCCGATGCTCTCGCCGAACCTCTATGCACTTGGAGAGCCGGAGCAGGTCGAGCTGGATGGACGGCTGCTCCATGCACAGGCCGCAGCGGTGACGGGGGATGACTCGGTGCGCGTGGGGACGGTCATCATGCTGCGCGATATGACCGACGAGATCCGGCGCGATCGTGACCGCGAGGTGATGCTCCAGCGTATGGAACGCAGTGTCCAGCAGCCGATGATGAATCTGGCGCGGGAGACACTGAACGCTGGCGGCATGACCAGCACCGCTGATTTTGCGCGCGAACTCACCCGCCATGCTTTCACCTTACAGAAGATGATCGTCGAACTGCGCGACCTGGGCGAGACCACGCCGGAAGTGCTGAAGCAGACGCAGAAACCGATTCAGCTTGAGGTGCTGGTGTGGTCAGTCAGCAACGAATGGCGACAGATCGCGCATTCCTGCCAGATCACGATGAAAGTCATCATCCAGACACGCGGCCTGTATGTCCTCGGTGATGACCGGCGGCTGCGCTGGGCGATTGGCAACCTGATTGATAATGCCATCAAGTACACCCAGCCCGGTGGGACGGTGACACTTGAAATCCGTGGTGAAGAACACGGCGCGGCACAATTGCGTATCCGTGATAACGGCGTCGGCATCGCGAAGCATGAACAGGCGATGCTGTTCACCCGCTTCTGGCGTGGCACACCACGCACACCTGAAGGCCGTGTGGTGCGTGTCCCCGGCATGGGGCAGGGCCTGTATCTCGCCAGACAGATCATTGAAGCGCATGGCGGTACGATCGAAATCCGCACCAGGCCTGCCGTGGGGACTGCGGTTTATTTCTCACTGCCAACCACCGCGTCGGAAGGCTTCCAGCTTCCGTATTTCACCTCTGAAATGGACGGCGAGACCACCCGGCTTGAGGCATCTGGCGATTATTTCATGCTCGATCAGACTGAGAAAGTCGAAGCACACAGGCCAGACCCATCCAGTGAAAACCAGCGAGAATCCCGACGTGAATCCGCGCACCATGAGCCGGAGTCACCGCGCAGCAGCGGTTTGTCGTCCAACGTGGAAAGCCGCTCTGACCGTCCGGCTAATCCCGACAATGGGCGTGATGTAAGCAGCGATGTGCGTGGTGCTGACGATGAGGCCGATACAAAGGGCCTGCGACATGATGCGCCGCGCATCTCGTCACCCCCGCAGTACCGCGAAGGCTTCCTGACGGGGACAACAGGAACCAACGGAACTGGCGGGACCGGCGGCCATCATAATAATGGCAGTAATCACTGATTCAGTGACGGTCACTGTGCCTGGGCATCACCGGTCGGATTGTGTCCCAGAGATTGTGAGACCAGCAGCGCCAGCAGTGCCAGCGCGATCAGGGTGAGACCTGTCCAGATGGCGGCGTCAAGATCCCGCTCGAAGATGTTATAAATCAGCAGGGGCATCGTCTGGGTACGCCCCTGCAAACTGCCCGCGAACAAAATCGTCGCACCGAATTCGCCCAGCGCCCGCGCCCAGCACAGGACCAATCCGGCAGTCAGGGCGCGGCTGGAGAGTGGAAGCGTCACCCCCAGGAACAGCGACAGCCCCGCCGCACCATCTACCCGTGCCGCATCTTCAATCTCTTTCGGGATATTCAGAAATCCGATCTGTGCCGTCCGCAGATAGAACGGCGCGGCGACGAAGACCTGCGCCAGAATCACCGCCAACGATGTATAGGGGATCGTGATGTCGAAGCCGCTCAACAGCACACTGCCAATCAGCCCGCGTCGGCCAAAGGTCAGCAGCAGGGCCAGCCCTGCCACGGCTGGCGGCAGCACAATCGGCAGTTCGACGATGACTTTGACCAGTCGTTTGAATGGAAATCGTCTGCGCGCCAGCACCCATGCCAGCGGCGTGCCGAAGATCAGCGTTATCAGCAGCGTCGCCAGTGAGGTGACAAAACTAAGCCAGATCGCATCCGGGATGGCAGAGCCGGGGACTTTTTCCCATGCCTGCGCCTGCACAGCACGGATAATCAGCGCGGCCAGCGGCAGGGATAGAAACAGCAGGCCGATCAGGGCAAGGCCAGTCACCAGCCGCGCCGAGAGGTAACCGCCCAGCCGTGAGAGGCGGTCGGTCAGCGATAGAGTTCCTGATTCAGGCATATTGAGGCGATCTTCATCTGATGGTTGTGATAAACGTTTCAGTACATCTCCCAGTATTGGTGAAGTCTGCATTAATTTCCAGAGAGTGCGTTGCACCACGCCCTGAAAACGTTTAGGATGATCACGGATCTTATGAAATATGCCGTAATAATGGATGTATATTTATGAGATGTGTATGTCTGCCCCCTGATATGATCTTCTTTATCCGATCATGTATCGGGTTGTGGGCAGCATCATGATCAAAATGTCCTTATCGAGTTTGTGAGGCAACCTGTTGTGAACAGGCAGTGGACCAGTAAACCGTTTATCTATGAAATCAATACCCGTGTCTGGCTGACCACCCTTAGCCAGCATTATGGCTACCATATCAATCTGTATAACGTGCCGGATGAAGTGATCGATGATCTGGCTTCATTCGGGATCGATGCCGTCTGGCTGATGGGGATCTGGACACGCGGTGCGGCCAGCTACCGCAGCGCACTGAATTACATCCACGAGTATCGCGGGGCGCTGCCCGATGTGAGCGAAGTGGACATCGCCGGTTCCGCCTATGCGATCCATGATTATCAGGTCGAACCGCTGATCGGCGGACGCGAAGGGCTGTCAGTGCTGCGCTGGCGTCTGGGTGAGCGTGGCCTGCGCCTGATTCTCGACTATGTGCCGAATCATGTCAGCACCGATCACCGCTGGACGCACGAGCATCCGGAATATTTTGTCCACAGCACGCCGGATGTGCTCAAACAGCACCCAGGGATGTTCTTCACGGTCGAAGGTGACGACGGCAGTAAACATGCCATCGCGCATGGGCGTGATCCGTACTTTCCAGGCTGGATCGATACCGCGCAGCTCAATGTCTTTCATCCCGGATCACGGCAGGCGATGAAGGGAACCCTGCTGGACATCGCCAGCCAGTGCGACGGCGTCCGCTGTGATATGGCGATGCTGCTGCTGAACGATGTCTTCCAGCGGACGTGGGGAAATCATATCACTGAAGCGCCGCCGGAGCGTGAATACTGGCCGGAGCTGATCGGAGCGGTGCGGGAACAGCAGCCGAATTTCCTGTTCATGGCTGAAGTCTACTGGGATCTTCAGAACGTGCTGCTGGCGCAGGGCTTTGATCTGACCTATGACAAGGTGCTGTATGACCGCCTGTTTGAAGACAGCGCGGCGTACATGCACCAGCATCTGACCGCAGATGTGGTCTATCAGCGGCAGATGGTACGATTTATCGAAAATCACGACGAGCCGCGTGCTGCTGCTGCTTATGGCATCGAGCGCAGTAAGGTCGGCGCAGTGCTGATCTCGACCGTCCCCGGTGCAGTACTGCTGCACGACGGCCAGTTTACCGCCCGCACCGTGAAGCTGCCGGTACAGATCGCCCGTCAGCCTGATGAGCCGGAAAATAAGGAACTCGAAGCCTTTTACCGTCGGCTGCTGGCCGAGACACGTCACCCGATCTATCATCTGGGGGACTGGCAGCTTCTGAATACCGAATTTGGAAAGCTGCTGGCGTATCAGTGGCATTATGGCGACAGCCGCCGCCTGATCGTCCTCAATCTGGCAGCAGAGCCGCTGGACGATGAGATTGTGCTTTCCGAATGGCACAGCGCCTTACCGCTGCGGGATGTGATCGAGGACACAGCATGGACACTGGATGAAAACGGCTGTCTCAGGCTCACACTAGAGGGTTACGGCTGCTCGATTTTACAGCAGGAAGCACAGTTGCATATCGAAGGTATGGAGTCGCATCAGTCCGCCTGATCGCCGGCCTGATTGCCGGCCATTCGCACCACCGCTCGTTGTCTGATCAGGATGCGGCGGCCTGTCTCGCAGTGATTCCACCTCACAGAATCATCATGCAGGATGGGCCGCCTTTGATTTATACAGACCATAGCTGGATTTTTTAATGGCACTTTTTGAAATTTCGCGGTATTTGTATTGGTATGGGTTCCGCTCCGGCGGCAGCCGTTGACTAAACGTTAACTAAAAGCAGTTTCGGTATCAGTTCATCGACTAAAAGTATAGTAAGTACAAATGCATATGAAGATCCCACAGACGAAGCGTCAGCCGTTCCCGCTTACCGACGATGAGATGCGTGCGCTGCTCAGGCAGCGTCATCGTCAGGATAGTTTAGACACCTTTGCGCTTGATCCCGACCGCGAAATCAGCCAGCTTGGTAAAATCGCCCTGCGTCGAAGTGACATCAATGATTTCTTCGCACTGGGTGATCTGTGTATCTCACGCTGCCTGACGGACGATGGCCGCCTGCTGATCTTCTACGTCGGCAAGGCGTTCATGGCCTATCGACGCGCTGCACAGGCCGCCCTGAATGACATCGACCGCCAGCAGGCCCGCCGCATTCAGGAAGACATGATCGCGTGGATTATCGAATGCGCCCGTTCCCAGCCGACCCGCCGCAATCTGGCCGTCGCGCTCTGGGCCGCCTCCGAAGATGACACCTCCAACGGGGATCAGATCCATGTCAGCCAGACGGTCATCAATAATCTGCTGCATCTGTATCGCGGAGAACGTGAGGACAGCCGGATTACGTTCACTGACGAGCAGACTTACGCCTATGTCGTGGATGATGATGGCACGCAGGCTGATGTCAGCAGTATTGCCCTCAGCGATGCCTCAATGACCGTCACTCATGTCGATGCGAGCGTCGTCGATCTTTCCAATGTGGAAGATGAGGAAGAGGACAATGATGAAGGTAAAGGTACACGTCGGACACGTGATACACGTGTCGAAGACAGCCACCCCTACTATCCCTCATCCCGACGCGAAGCACGCAGCAGTGATGGCAATATCAAGCGCTTCAGCCGTGTGCCGGATGAAGAGAAGACCAGCACATTCAATATCGGTGACCGTATTGAAGATCAGTATGAAGTTGTGGATATTCGCTGGGGCGGCATGGGAATTGTCTACCTGTGCTATGACCATGAAAACCGTGAGCCGGTCGCCGTTAAGACCTTCCGCCCACGCTATTGGGACAATGAACGGGCAGTCACACGCTTTTTACATGAAGCCCTGACATGGGTGCGGCTGGACAAGCACCGTCATATCGTGCAGGCGCGGCTGGTGAAAAAGATCCAGAATCAGCCGTATATCTTCCTTGAGCATGTCAGTGGGCCGGAAGGGATGGGTTCCGACCTGCGGAGCTGGATCGAACACCGCCGCATCGACATCCCGAAGGCGATTGAGTTCGGCGTCCATATCGCGCTGGGGATGCAGCATGCCAATCGACAGGGGCAGGGGCTGGTCCACCGCGACCTGAAGCCGAATAACATCCTTGTGACGCATGAGGGCATCGCCAAAGTGACGGATTTCGGGCTGGCGCATTCGCTGGGACTGGACACGCTCACCCTGCCGCTGATTGCCAATGGTGGCAGCGCAGCGGTCGAATTTCAGAACGCCGCCGAACTGCTCTCGCATCTCGAATCAGACTTGAGCGACGATCAGCAGGCAGGCGTGGCGGAGATGAGCGTTAGTGATCCGGAAAATACCGTCTCCTATCCCGAACGTCTGACTCGCGGCGGCGTCGTTGTCGGCACGGCCCCCTATCTGTCACCGGAACAGTGCCAGTTACAGCCGGTTGATCTGCGCTCCGATATTTATGCGTTTGGTTGTGTGCTGTACGAGATGCTGACCGGTAAACATCTCTTTCAGGCCCATAAACTGAAGGACTGGATTCAGGCGCATACCAAAGAAACACCGTCGTTCGATGACGCCAGCCGTCGGCGTGTCCCGGCGGATCTTCAGGCGCTGGTACTGTCGTGTGTCGAAAAGGACCCGGCACAGCGTCCGCAGACATGGGGGGCAATTGTCGAAACCCTCAAGACGCTGTATCTGGCATTGGCCGGTGAGCCGCTTCAGGTTGAAGTCACCGGGCCAGCGCTCGAAGCACGTGAGCTGATGGACAAGGGTTATTCCCTGACCGAACTGGCACGCCTGACCGAAGCCCTTGAAGCCTATGATCAGGCGATCGAGCTTCAGCCGGATTATGCATGGGCATGGGCGCGCAAAGGCCGCACGCTGCGGCTGCTTGGGCGCTATGACGATGCACTCGCCTGTTACGATCAGGCGCTGGAGTTGCAGCCGAAGTATGCATGGGCGTGGAATGGGAAAGGGATCATTCTGGAGCGCATTGGCCGCCTGCGCGAAGCCCTTGAATGCTTTGAATACGCGACCGAGCTGAACCCGAACGAAGTCTGGTACTGGTATAACCGGGCCGATGCCGTCGCTGGCCTTGAGCGCTATCAGGAAGCGATCCCGCTGCTGGAAACCGGCCTCAATCTCGACCCGGCACATGCCAATAGTTGGGCAAAACTGGGGCAGATTTACCGCTTGCAGCATCAGTACAGGCAGGCGGTCATTGCCTATGAAAAAGCGCTGGCGCTGGACCCTAATTATGCATGGGCCTATAACGGCTGTGGACTGGCGCTCAAGGCACTGGACCGCACCGAAGAAGCGCTGATCAACTTCAAGCGGGCGACACACTATCAGCCGGATGATGTCTGGCACTGGTATAACCTTGCTGAAGTGCTGGTCGATCTGGGGCGTTATGAGGATGCCGTGCAGCCTATTCGACAGGCGACGCGCACCGATGCGAATCATGCCTTTAGCTGGGCCAAGCTGGGGCAGGTGATGCGTTACGTCCAGCGTTACGATGAAGCGCTGGACGCCTACGAGCGCGCACTCGAACTCGATCCGGACTCGGCATGGGCCATTAACGGCAAAGGGATCGTGCTGGAGCATATCGAGCGCTATCCTGAAGCGCTGGCCTGTTATGAGCGTGCCACACAGATCAAATCGAACGATGTCTGGCACTGGTACAATCAGGGCAATGTGCTGATCCTGATGAACCGCTACGAAGAGGCGCTGGTACCGCTTCAGCAGGCGGTGTCGATTAATAAGCAGCATCCCCGCAGTTGGGCGCGGATGAGCAACGCCTATCGCAACCTTGGGCGGATGGATGAAGCGTTCAGTGCCAGCCAGAATGCCACACGTCTTGCCCCCACCCATGCCTGGGCATGGAGCGAACACGGCAGTGCGCTGGAAGCAATGAACCGTCTCGACGAAGCCCTGCGCGCCTTTGAACGTGCCTGCGAACTCGCCCCCGGCGAGCCGTTCTATATCTATAAACAGACTGATGTGCTGACCAGTCTGGGGAAATACAGCCGCGCCGCCGAACTGCTGGAACACACACTTCAGACGGATGCAACCAACGCGCAGATCTGGGCCAAGTACGGGCAGGTGCTGCGCCGCCTCAACCGCTATGAAGAAGCACTGACCGCCTACAGCCATGCGATCGATCTCGATCCGCAGAATGACTGGGCATGGAGCGGGCGCGGGCTGGCACTTAGTGCGCTGCGCCGCCATGAGGAAGCGCTGCGCTGTTTCGACAGGGCGATTGAACTGAAAAGCAGTGATGCATGGTACTGGTATAACCGGGCTGATGAACTGCTGGCACTGCATCGGATGCAGGACTCGCTGACCGCGCTCGAACAGGCGCTGGAGATCAATCCCCGCCACGCTGAAAGCTGGGCTAAACGGGCGCAGGCGCTGCGGCGTCTTGGCAATTTTGAAGAATCACTTCAGTCATTTGATCGTGCAGTGGCCCTTAATCCGCGCTATGCATGGGCATGGAATGGGCGGGGCTTCACGCTGAAGGAAATGGGCCGCCGTGAAGAGGCGCTTGCCAGCTATGAGCGCGCCGCACGCGAAGAGCCGCATAATATCTGGTATACCATCAATCAGGTGGATATCCTGCTTGATATGCAGCGCCGTCAGGAAGCACTTGGCGCGATTGAAACGGCGATCCGCATCTCCCCAGCGCTGCCGACCGTCTGGGCGCGAAAAGGACAGGTGCTGCGCCGCCTGCGCCGTTATGAAGAAGCAGTTGAGGCTTATTCCCGTGCCTGTGAACTGGACCCGACCTATGCGTGGGCATGGAATGGCAAGGGCTTGTGTCTGTTTGCGCTGGAACGCTGGGAAGAGGCGCTCCACTGCTATCAGCAGGCCGTGCGGAATGATGATAAGGATGTCTGGTTCTGGCATAATTATGGTGAAACACTGGTCAAACTGGGTGATCCTGAAACCGCACGTCAGATGTTCGAACGTGCGCTGACCATCGCCCCGGATCATCAGCCGACCAAGGAGAAATTGAATGGGCTTTAATCAGTTTCGGCGTTTTCCGCGCCGTGAGATCTCAGTGACGTACATGAGCGGCCCGCTGGATGGCAAGAAGCTGTCATTTCCGCAGCCGGCCCCCGGTGAAGAAATCATCATCTCGATTGGCCGGCGTGAAGGGCGCGATATTCATCTGGCATTTGATAATCAGGTATCGCGCCTGCACGCACGCCTTGGATGCAGCTCGGTCGCAGGGACCAGCGATGGGACACATCAGCCCAATGTCCTCAGCTTCTGGCTGGAAGATGGCGGCAGCCGCAACGGTACCTTTGTCGAAAAGCAGGAAGAGTCGATCGAAGGCCGTGTCAGCCTGCGCCCCGGATCACTGTTCCGAATTGGCCGCACATGGCTCCGGCTGGATGTCCCGTTGTCTTACGATTAGCGCCAGGGTCTATCGGCCTGTGCAGACAAAAAGGCGGCCAATAATCAGGCCGCCTTTTAGCTTCGTATTGAATTCAGTCTGATGATCGATGGGCCGATTTCAGCCCGGATGATTAACCCAGATAAGGCAGCAGCTTGCTGACGAGCTTATCCTTGGGCATGAAGCCGCTCACACGGGTTATCGGCTCGCCATCCTTGAACAGGATGAGCGTTGGCAGGCCGGTCACGCCGTAGCGGATGGCGATTTCCTGATACTGGTCAGCATCCAGTTTGGCGACCGACAGCTTGTCTGCATAATCGGTTGCAATCTGATCAACGATCGGCGACAGCATCTTGCACGGCTGGCACCAGTCCGCCCAGAAATCGACCAGCACCGGCTGATCAGACTTCAACACATCACTATCGAAGTTGGAGGCTGTGGCCTCAAATGTCTTTTCACTCACCAGTATTTGCTCCTCATCAGCGGTCCTGCGACACGCATTTACACTCAATTTCAGCGTATGTTATCATACAGATGTCAAAATCAGACGTTAAAAGTAGATAGGTTTTACAATCAACAGTCTCATGAAGACAGATGCTGCCCACCTTCCTGACCTTACGAAACGACAGGAAGAGTTACTGTCGCTGATTGTCCGTGTTTACACACAGAAACAGGAACCGGTCAGCTCCAGATTTCTGGCCGAGCATTCTGGCCTGGGCTTCAGCAGCGCGACCATCCGTAATGAGATGGCGGTGCTGGAAGATCTGGGTTATATCGCCGCGCCGCATACTTCCGCCGGACGTGTGCCGACCGAGCGCGGTTATCGCTACTTTGTCCGGCATCTGACCTCTGAATCCATGCTGACACCGGCAGAGGAGAACCAGATCGCCCACCGCTTCCAGTCGCTGCCGCTGGCAACCGAACAGTGGATGCGCTTTGCGGCATCCGCGCTGGCCCGTACCGCACAGACTGCCTCACTGGTGACGCCGCCTGCCCCCTCTACCGGGCGCTTCAAGCACATGGAGCTGATCTCCATTCAGGGACGGCTGGCGCTGCTGGTGCTGGTACTGCAAGGGGGCACAGTGCATCAGCGGATGCTCAATCTGGCGGATGCCGTGCCGCAGGAAACCTTGAGCGCGGCGGCCAATCATCTCAATACGCTGTGCCTTGACCTGACTGCCAATGAAATGCTCGTAAAGCGCGGGCAGATGAATCTGCTGGAACAGGAAGTGCTGGAAATCGCCGCCGAGCTGGTCGAGAATTCCAGCAGTGGACAGGTACGCTCGATCTACCGCGAAGGGCTAAGCGATATGATGACAGCACTCTCTGACAAGGATAACGCGCCGCTGCTGGCTTCTCAGGCGGTGCGGGTGCTGGAAGAACGCGCTTTCCTGAACATGCTGCTGGAAGAATATCTCGCGCCGCAGGCTGGTGAAGTGCAGGTCGTGATTGCGGGTGAAGGCCGCCGTGATGAGATCAGCCAGTTGAGCATGGTGTTAAGCCGCTACGGGATTCCGGGCAAGCTCAGTGGGGCGATTGGCGTGATCGGGCCGATGCACCTCAATTATGGACGTGCCATCAGTAGTGTGCAGTATGTCTCCAGCATGATGACGAACATGCTGGTCAGGCTGTACGGTGATGAGGCCAGTGATGAGCCTTCGGATGACGCTTCCGATGATCCCTCTGGGACACTGCTGCTAGGTGATACGCCGGAAAGCTAATCCGGTGCTGCCCTGATTGATCAGTCCGCAAGATGCGGCTCAATCAGTTCCGCGATCCCCATATCGAATTGTGGATCTTCGCCGTCTTCCAGATACCAGCACGCGCTTAGACAGGCCAGCAGAAAGGTGAAATCCAGCACGCGGGATGTGTTCACATCCAGCGCACGGGCCAGAATGGCGGCGGTTTTCAGCAGACGCACCTCATTCTCCACCAGTTCCGGCATATTGTGCGGATTTCGCAGAACATTCGCCGCGTCAAAGGTGCGTTCCCCAATCAGCCCTTTCGGATCGAACAACAGCCAGCCGCGCTGCGGACGATAGCGGATATTCTCGTGATGGATGTCGCCGTGCAGCACGCGGGTATCCAGTGGATTGGCGAGATAATCTTCAGCTTTACGTGCGGCACGCACATATATCGAAGTCTGTCCATCTTCGCGATCTGCCGCCGCTTTTTTGAACAGAGAGCGAAACCAGACCGTCAGCGGGATCAAACCATCCGGCACCGGTTTTGCGGCAACAGTAGAGGTCATGTGAAGCTGGTGCAGCAGATCAGCGATAATGGTGGTTGCCTTTTCGTCCTCACCGCGCTGTACCATCGGGATGAGATCATCGCCGCTGGCGTATTCGAGCAGATTTGCCTGTTTATCGACATGCAGCAGATGCACAGTGCCCCGCCCATCCCAGTAACGCAGGGCGATCGCGCCCCGATGCTCGTCCTGAATGCCGACCGGTGTCAGTATTTTCAGGACGGCGCGTTCCGCCTTATGGGTAACGGTATACAGATGGCTGGTGATAGTTTCCGCCAGCGGTTTGGGATCTGACAGCTTCCACTGGTCGAGATAGTGCTTCAGCAGTTCTGACATGTGCGGATCGGTTATCCTCTATATCACTCTGTATACGTGGAAACCGCTTACGTCGGTGTCTCACCGCGTCGGTGTGCCACGGAAGTATTTAGCCATTTCGGTTGTCTCGATCTGCCGCCGGGACTGAATGATTCGACGTTTTGCCAGCATCTTCTGGCGCAGCACCCACGCCGAACGCAGCGCAGACAGCGACTCGCGCTCTCGCAGCAGCAGATAGCCGATGATTCCGATGTCGTACAGGGCGATATGGAAGAAATCGCGCCAGAACAGTGACGGGATCTCGTTCTTCAGCATCAGCAGATAGCGGTTGCGGACCGCGCACATCCGCAGAAACGGCGTAGCGCGTTCGCGTTTGCCGGGGCGAAAAGTGCGGACATGTTCCGCGACGGCATCCGGCACATAGACCGCCTGCCAGCCGCGCAGCAGCGCCCGCCAGCACAGGTCCACATCTTCCTTGTGGATGAAAAAATCTTCGTCGAAGATCTCGCCGTCGATGGCGATGTCGTCCAGCATGGCGCGGCGGTAAAAGGCTGCTGCGCCGTCCGGTCCGAAGATTGGCTGTGAGGTATCGGGCGCGGCATCCAGCGGTGCGCTGTCCAGCAGCAGCCCCTGACGACGACTGCGCCGCATGAAGATACCAATGCCGTCGATCGCGTGCGGCTCGGCAGCGTCTATCGACTCGATCCGCAGCAGACGCCCGGCACATGCGCCCACTTCAGGCCGGGCCTGCATCATCCGCAGCATGGCCGCCAGATAACCGGGCCGCAGCCGGACATCAGGGTTGAGCGTGAGGACATAATCACTGCGGATTTCCCGCAGTGCGAGATTATGTCCACCGGCATATCCGGTATTCGTCGGGCTGGCGATGATGTGAATATCGACCTGTCGGGCGGCAGCAAACTGCTGGACCTGTATAATGGTGTCATCCTGAGAGGCATTATCGACCACGCAGATCTGAAGATCGGGGAAATCGGCCCGCTGCGCGATCAATGCTTCCAGACAGGGGATAATGCCTTTTCCGTGATTAAACGTCACAATATGCGTTGAGATCAGAGTCATGGGAAACCGGTTCGGTCCTGAGAAATCTGGATAATTAATGAGTAAACACGTTTTGAACTTTGATTTTATCGCAGTGCCATCTCTATAATAGGGCAGATAACAGAAGCTGAAACCGGATACATGTGGCTGACTCCGTACCGTATACATCCCAGAACCTGACACAGACGGTGAGCGATGAGCGCGCCCGTCAAATCGAACATGGATACACCCTGACCGCCATCGTGTATGGTGGGCTGGCTTTGTGGCTTGTGCTGGCCGGCATGTATCTGCTGGTCTATCGGGGCCACCCGCTCAGTATCGACGAAATCAGCATCTTCGACAGCATCGAGAGTTTCGTCCATCATGGGACGCTGGCACGCACGATTGAATTCTACCGCGCCCCGTATGTGCCGCCACCCGGACAGCCACCGGTACTTCAGCCATTATACGAACCGCTTCAGATTATCATCTCCAGTCCGCTGTACTGGCTGGCATCCCGTTTGCCTGAAATCGGCCAGTTTCACCTGGTCTATCTGACGAATGTCATCATCACCGCCCTGACCGCGCTCAGCCTGTATATCATCGCGCTGCGGCTTGGCTTCCGGCTGACGGTTGCATGGCTGGGGGCGCTCACCTTCGGGCTGGCGACCATCGCCCTGCCGTACAGCCGCTGGCTGTTCCGAGAGCCGCTGATGGGGCTTTTCACACTATGGGCCTTTTATCTGGCAGTTGCCATCCAGCAGAAGATGCAGCACGGCCAGCGTTACTATCTGCTGATACTGCCCTTTATTGTCGCTATTGTCGGCATGATCTTCACCAAGCAGGTGAGTGTCCTGCTGCTGCCCGCGCTGGTGATCTGCCTGCTCCCAACCCGTGCCACGCTGCGCCGCATCCTGCCGATTGCCGCAGCGCTGGCCGCCATGATTGCCGTGCTGGTGATTGTGCTGCTGGTGCTGCGTCCGGATTTTGGCGACGGACGTTATTCGCTGGAACGCTGGCTGAATCCTGAAAATTATGCATGGGAATATATGCTGGAAAGCACGCTTGGCTATCTGATCAGCCCGGCGCGCAGCTTCTGGCTGTATTCGCCCGTCCTGCTGCTGGCCTTTATTGGCGCGGTGATGCTGATCCGCCGGGGGATGTGGCGGCTGGTCGCGGCGGTGTTCTTCGCGCTGCTCAGCACTGGCGCGGCCTACGGCGCACTCCGTCTGGGGACGTATTGGAACGGCGGCTGGAGCTGGGGGCCACGCTATATGCTGCCTCTGGTGGGGCCGTTTATGCTGTTGGTGCTGCCGGTGCTTGACAGGCTGGTTTATCCGGCGTATGAGGCGTCTTCGGCTGGACGTGCGCGCACTCTGACGATAACACGTGCTGCTGCTGGTCTGCTGATCGCGGTCAGCGTCGGTGTGCAGATTCTGGCACTGGTGATCCCGTATACCGATCTGTATAACGAACTCGATCAGCGGCAAAACCAGACCGGCGAAGCCCCTGCCCCCGGTGAAGATGCGAATGCGCTGGCGTGGCTGTCTGAAAACTGGTCATGGGATGAATCTTCGATCCCCTATCATCTCAATCATGTGCGGTTCGATCAGCTTGATACCTCATGGCGGTTTGCAGACGCGGTATGGCTGCCCCTGCTGCTGGTGATTGCGCTGACCGGGGCCGGGGCGGTGCTGGCGGTCAGGGTACTTCGGGGCAGCGGCGCGAAGCTGCCAGCGGGGAGACTCCCGACCGGGGCCGCCGCGATTGCAGGCGGTCTGGTGATGGTGATCGCGGTCAGCGGTGTGATGCTGTGGTCACTGCGCGATGATGGCCGTTATGTCGGCAGTCGTCAGGATGTACGCACCCTGATCAGCGAACTGAATACCGCTGTACAGCCGGACGATGTCCTGTTTATCAACGGCTTCGAGTATATGCTGCAATTTATGAACTGGTTTAAAGCGGGGGCGTACTACGCCGCACTGCCGTATCCACTGCGGGAGGAATATGAACCGGGGGAACCCAGTCCCACGCTGGATCAGCTCGTCAGCATGCTTGGAGAACCTACCGCGCAGGCTGTAGACTGGGGGGCTGAAGCCCATGACCGCGTCTGGCTGGTGATGCAGAGCGGCATCTTTACCCAATCTGCTATGCGCCCGCTGGAACAGTACGCTGCACTGACGCTGTATCCCGCACACGAGATCACGATGAGTGAGGAAGCACGCGCCATTCTGTTTGCTGCCCCGCCACGTGATGCTGTTCTGGCCGAAGCGATCACGCTGACACCGCCGCCGTTGTTCGATGAGCGGCTTCATTTGATCAGCGCTGAATTCCCGGCGGGGCGCACGGTCGATGTCGGTCAACTGCTGCCTGTGACGCTGAACTGGGTTCCTGCTGACGAGATTATGGTGAATTATCAGGTGAGCGTGCAGCTTCTGAATGAGGATGGTGAACTGGTGATGCAGCGCGACAGCGCACCGCAGGGCAGCTTCGGCCTGACAATGCGCTGGCTGCCCGGTGAAACCGTGATCGATCGTCACGCGGTGCTGGTGCCGGATGATCTGCCTGCTGGTCAGTACACCCTTCAGATTGTGCTGTATGATCTTGAAACACACGAACGCTTTTCCGTCCGGCAGGGGGATCTGATCCCCGAAGAATCGGCGGCACAGATCACGACAGTGACCATTAATGCGCCTGCCTCATCCTCATCGTAAATGATACGGGTGTGGCGGGTCCCTGCATTCTGATACCTTCGGATACGAATATGACTTCTCATCCTGATATTACCGATGTGCCGGTGAATGCACAGACGTTTGACGAAGCGCTGAATACCCTGCACACATGGGCGGCGGATGCATCCGGGCGGCGCTATGTGTCCACCTGCACGGTCTATACCATGATGCGAGCGCTGGAAGATCCCCGGATACTTACGGCGCTGAAATCAGCGGATATGGTCACGGCGGACGGCCTGCCGCTGGTCTGGTTGCAGCGCCTGCGGGGGATGCAGCCTGCGGAGCGCGTCTATGGCCCGGATGTCACGCTGGCGCTGTGTGAACGCACCGCGAACGATCCCGGGATCACTCATTATTTCTTCGGCGGTCTGCCGGGTGTGCCGGAGCTGCTGGTCGATGAGCTGAAACGGCGCTATCCCGGTTTGCAGATTGCCGGGGCCTATTCACCACCGGTTGAAGAGGTGGGCAGCGCCCCGAATCCCGAGATGGTCGAACGGCTGAATGCGGCGAAACCGAGCATCATCTGGGTGGGGCTGGGATCGCCCAAGCAGGACCTGTGGATGCACGTGTATCGTCCGGCATTGGATGCACCGCTGTTGATCGCGGTGGGCGCTGCTTTCGATTTCATTGCCGGAACCAAGGAACAAGCGCCTGTATGGATGCGCCGAAGTGGTTTAGAATGGTTGTTCCGCCTGCTTCAGGAGCCGAAACGCCTGTGGCAGCGCTATCTCATCTATAATGCGCGCTTTGTACGACAGGTGATCTCGCTGTATCTGCGACGTGCGCTCTAACCATGTGATCTGTAAGAACCGCTTATGCTGCGCTCGCGTGTTGAATACCTGCACATCTTTGCTGATCTTCTGATTATCGCTTCGGCGCTTTATCTCTCCAGTGTGATCCGACAGGCCATCTCGATTGGTTTGCCCGCACCGGAGGAGACTTTTATCCCGCATCCTGCGCTGTATCTGATCGTGATCCTGATCTGGATGCTGATTTTCGCGCAGAACAATGTCTATATTCACCACTTTGGGCAGAAGTTCCGTTTTCGGCTGTTTAACCTGATCAAAAGCCATATCATCGCGGCGTTTCTGTTCTTCGGTGTGCTGTATCTCACCTTTCGTGATTTCTCGCGGCTTCAGGCCTTTTATTTCATCGTGGCCGGCGGGCTGGGGCTGATCAGCTTTCGCCTGTTCTATCAGTTGATATGGCGTCTCTTTTATGACCGTGATGTGCGGCGTATCCATGTGCTGATCGTGGGCGTCAATAATAATGCCTTTCAGCTTCGGGAACGGATTGAGGGCAACCCTCGCAATCACCTTAGCCTGGCGGGGTTTGTACGGGGGCCATTTGATGATGACAAGCCCCGACCGGAAATCGAAGATCAGATACTCGGCACGCTGGATGATCTGCTGGACATCGTCGAACGCCATCGCGTGGATGAGATCGTGATCGTCCCGCAGTGGTATTCGCGTCAGATCAGCGATCTGATTTCTGATATTGTTTACCGGGTACAGCGCTTTCCGGTCAATGTCCGGCTTGCTCCGGATTACTCCGAGATCAGCTTCTTTCAGGTGGTAACGGAGAACTTCGAAGGGCTGCCTCTGATCGGCCTGCGGACGTCAATCTTCACGCCGACCCAGCGCCTGCTCAAGCGCCTGCTTGATCTGACGATTGCGGTCCCGGTCGTGGTGCTGGGAATGCCGATTTTACTGCTGATTGCACTGGCGATCCGGCTGGACAGCCCCGGCCCGATCCTGTTTGGACAGCGCCGCGTGGGGATTCACGGTAACGAGTTCGTGATGTACAAGTTCCGGTCGATGTATAACAAGCTCGATCAGAAGACCTTCGACGAAACCAGGCTGGATGTGATCAAACGGCCTGATGATCCGCGTGTCACCCGTGTGGGGCGTCTGCTGCGCCGTACCAGTCTGGATGAGCTTCCACAGCTCTTTAACGTCATCAGGGGCGATATGAGCATCGTCGGCCCACGGCCTGAACTGCCAGCACGGGTGAAAGAGTATGAGTGGTGGCAGTGGAAGCGCTTTGAGGTCCCGCAGGGGATGACCGGCTGGTGGCAGATCAACGGGCGGGCGAACCGTCCGATGCATCTGAATACCGAAGATGACCTGTACTATATCCAGCATTATTCGCTACTGCTCGACCTTCAGATCCTGTTACGGACGATGCAGGTGGTACTGACAGGTGAGGGGGCCTTCTAGCGATGCGAATGCTGGTCTCATGGCTTTCGGACTGGCGTGTTCCGGCCCGCCTTATGGTCATCCTGATTGCGCTGGCGGTGATAACCAGTGTCAGCTATAGCCAGGGGACGACACCGGCCCCTGTCCCACCGGCTGAACCGGGCAGTATCTATGGCGTGGTTGAGGGGATGTGGTTTCCGGATCTGACCTGTGAAATGGGCGTCGGCTGGGAACGGATCATCTTCGACTGGTCACAGCATCAACCGAACGGCCCGGATGACTGGTTTACGCTTAGCGTGGATGACCGCTGGCTGAAATCCGCGAATGCCTGTAACCGTGAAGTGGTCGCGATCGTCAAGAATGTCCCGGCATGGGCGACCGATGGCACACCCGGCCCCGGTGTCCCGCGTGGGCTGGACCTACCGGTTGATGATCCCGGCAACCTGTGGGCCGGATTCATGCGTAAGACGGCATCGTATTATGCCAGCCGGGGCGTCCAGCGCTTTATCATCATGAATGAGCCGGACATCACCCGTGAAACCTACGGCTTCGAGTTCGAAGGCGAACTGGAAGATTACTTCAAGGTGTTAAAGGTCGGCTACCTTGCGGCCAAACAGGGCAACCCGAATGCGGTGATCCATCTGGCGGCGACGACTTACTGGCATGATGCCAACACCGGACGCCGACTGTATATGGATCGCCTGCTGGAACGGATCGCGCAGGACCCGGAAGCCGAACGGCATGACGATTACTTCAGCGTGTTCAGCCTGCATCTTTACTTCCGCACCGAGACGATCCCGCAGATTGTCGGGCTGATGCGCGAGATGCTGGATAAGAACGGCATGGATGATAAGGCGATCTGGATTAATGAGCTGAACGCTTCGCCTAATCTTGATCCCAACTGGCCGGTGGTGCGCCCGCAGTATCAGGTGACACTGGAACAGCAGTCCAGCTTTCTGGTGCAGGCCACGACGCTGGCGCTGGCTTCGGGTGTCGAACGGATCGCAGCCTATAAACTGGTCGATCAGGGCCTGCCACAAGGCGCGGAGTCGTTCGGCCTGCTGACACCGGGGCTGGAAGATCGGCTGCCGCGCCCGGCGTTTTACACATGGAAGATGATCGCCCATCATCTGACGAATATTATCGACGCTGAAGTCGCCAGCACAGAAACCGTCGATGTCGTCAGGCTGTATCATGCAGACGGACGGCTGACGATAGCAGCGTGGGCGAGAACGGCATCGCCGACGACGGTCACGATCAGCGCGACCGATGGTAAAGCCTATCTGCTGGACGAAATCGGCAGTCTGATGCTGCTGCGGCCACAGGATCAGGTTTATCGGCTGCAACTGCCCGGTGCGACGTGTGACGAAAAAGATGGCTGCGCGGTCGGTGGGCGCGTATCACTGCTGGTGCAGTCACAGGGCGAGACCGACATTCGCGAAATCCGGGATGAACAG
>CAYNDH010000019.1:0-23938 GCA_964395665.1 uncultured Anaerolineaceae bacterium
AAGGAACCGCTGCACATCTGATTGGTATCCACCGTATGCTTCAGGCGTTTTAAACTGTCAAAGGTGTGTACAATCTGCACACCTTTTTATTTCAATCGAAAGTTGTCGAGTGAATGAACGATTTACGTCAGGATTTTGAGCAGTACATCAGTGATTTGTTTGTAAAACCAGATCCGGTTCTGGATGAGATCTATCACGCGCCAGAACAGCATGATATGCCGATGATCAGCATTACCCCGCTGGATGGTTATCTGATCCAGTGGATCATGCGGCTGGTGGGCGTGCGTAAGGCAGTGGAGATCGGTGCGCTGGCAGGTTACAGCGGCGTGTGGATTGCGCGTGCGCTGCTGGAAGGCGGCAAACTCTATACGCTTGAGAAGAGCAGCAAACACGCCGAAGTCGCACGGGAAAATTATGCACGTGCGCAGGTCGATGACCGCATCGAACTGCTGGAAGGGAGCGCCCATGATCTGCTGCCGAAGCTCAACCAGCACGGCCCATTCGATCTGGTCTTTCTGGATGCCGATAAAGCCAGCTATCCGCAGTATCTGGCATGGGCGACAGATCATCTGCGGATTGGCGGTGTGCTGCTGGCACATAATGCCTTCCGCAACGGTGGCGTGCTCAATCCGCAGGATGATGACAATCGCGGGATGGATGCCTTTAACCGTGCGCTGGCGGCTGACACGCGGCTGGATGCGATGATCCTGCCGTTGGGTGATGCGATGGCAGCGGCCATCCGGCGCGATGGATAAAACCGCTGGTTCTGTCGTCGTAAATATGAGCATTAATCTGTGGGCGGATTGATGGCAGCATGTTATAATCCGCTCATATGTTTCAATTTTTCGCGAGAATATGATCCGGGGGAGCGCACCGTATGCGTCCTGTCCTTTATCTGATTGACGGTCATGCTGTTGCGTATCGTCAGTACTTCGGCCTGCCACTTGAGAGCTTCAGCACCCGTGAAGGTGAACCGACCAATGCTGTTTTCGGTTTCACACGACTGCTGCTCGATATTCTCGAAAAGGATAAGCCGCAGTATCTGGCGGTCAGCTTCGATATGGGGTTGAGTGGCCGCGACACGGTCTACAGCGAATATAAGGGCACCCGTGACAAGATGCCTTCAGATCTCGACAGCCAGATTATCCGCATCATGCAGGTGGTCGAAGCCTTCAATATCCCGATTCTGGCAATGGAAGGCTATGAAGCAGATGATGTCATCGGCACCGCCACACAGCAGGCGGTGGCAGAAGGTGTACAGGTCCACATCATCACCGGTGACCGTGACCTGCTGCAACTGCTGACGGACCATGTCACGGTTCAGCTTCCGTCATTCAAAGGGCCGGACGAAGTCTATAACGTTACGCGGTTTGTCGAGCGCTATGGCGTCCAGCCGCCGCAGTTGGTCGATATGAAAGCCCTGATGGGGGACAGTTCCGACAATATCCCCGGTGTGGCAGGGATTGGGGAAAAGACGGCGGTTAAGCTGCTTCAGGGATATGAGACGCTGGACGGCATTTATGCGAATCTGGATCAGCAAAAGGGCGCTTTGCTGAAGAAGCTGGAAGGTGGCCGGGAAAGTGCTTACATGAGCCAGACGCTGGCGAGAATCCAGCAGGACATCCCCTTGCAGCTTACGCTGAAAAACTGCGTCACGCATGAGTTTGACTCCGATGAGGTGCTGAACGTCTTTGAAGCGCTGGACTTCCGCACCCTGCGCGACCGCCTGATCAAAATCACGACGCCGACCACGCAGAGTATGTTTGGCGGTGATGACTTCAGCGGCAGCGTTGATGATGAGGATGCCGGTGACTTTGGCAGTGAAAGTTTTGCCCCGCCAGCACGGGCCGAAGCACAGGTTAACACGATCATCGTGACGACGCCGGAACAGCTTGAGCAGGTCGTACAGGTGCTGAACAACGCTGAAATGATCGTCTTCGATACGGAGACCACCAGCACCGATCAGATGCAGGGTGAACTGGTCGGGATTTCGGTGAGCGTTGATGGCGAAACCGGCTACTATATCCCGGTGGGACATCAGCAAGGCACGCAGCTTCCGCTTCAGCAGGTGATTGATGCGCTGAAGCCGCCTATGGAGCATCCGCGCATCGGCAAAGCCGCCCACAACGCTAATTATGATGTGGTTGTGCTTCAGCGTTACGGGATTGATGTGCATCCGGTGACATTTGATACCATGATCGCTGAATGGCTGCTGGACCCGGTCAGCAAGAATCTCGGCCTCAAGAATCTGGTGTACAACACGCTGAAGGATGAGGATGGCAAGCCGATCTACATGACCCCGATCACCGACCTGATCGGAACCGGCAAGGGGCAGTTGACGATGGATGTGGTCGATATCCAGTTGGCCGCACCGTATGCCGCCGCCGATGCGGCCCTGACATACCGTCTGCTGAATGTGATGCAGGCGGGCCTTGAAAAGAGCGGGATGCAGAAGCTGAACGATGAACTGGAGATCCCGCTGATCCCGGTTATCAGCGCGATGGAACGGGCCGGTATCGTATTTGATGTGCCGTACCTGGCTGAACTCAGCACCCGCCTGAACACACAGCTCGTTGAACTGGAACAGGAAATCATCGACCTCTCCGGTGGGTATGGGACATTCAATATCAACAGCCCGAAACAGTTGAATGATGTGCTTTTCGGCAAACTCGGCCTGCCGACAAAGGGACTGCGCAAGACAGCGCACGGCTATTCTACCGATGCCGCCGTGCTGGACAATCTGCGGACTGCACACCCGATTGTCGAAAAAATCATGGAATACCGCGAGTTAAGTAAACTCAAGGGGACCTATGTCGATGCACTGCCGGCGCTGATCAATCCCGTGACCGGGCGTGTGCATACCAGCTATAACCAGACAGGTTCCTCTACGGGGCGCATCAGCAGCAGCACGCCGAATCTACAGAATATCCCGATCCGAACCGAAGTCGGGCGTGAAGTCCGCCGCTCGGTGATCGCGCCGGAAGGCAAAGTGCTGCTGTCGGTTGATTACAGTCAGGTGGAACTGCGTATTCTGGCGCATATCACACAGGACGAAACGCTGGTCGATGCCTTTAATCAGGGGCAGGATATTCACGCGGCGACGGCGGCTGCGGTGTATGGTATCCCGCTCGAAGATGTCACCTACGAGCAGCGCAGTTTCGCCAAGCGCGTGAACTTCGGGCTGATTTACGGCATGGGCGCCTATCGACTGGCGCGGGATAGTAACCTCACGCTGGCTGAGGCGGATTCCTTCATCAAAACCTATTTTGAGCGCCTGCCGGGTGTGCAGGCTTATATCGCCGCTACCAAGCGGGACGCCCGTCACCCTGACGGCTTGCAGACGCTGATGGGCCGCCGCCGTGAATTCCCGGCACTAGTCAGCGGACGCGGCAACCGGACTGCGATTCAGGCTGAAGAGCGCATGGCGATCAATATGCCGATTCAGGGTACCGCTGCTGACATCATGAAGCGGGCGATGATCAATGTCTATGAAGAACTCGGGAAGCGCCAGCTTCAGACAACGATGAACCTTCAGGTACATGACGAACTCGTGTTTGAAGTGCCGGAAGATGAGATTGATGAGGTCAGGTCGTTTGTCGTAGAGGTGATGGAAGCGGCCTACCCGCTTGATCCGCCTTTGAAAGCAAATGCATCTATCGGGAAAAACTGGCGCGACATGAAGTAAATCAAATGGCACACCGAACGCTAAGGTGTGCCGTTTTGTTTACCTCTGATCTGACTGCGCCTGACACCTGACTGGCTTAGTCGGGCAGCATCCCTTCGCCGAAGATTGCCCCCGGCTGGATGATGATCGGAGCGCCGGTATCGACCGTGGCAAACAGGTCATAGGCTGTGGAACCCGTGATGCGAACCGGGACGATTTCACCGACCGGAAGCTGACCTTCAACGATCACATATCCGTCGATCTCAGGGGCATCGCGGTAGCTGCGTCCGAGGCTCAGCGTCTGGCCGGTTGAGCGACCGCGCTCGTCTTCCCCGACGCCATAACCTTCCACCAGCACGTCCAGCGTCTTGCCCACAAACTGCTGATTCTTCGCCAGACTGATGCCCTGCTGAAGCTGCATAAGCTGCTCGTAGCGCTGTTCTTTCACCTCGTCATCAACATGGTTTGGCAAATCAGCGCTCGGTGTGCCGACTTCATACGAATATTTGAAGGCGCCGACGCGGTCAAACTGGAGATCGCGTACCATCTTGAGCAGGCCTTCGAATTCTTCGTCGGTCTCGCCGGGATAGCCGACGATAAAGGTGGTGCGTACCGCCAGATGGGGGATGGTCTCTCTTAGCTTGCCGATGGTCTCATACACCCATTCGACTTTGGCCGGGCGCTTCATGCGCTTGAGCGTTTCGCGGTGGCCGTGCTGGAGTGGGATGTCGAGATAGGGCAGGATCTGCGGATGCGCGGCCATCGTCTCCATCAGACGGGGCGTGACATAACCGGGATAGGCGTACATGATCCGCAGCCACGGGATGTCAGGTGCGGCGGCGGTAATGGCTTCCAGCAGATGCGCCAGCCCGTCCTTCAGGCCGAGATCATAACCGTAGTCGGTTGTGTCCTGCGCAACCAGCATCACTTCTCTGACGCCCATGTCCTGCAATTTGACCGCTTCGGCGACTACGGCTTCCAGCGGACGGCTGACAGCAGTACCTTTGATCTTCGGGATAGCGCAGAACGCACATGGGCGACGGCAGCCATCGGAGATCTTGAGATAGGCGCTGGCCCCCTGTACGCTGGCGCGTAAAACGCCGCGCTCATCCAGCCCGACGACTTTGGCATCCGTCGGCAGGTGATATAACGGTTCGGGATATTTGCGGTCGCGCAGGCGCGTGACCAGATCGAAAATATCCATCCAGCGGCGTGTGCCGATGATGCCATCCAGACCGGGCACATCCTGTACCAGATTCTCCCCGTAGCGCTGCGAGAGACATCCGGCAGCGATCACCATCTGATTACCACGTTTCAGAGTCACGAGTTCGCGCAGCGCGTCAATTGATTCCTGCTTGGCGGAATTGATGAAACCGCAGGTATTGACGATCATGATTTCAGCGCGTCTCGGATCGTCCGTACCCTTCATGCCGCTCTGGTTCAGTACCTGCGCGATACTCTCGGAGTCTACAGTGTTCTTCGAGCATCCAAGGCTGAGCAGATAATACTTGTCTTTACGTGATGCTATTGCCATCCTGTTATGGTTACCTGTATTTGCGCTCAGATGCTTTCAGGCGTGAGCGGCGAACTGGAAAAGGCTTATCTTTGGCCTATGGTTTGTCGGCCTGTGCGGGCGTCGGTGTGATCCGCAGTGGGACAATCGCCGTTTCAGATGGTGTGAAGGTGATGGTCGGCGTTAGGGTTTCCGTCGGTGTGACTGACGGCGTGAGGGTATCACTGGGTGTCGGCGTGATCGTCGGCGTATCGGTTTCAGTCGGCGTGCTGGTTGGCGTTGCCGTTGCCTCTGGCGTATCGCTGGGTATCGGCGTGTCGGATGGTGTCGGGCTTGGCCCCGGTGTGACACTGGGTGTTAATTCTGCCAGCAGCGTCCCGGCAATGGGTGTTGGTGTATCCGGCGGTGTGGCGGTGAATTCGGTTGTGCCGGTATCAAAGCCCGGCCCGGTACGGACTTCGACCTGATCGTTAGGCCGGAAGGTGATGTCCACACGCTGCCCCCGCGCCCCAAAGGATGCCTGTGACTGCCCATTATAGGTGACGACCAGCGCCGCTGCATTACTGGCGTGTACGATGATCTCGTTATTTGCTTCATACTCCAGCACGATCTCATTAGGCCGCACAAGCCCTGCGTAAATCAGATTACCATCTACTGTAAAATCCAGCCATGTGCGCTGTCGAAACTCGATCGTCACCAGAATCGCCTGCCCGGTGTAATTCTGAGGTGTACGGTCAACCAGTGTTGCAGTGGCTGACGGGATCTGCGTCACACGCGGCGTCGATGTCAGGGTTGGCGGCCTCTGGCCGATAATCCCGCCGGTGGTGTCTGATTCCGGATTATCAAAGACTTCGTTATTCTGCACCAGTTGCAGGGTGACAAAGGCGATCACTGCCAGCGCCACGCCGCCCAGAATGACGATCAGTAAAAAGTTCAGCAGTCGCCGGGAAAAGGATGTGCGCTTTTCAGCGGCATGGACTCCATAATGCTCACCAGTGGCGGTGGCGGCACGGGCCGATGCCCGTGCGGGTGTGCGGGCAGATGTGCGGGGGGGTGAGGTCGGCGGCTTATTCCCTGTGCCGCGCTCGTCACGTTCGCGTCTGGAGCGCTTGCCAGCTCGGTCACGGCGACGGTTCAACGAGTCGATAGCTGAATCGTAGTATTGGATGATCAGGTCTTCGTCGAGACCCAGATAGCGGGCATAATTCCGGATAAACCCGCGAATCTGAACCGGTGATGAATCGGCCAGCGAGAACTCTCCCTGTTCGAAGGAGTCCAGAATGCTGCTGCGAATCTTCAGGGCTAATTCTGCATCCTGAAGTGTCAGCTCTTTCGCTTCGCGTGCCTCTTTAAGCTGCTGGCCGAGGGAATAGAAATCCATACCTGCTCGAAACTGGTTTACAAAGAAAAAGCCCCGGCTTCGGCTAGAGCATATGGCCGGCGGGGCTGAATGTTCCAGGATGAACCTGACAACAGGGAATTACTCGTTGGTCGTGTCTTCCGATCCGGTTGCGGATGCATCGCTGACAGTTTCGCCGCCGGTTTCATTCATGTCGCTGTAATCGTAATCAGCGGCTTCAGCAGCTTCAAGGCCTTCACCAGCATCTTCTGCCGGTGCAGCAGCGGCTTCTTCGCGCTTGCGCAGGAATTCGGCCAGTTCCTCTTCACGGACGACGGTGACCTTCAGATTCGGTGAGATTTCGTTACCCAGACGTATCGGGACACTGTGGGTGCCGATCTCGCGAATCTGCTGCTGGCTGATACGGCGGCGGTTAATATCGACGCCAGAAGCCTTCATCAGTTCGTCCGCGATTTCCTGCGTGGTGACCGAGCCGAACAGCTTGCCGGTGGGGGCAGCGCGGCGGCCAAAAATCAGTTCCACACCGTCGATTTCACGGGCGAGATCATTCAGGCGCTGATCGAGCGCTGCACGCCGGGCCGTAGCCTGTTCACGCAGCTTGACGGCACGCTTGAGTTCACCTTCGGTAGCTTTCACCGCCAGCCGCTTCGGGATCAGGAAGTTGCGCGCAAAACCATCCGCAACATCAATGACTTCACCGGCGACGCCATGCTTGTAGACATAATCGAGCAAAATAACCTTCATCGTTGTGCGACCTCTGCTGTGAACTAAGCTGCCTGGTTACCTGTTCAGGATCTGTGACAGCGGAATTTATGCTTGCGTAAGTCCGGGCATTATAAACAATCGTCCCGCCTGCTGCCAAGTGGCAATCAGGGAGCCGTCCCGAAAAGCCGTCGAAACCAGCACGACCTGTTTACCTTTCAGATGATGTTCAGGTCATGACCGCTGCCAGACCGTAGGGCGGGCCAGTGATTTCAAATGCCAGCGGCTGCGTTGATGACTGCACTTCGAAGCGGACACGCAGCGGCACTGGTTGCACGATATCCCGGTTTTCGGGGAGCCATGTGCGCTCGGTTCGGTTGATGATCAGCAGCCCCTTTTCGCTGCCCACTGCCGTGAAATCCGGGCTGGGAGTCTGCTTATAGGGCTGCATTCCCGTGCGGGTGGTGACTGTGTTGACGAGGCTGAGGACATCATCTGCTGCAATACCGATTTCGGAGATGCCGAGGACCGGGTGTGCTGATGGCTCATGCGCGACTGCATCCGGCAGGGTATGCCGAGCGATGATTTCACCGATATTGCCATCTGGATCGCTGAAATAGCTGGCGTGTGCATCCCAGTTCCTGAAATAGACTTCGTCCTGCTGTTCGTCATCCTTAAGCAGTGTGACGCGATCCTGTAACCACTGCTTTGACGCCGGAAATGACGCTTCCGGCACATTAAAGGCATAGTGGCAGATGGGGACTGTATCTGTAGTGCTGGTAAAGGTCAGCATGGAATGACCGGCACGCACCGTAAAGTGGCGATCATCCTGCTCAATCAGCGGAAGCTGAAGTGTGCTGGCGTAAAAATCCTGCATTGCATTCAAATTCCGGGTGTAAAGTTCCAATGAGATAATCTGCATGACGATCTCCCTGATCGATAATGATAAGCTGCGAATAGACGCCTAGAATCTGCCCTGCTGCTCGATGGTAAGCTGGCGCAGATAGAAGTAGCTTCCGCCGGACTGGTCACGATTGATCCGCACCTGAACGGCATTCAGAGGGCCGATGAACTGCTCCGCCTGAAAGATCCGATTGCGCCCCTCGGTAATCTCCATCTGCACCCACGTCTGAGTCTGCCAGTTCCACAGCTCGATGCCCATATCGCGATCGCGTGAGTCATCTCCATCCTGATCGAGACGGATATAGAGCCGCTCGACTTCCGACAGGATGGCATTGGGCAGCGGTGTGAAGCGGAAGCCTGCGATGCTGTCACTGTACAGGGTCGTATTCGTCGGGGATGCGTCAAGCGCGCCTTCACGCTGTACAGCAGCCCACGTAAACTGGTTTCCGGAGACAAGGACACTGTCCTGCGGTGACGCGGGATCAACGGCAAGCTGGATGATATAAGCCGTATCATCAATGGAACGCCATGAAGCACCGCCGACACCCTCTTCAAATGGGGCCAGTGATGTCCATGCCACCAGATAGACATTGTTGCCGCGTGCCGTAGAGTTGAACTGATCACCGATCAGGGCATTGAGGAATTTCTGGCGGCGTACCAGAGTCTGATCCGCATTCGGCGTGCCGACCAGATAGCCGAAATCGGTGTCGATATAATTCTCGCCGAAGATATCGCGCACGGTTTCGTCACTGCGGACAACGCCGCGACTAGACGCAGAATAGTAGTAACGGGTGAAGGCGGTAAACTTCTCTCTCAGTGCATATTCAACCGGCGACGCCGCCGCAGGCCCGGTGGAGACCAGCGTCAGATCGCTGTCCTCAAGGACATACAGATCACCTGGCGCCAGATCCCGGTTCAGCCGGAAGACATCTCCACGTGCAAGCAGCACAGGCGATTCCAGTGTCAGGTCGGAGTTGTTCCGGATGGTCCCGCGCAGATACTGTGTCATACCGTTTTCTGCATAATTGAGCGTGAGCCGTCCGCTGATGTCGGGAGAGGGCAGCGGGCCGCCGCTTTCGAAGGCAGCGATGAAGCTGGCATCAACCGGGAATTCCAGCGCGGCGAACTGGGTGGTTTCGCTGATTTCGGTTGTCTGTGTGCCCGCGCCGAAAAGCTGGCTGGTCTGCCCGGTGCGCATCACCGGACGCAGTACACGGTCATCGGAGACAGTCAGTGAATAATTGCCACGGCGCGGGGCCAGCAGCCCGATCAACTGTTCGGCATAGGCGGTATCCTGTCCCGGCCAGACATGAACCGCACTCATTCGGCTCAGGATAACGTCGTTCCCCCTCAGATTGAAACCGGTGATCCAGGCCAGAATACTGAATACGATGATCAGCGCCGGGATCGTAATCCATGCCAGTTCGCGCCGGTTGATGCGGTTGAGCACCAGATAATTGACTGGCCCGACCAGCAGGATATAAATCACCAGAAAGCCGAACATCCCCGTCGCTTCTGGCAGGGCGGAGAAGCCGGGTAAAATCTCAACGCTGTCGATGCCATTGTCAATATCGGCAAAACCTGAAAACCAGCCGGGTCGCGCATCAATTGAGGTGAAGACGGTAAACCATAACTGATCAAGCCCCTGCCAGCGCCGCAGCGGTTCGGCGGATAAATCGGCTGTCAGATAATCAATCGTGCCATCCCCATAACTGCGGCGGACATACAGCGGCAGATCATCCGACGTGGCCGCCAGCAGGGAAGCATCATCCAGCAGATTACCGACCGTGATCGTGCTGGCCCCCTGAAGCGGGTTGGTATCCCCACCCAGAGGCGCAAGCCCGGTCAGGTCTGTTACCTGTGCTGTGCCATTTGGTGTGAGGGGTAGAAGTGCAGCGAAGGCTGATGCGGCTGGCTGCCAGTTCGCACCGCCGGTCACGATCAACTGTCCGCCGAGCAGCACCCAGTTTTCGATGGCTGTGCGCTGGGCCGGTGTCAGCGTACCGGTATCGACATCGCTGAAGATGATCACTTCAATGCCGCGCAGGGCTTCCGGCTTATCCGGGATATTGCTGGTAAACCAGTTGACCTGAAAGACCTGATTGCCACCGCTGGCGCTCCGGATGAGGTCAATCGGGCTGTTGGGGGACTCGGTCACAACGGCGCGGATACGATCCCGTGCGGCGACATGCCGGATCGGGACTTCGATTTCGGCGGCAATGGCATCATTCTGGTCCAGGAGTTCGAGCAGCACGCTGGAGCCGGAACTTTGCAGGGTGACATAGAGGAAGAAGCTCTGCTGTGCGCCGGATGGAAGCGTGACCGGTGTACTGAAGGTATTTGTCAGGGCGGCGTTGCGCTCCTGCCGGGCGATGAGACGGCCTTCGATCGGATCGCCATTATTGGTGATACTGACGCGCAGCGGTGTCCAGAAGCCGGAACGGTAGTAACTGTCATAACCGGCCTGAACATTGAGCGAGATCAGATCCTGCTGTGCATAGACCGGCGGTTGCAGGCCGGGAACCAGCGTCCACAGCAGCATCAGGCCGATGATAAAGAGCAAAAAACGCCGTCTGGGTGTCTGAAAAAAGTTTGACATCGGAAGCCCTGTAACTCTATTGTGTATTCTCTATAGACGAAATCACGGCGCTGATTGGATGATGAATGATCATGAAGTGCTGATCACTGGCGGGGCTGTATCGAAAAACAGCGACCACCACAGCTCCCACGGTTCCGGGTGGGCTAAACCATCCTGAAATGTATCTTCAATCGGGACAGGCTGTGGGGTCGGAGTTGCGGGAATGCCCATTGGTACAGGAATCAGCAGACGCTGCCCGGAACGAATCATCTTGCCACGTTCCCGCGCCCACTGCTCGACATACTGATCACTCTGCACATATGTACTCTGTACGGAAAGCGTCGCGTATTCCAGTTTCAGTTCCTGAATTTCAGTGCTGACATTGTCATAGGCGTTGAGGAGTTCCTGACCGTCTGCGATGCGACTGCTGAAGTTAATCGCCAGCAGCAGGCCGACCGCCAGAATGACGGCGAACATCACCTGAACACCGGAGAGCTGGCTGGTCCCGCGTGGGATAGGGGTAACCATCCGCTGCGGGGGACGGGGACTTGGGGCGCTGTCGCGCGGAGTTTGCGCCATATCGATCTCTGTGAATGACTGCTGAAACGCCTAACACGATACACGATATTGCGGAAAAGAAAAAGTTCGATCTGTTGAGATCGAACTTTTCTGTGTGCCGAAGGTGGGAGTCGAACCCACACTCCCGTAAGGGAACTACGCCCTGAACGTAGCGCGTCTGCCAATTCCGCCACTTCGGCGTGCATGTGCAGAACTATAGCACAGATCAAAACCGTGTCAATGATCATTTTTCCCGAATTGGCAAAATTCCGAAAATGCGCATTAGGAAATTCGAAGAAATCAGGCTCTTGCTAAAACCAGCCTGCTGTTTGACATGTTTTGCGGTAAGATAACGTGATAATGTTTTCACCTTTTTCGCCTAACAGTAGGGGAGCGGCAGAAGCATGCTGAGAAAATCAGTCTTATGGATTGTTCTCGTGATGATCCTTATGATCGGCACCGTGGTCAGTGCACAGGACGGTACGACTGACACAACCAATACTGCACAAAGCTCATCCAATGTGACGATTATGGGTGTGATCTGCGATACTCGTGCAGTGCTGAACTTCAATGGCTTTATGGAACCGGGCTATGACCTCTATTATCAGGTCTTTTCTGGCCCCGGCCTGACCGGGAATACGCTGACGGCGCTGCGCCAGATCTCGGTATCAGGGAATTACTCCGTCAGTGAAGTGGCGACATATGATAATGCCGCGACCGTTGCTGCCGGGACGACCGCCAGTGTGCGGGTGATCATCGCCAGAGAAGGCAACTCCGCCAGCACAATCGTAGACACATCGGTCAATGATATTCAGGACGGATGCTCCGAGCCGCAGTTCCAGACGATCTCCAGCACCAGCGCTGGCACGGGGACCGCGCCGACCACCGCAGCCGGGCCGCAGATCCGCTCGCCGTTTGGGGGATTTTTGAACCCAGGTTATACACCGACCACCGCTGCACCAGTCGTGATTGGTGCCCGTGATGTGCTGCCGCCGCGTCAGGAGACAGCGGGCCTGGTTTTCGCGGAATGTGATGAATTCCCGATGGCGAATCCCGGCCTGATCTATGATACGGATGTCGTGACAGTGTTCTGGTCGTGGTATGCCCGTACACCGGAGCAGGTGCAGGATCATATCGACAATGCGATTTATCATGTGGGTGTGTTCGACAGCCAGCCGTTTGTCCAGCGGGTGATCGTCAGCGATATTGAACAGCGCGGCTTGAATTACTGGGTGTTCTATACCATCACCGTGGGGAATGTGAAGCCCGGCAACTACCCGATCGAGTTCAAGCTGTCATGGGAAAATCCTGTGACCGATGGCTACGATGATTTCGGCCCTGGTACCGAGAATGAGAGCTTTAACAGCACATGCACCTTCACCGTTCGCCCCAATGCTGCGGGTCGGGCTGTGAAATATCATTTTCCCTGATTGAATCCGATTTCTGAAACAGTGGCTGAGATCAATATCCTTCATCAGTACGCACGCGAGCTGTTCAACCTGTCACTGACAGCCGAACAGCTCGCGCTGTTTGATCAGTACCATCAGATACTGGTTGACTGGAATACGCGCATCAATCTAACGGCCATCACCGATCCTGAAGGTGTGATGATCCGCCATTTTCTTGACTCGCTGTCGGTGGTCAAGGCCGTCGAACTGAAAAGCGACACACGCCTGATTGATGTCGGTACGGGTGCGGGTTTTCCCGGTGTCCCGCTGCATATTGTGACACCGGGGTTATATACCACCCTGAGTGACTCCACCGGAAAGAAGCTGGCTTTCCTTGATCATGTGATTGCCGCGCTCGACCTGAAGCAGATCCACACCCTGCACGCCCGTGCAGAAGAGGCCGGTCACAATTCGCATCATCGCGCATCGTATGATGTCGTGGTGGCCCGTGCTGTTGCCCGTCTGCCATCTCTGATGGAGTATCTGCTGCCATTTGCGCGGGTGGGGGGCGTCTGTATTGCCATGAAAGGTGCGACTGTCTTCGAAGAAGCTCGTGATGCGGCCAGTGCGTGCCGTGTGCTGGGCGGCGAGATCGGCGAGATCACCGAAGTCGAGCTTCCGGGTATTGCCGATAAGCATTATCTGATCGCGATCCACAAAATCAGCCGGACGCCAGCGCAGTATCCACGCAAGCCGGGTATCCCCACACGTGATCCGCTTTAGCCGATTTTTGCAGTATAATCCGATAATTAAATGGTGATTTGGTTTAAATAGAGATGAGGTTATGTCATTATGGCAGTTGCACATGAAGATACTTTAACGCTCTCCATGACGGATGAGCATGAGGCGCTGCTTGCCGCAGTCCGCAGCTTTGCCCAGAAGGAAATCGCACCGATTGCCACCGAGTATGATGAAAGCGGCGACTTCCCGATGGAGACCATCCGCAAAATGGGGCAGATGGGCCTGATGGGGATCGAAGTGCCGGAGGAATACGGCGGCGCTGGCATGGATACACTGGCATATGCCCTTGCCATGATCGAGATCGCCAGGGCCGACGCCAGCCACAGCACGATCATGAGCGTCAATAATTCGCTCTACTGCTATGCGCTGATGCAGTTTGGCACGGAAGAGCAGAAACAGCAGTTCCTGGTCCCGGTTGCTTCTGGTGAGAAGATCGGCGCTTACAGCCTGACGGAACCGATGTCCGGCAGTGATGCCGCCACGATGTCCAGCCGCGCCGTCCTCAACAGCGCCGGTACGCATTACGTGATCAACGGGACGAAAAGCTGGGTCACCAGTGGGCCAGTTGCCGATTTCATCATCCTCTTCACGATGACCGAGCCGGAGAAGGGTAATCGCGGCATCACAGCCTTTCTGATTGATGCGAACCGTCCCGGCCTGATTCGCGGCAAGAAGGAGCCGAAACTCGGCATCCGGGCCAGCGCGACCAGTGAAATCATGTATGACAATTATGAAGTGCCGGTTGAAAACGTCCTTGGCAAGGTCGGTGAAGGGTTCAAGATCGCCATGACGGTGCTGGATGCCGGGCGTATCGGGATCGCATCGCAGGCGCTTGGCATTGCAGAAGCGGCTTATGAAGCAGCGGTCGATTATGCCCGTAACCGGCAGGCGTTCGGCGGCCCGATTGGGCAGTTTCAGATGATCCAGCAGAAAATCGCGGATATGAAAACGCGGATTGAGGCGAGCCGTCTGCTGATTTATAACGCTGTGATGGCGAAACAGCGCGGTAAAGTGACCGGCCAGCGCTTTACGGTTGAAGCGAGTATGGCGAAGCTGTTCGCCAGCGAAACGGCCATGTTCGTCACTGATGAGTCGCTCCAGATCCACGGCGGGATGGGTTATAGTAAGGAAATGGCGGTTGAGCGTTATTATCGCGATGCCCGTATCACCCGTATCTATGAAGGCACGAGTGAAGTCCAGCGGATGGTGATTGCCCGTAACGAACTGGGGCTGCGCTAAGATGAAGGCAGCCGTTTTTTACGAACATGGCGCACGGGATGTCATCCGCTATGCTGATGATCTGCCAGTCCCGGAACCCGGCCCGGGTGAGGCGCGGATACGGATTCACGCTGCGGCCCTGAATCGGCTGGATTTATGGGTGCGCGAGGGCTGGAAAGGCCTGCATCTCGATTTGCCGCATGTCACCGGCTCCGATGGTGCGGGTGTGGTAGATGCAGTCGGCGATGGTGTGACCAGTGTCGCGGCGGGTGATCGGGTCTGCATTGATCCGAATATCGTGCCCGATGACAGCCCGATGCTGTACACCGGTCTGGAAAATCAGGGGCGGAATGCCATTCTGGGCGAACATCGCTCCGGATCTGCGGCTGAATATATCGTTGTGCCTGCCCGTAATCTGCTGAAAATGCCGGATCACATGGCGTTTGCGGATGCAGCAGCAGCGGGGCTGGTTTATGTGACGGCGTGGCACTCGCTGATCACCAGAGGAAACCTGCGTGCAGGTGAATCGGTGCTGATCGTCGGCGCTGGTGGTGGCGTGAATACCGCCAGCATCCAGATCGCGAAGCTGGCCGGTGCAAAAGTCTATGTGGTGGGCAGTAATGCGGAAAAATGCCGCATGGCGGAAGCCCTGGGCGCAGATGTCACCATCAACCGCGAAGAACAGCCGGACTGGGCGAAGGCCATCTACCAGCTCACGCAGAAACAGGGCGTTGATGTGGTGGTGGATAATGTCGGACAGGCGACGATGTTCAGCAGTATTCGCAGTGTGCGCATCGGCGGGCGCATCCTGATCGTCGGCAATACCAGCGGCCCGATGTTTGAACTGGATATCCGGTATCTGTTCAGCAAGCATATCAGCCTGATCGGATCGACGATGGGGCCGCATACAGACTATGTGCGCGTGATGAACCTGATCTTCGAAGGACATCTGAAACCGGTGATCGCGCAGCAGGTGGCGCTGACAGATGCCGCCGAAGGTCACCGTCTGATGGAAGAGGGTGAGCTGTTCGGTAAAGTTGTGATTACAGTCCCATAAGTACGGGTGAACGGGTGGCGATGGAACATCAGGTAGCCATTTTCCGAAATCTGGCTGCACGGGTTGGGGTGCAGCCGCTGCGTGATGTGGCGCGATCACCTGGCCTGACAGAGGCTTATCGCATTACCGTTCACTATAGTGGAATGCGCGTGCCGGATTCGGTATCGACCATTCGCTGTTATCGTCAGGCAGCACCCGTGATGGAGAGCGTTTATCTGGGCTTTTTCAATCACAAGGCGATTATCCGGCGGGTGTCATCTGAACCGTTTGAGCAGTTTCGGCGTGGGCTGATCGCCCTGCGCTTCGATAAACTGACCGACCAGCCCAATGTCCCGCTGTTTGATGTGGACCTGTGGCTGGTCGAACGGGCCGCGAATGGTTTTGAAAAGGGTGTTGTGATTGCCCCGATGAACGCCGCTGATGCTTATGCCCGGATTATTGAATTGACGCGCCGCTGGCTTCCTGAAGCGGTACGGGAATTGCAGGCCTGATGAGTGCATCACACTATACGGAAACTGAAGTGAAGCTCTATGTCCCCGATCTGGATGCCGTAAAACGCAGGCTGGAAGCATCAGGGGCGCAGTTGGTCGCGCCCCGTGTCTATGAGCATAATGTGCGCTATGAAGATGCCGACCATTCGCTGACAGCCCGGCATATTGTGCTGCGTCTGCGTCAGGATACACGGGCACGGCTCACGTACAAGGAACCACCAGCGCAGATCGAAGATGAGGACATCCCGAACCGGTTTGAAGCCGAGGTTGAAGTCAGTGACTTCGAAGCGATGGATACCATTCTGCGGAAGCTCGGCTTTGCGCCCAGCATGGTCTACGAAAAATACCGCACGACCTATCAGCTTGGCGGCGTCGAAGTGGTATTGGATGAGCTGCCTTACGGTCATTTTGTCGAGATCGAAGGTGATGCTGATGAAATCCGGCAGGCTGTCGGGCAGCTTGAATTGAGCGAAGCGCCCCGCCTGCCCACCAATTATATGGGGCTGTTCGACAATGTGCGCCGCAACCTGAAACTTGATGTGACGGATCTGACATTTGCCGCATTTCAGGGCGTTGAGGTGAACTTTGAGGCATTTCACCGGCCCGATGAAGCCTGACAATGCCTGATAATGAAAATGTTGATTTCTGATATAAATCGTAATGATTTCCTGACAGGCAGAAGACTCGATGCCATTACCAGAACGCAAAAAACACTTTGAAACCTCATCCGGTATCCCCTTAAAAAATGCATTTACCTCTGATGATTTAACCGCCACCTTTGCCGACTCGAATACACCGCCGGGACAGTACCCTTACCGGCGCGGTATTCAGCCGTCGATGTACCGCACCCGCCTGTGGACGATGCGCCAGTATGCCGGTTATGGCTCTGCTGAAGAGTCGAATGCACGCTATCGCTATCTGCTTAGTCAGGGGCAGACCGGCCTTTCGGTCGCTTTCGACCTGCCGACGCAGATTGGCTATGATGCTGATGATCCGATGGCGCTGGGAGAAGTGGGCAAAGTCGGCGTAAGCATCAGCAGCGTGCATGATATGGCACGCCTGCTGGAAGGCATCCCGCTCGATCAGGTTTCGACCAGCATGACGATCAATGCCCCGGCGATGGTGCTGCTGGCGATGTATATCGCGGTGGCGAAACGTCAGGGTGTCTCCGAACACCAGCTTCGCGGCACGATTCAGAATGACATCCTGAAGGAATACATCGCACGCGGGACGTATATCTATCCGCCCCAGCATTCGATGCGCCTGATCACGGATATTTTCGCCTACTGTAAGCAGAATGTGCCGAACTGGAACACGATCAGCATCAGCGGTTATCACATCCGCGAAGCCGGTTCGACCGCTGTGCAGGAAGTGGCCTTTACACTGGCGAATGGGATCGCTTATGTGCAGGCGGCGCTGGATGCCGGTCTCGACATCGACGAATTCGCCCCGCAGCTTTCGTTCTTCTTCAATGCCCATAACCAGTTTCTGGAAGAAATCGCCAAGTTCCGGGCAGCGCGAGTCCTGTGGGCGCACATTATGCGCGAACGCTTCGGCGCAAAGCAGGAAAAAAGCTGGCTGCTGCGCTTCCATACCCAGACCGGCGGCAGCACCCTGACCGCCCAACAGCCGGAAAACAACATCGTGCGGGTGGCGTTACAGGCACTGGCGGCCATTTTAGGCGGGACGCAGTCGCTGCATACCAACAGCATGGATGAGGCGATGGCGCTGCCGACCGAGAACGCTGTCCAGATCGCACTGCGGACACAGCAGATCATCGCGCTTGAAAGCGGCGCTGCCGATACGGTTGATCCGCTGGCGGGAAGTTATGCCATCGAAGCGCTGACCGATGAGATCGTGCAGCGGGCGTCGGAGTATATCGAACGGATAGATGCGTTCGGCGGTGCGCTGGCTGCGGTCGAAGGTGGATATATTCAGGGTGAGATCGAAGATGCAGCCTATCAGCAGCAGCGGGCGGTGGAAGAAGGGGAGTCGCTGATCGTCGGTGTCAATACGCTGACGGTTGAATCTGAAGCGGAGCCGGAACTGCTGCGCGTGGACCCGTCGATTGAAGCCCAGCAGCGCCAGCGCCTCCAGGAACTGCGTGCTGCACGGGATCAGCCGAAGGTCGATGAACTGCGCGGCCAGCTTGAAAATGCCGCCCGTTCGCGTGAAAACCTGATGCCGCTGGTCATCACCTGTGTGGAGCATGAGATGACGCTGGGTGAAGTCTGCCACACCCTGCGCGGTGTTTTTGGGGAATACCGGCCCCCATCTGCGGTCTGATAAGCGATTGTGTGGTCCAATACGATCTGGAAGGATGATATGGAGCATTTTAAGCTGCAATTTCAACCGGTTGCACATCCGGACGCAGTGATTGAAACCGGTCAGGCGCGTTTTACCGTGCTGACGTCGCGCCTGATCCGGATGGAGTATCAGATCGCCGGTGAGTTCGAAGATCGCGCCAGCCAGCCGTTCTGGTATCGCAATCAGCCGGTTGTCCGGTTCGATGTCCGGCGCGATGGCAACCGCCTTGAGATCGAGACCGATGCGCTTCTGCTGCGTTATGTCGAGACGGATGCCGGATTTTCGCCAGCCACCCTATCGGTACAGCTAAAAGACCGTGACACCGTCTGGCATGCTGGCGACGCCAATCCGCAGAATCTGTTAGGGACTGCGCGCACACTCGATGATGTCTCCGGCCATGTGACGCTTCAACCGGGGTTGTTGAGCCGTGCCGGGTGGGCGCTGGTTGATGATTCGCACACACTGGTTTTTAACGAAGACGGCTGGCTGGAGAATCGCACCGGCGGCGGCCTTGACTGGTATTTTTTCGGCTATGGCACCGATTTTCAGGCGGCGCTGGATGATTACTTCAGGGTTGCAGGCCGCATCGCACTGCTTCCGCGCTGGGTGCTGGGCAACTGGTGGAGCCGTTACTGGGCATACACACAGCAGGAACTGACCGATCTGATGCGGGATTTCGTCGCGCATGAGATTCCACTGTCGGTGTGCATTGTCGATATGGACTGGCATATCACGGATACAGGTAACGAGTCCAACGGTTGGACGGGCTACACATGGAATCGCGAGCTGTTCCCGGAGCCGGAGCAGTTCATCCGGTTTCTGCACGAGCTTGGCCTGCGTACCGCGCTGAACCTGCATCCCGCGCTGGGTGTTTACCCGCATGAAGAGCAGTATGAGGCGATGGCGGCGCGGTTGGGTGTAACGGATAATCAGCCGGTGAAGTTCGACATCGCTGATCCGGCCTTTGCGCAGGCTTATTTTGAACTGCTGCATCATCCATTTGAGGCGCAGGGTGTGGATTTCTGGTGGATGGACTGGCAGCAGGGTGAATTCACCAGCAAGCGCGGCCTTGATCCGCTGTGGTGGCTGAATCATCTGCACTTTTACGATCTGGCGCGTACCGGCGACAAACGCACCTTTATCTTTTCGCGCTGGGGCGGGTTAGGCAATCACCGCTATCCGATCGGCTTCTCCGGTGATACGCATGTGACATGGCATTCGCTGGCCTATCAGCCCTACTTCACGGCGACAGCGGCCAATGTCGGTTACGGGTGGTGGAGCCATGACATCGGCGGCCATACCTTCGGCATCGAAGAGCCGGAATTATATCTGCGGTGGGTACAGTACGGCGTCTTTAGCCCGATCTTTCGTTTGCACAGCACGAAAAATCATTTTCACGAGCGCCTGCCGTGGAAATACGATGCCGAGACCGCTCGTCTTGCTTCCGATGCGATGCGCCTGCGTCATCAACTGATCCCGTATCTGTACAGCATGTCATGGCTGGCCGCGACACAGGGACGCCAGCCGGTGACACCGATGTATCATCACTATGCGGAATATGAACAGAGCTATCACTGCCCGAATCAGTATACCTTCGGCAGTGAGCTGATCGCCGCGCCGCAGATCTCCCCAATGGACCCTGAGCTGCGGTTGAGCCGTCAGGTAGTCTGGATGCCGCCGGGAAACTGGTTCGACTTCGTCAACGGACGGCGCTATGGGGGCGATCAGTGGACGGCCATCTACAGCGATTTGAGCGAAGTGCCGGTTTTTGCCAGGGCCGGGGCGATTGTGCCGTTAGCGCCGAAGGTCGCATGGGGCGGGCTGGATAACCCGGAGACACTTGAGCTTTATCTGTTCCCAGGGGCCGATAACCGCTTTGAATTGTTCGAAGATGATGGCGATTCGATGCATTATCAGAACGGCGCGTACAGTACGACTGCCTTTGAAACCCGCTGGCAGCCGCGCCGCTGGGAATTCACCCTCCACCCGGCAGCAGGGCAGGCCGATCATCTGCCATTGCAGCGCACCTATCAGTTACATCTGCGCGGGATCGTCCTGCCGGAGCGTATTGAATTGCAGCGCGGTGATGAAACCACTGTTATCAGTGAATTTCACTATGATGCTGTGACCGATACCGTGATGCTGCCGGATGTCCAGCTTGCAGCGGGTGAAAGCCTGACCGTTATCGTCTCACACAGCAGCGATCTGATGGCTGTACGCGATCGTCTGCTGGAGACCTGCCAGAAGATGGTGAGTGTCTTCCGGCTGGAAACGTGGACGAAGAATCATGTCTATAACCTGCTGCCGGAGCTGATTGCCAACCGTGATCGCTTTGATGAAGTCGCGGCTATGGTTGAACCCGCGCATCTGACCGCGCTGCTGGAGATCATTACCGAAGCCGGCATGACGTATACTGATAACGCTTCACCCGAACATCAGCCCTTAATCCTGTGGAATAACCGCGAACTGGATGAAATTGCATTCCGGTTGTATCACCGTCGCGGCTGGGGGCATTCCTCACTGCATGACGTCGTCCCGAAGTCGAAGATCATCGAGACACACGGATTGCAGCACTGGACAGTCGAACTGGCCTATGGTGATCTGTTGATTACCCGTAAGGAAAGTGGTGATGACCGGCATTAGGTGAGCTAGCTGCTTAGCTGACTGCATATGAACTGATGTGAATCAAAAAGAGGACACCATTCAGGCGTCCTCTTTTGATGTGCTTCGCCTATGAATGCTGTACTTCGGCGGCGTGGTTTCTGACAATTTCATCGATCAGATGACCCGGCACGCGTTCGTAATGCGAGAACGACATGGTATAGATGCCGCGTCCACCGGACATTGAGCGCAGATCATTCCCATAGCGCATCATCTCGGATAATGGAACCTGTGCCGTGACGATGCTCTTGCTGGCGACCGTATCCATACCCTGTACGCGCCCGCGACGGGTATTCAGGTCGCTCATGACGTCGCCCATTATCGGTTCGGGGACGGTGATCTGAACATTCATGATCGGCTCAAGCAGCACGGGGGAACCCGCCATAAAGGCTTCCTTGAAGGCCTCACGGCCAGCGATCTGAAACGCGATGTCTTTGGAGTCGACCGGATGTTCCTTGCCGTCAAAGACGACGACTTTCACATCCACAATCGGATAACCGGCGATCACGCCTGTCGGCAGGACGGACTGAATGCCTTTTTCAATTGAAGGGATAAAGGCATGGGAAATCGCGCCGCCGAAGATTTTGGTTTCGTAGGTGAAGCCTTCACCCGGCTGTGGTTCGATCCGCAGGCTGACTTCTCCGAACTGGCCTGCGCCGCCGGACTGCTTCTTGTGGCGGTAGGTGGCTTCGGCATTTTTAGTCACCGTCTCGCGATAGGGGACCTTCGGCAGATGGGTGTCGATCCCGACGCCGAGTTTCTCTGCACGGCTGATCGCCAGTGTGACATGCATATCACCCATGCCTTCAAGCAGCACCTGCCGGGTGTCGCTGTCCTGACGCCATTTCAGCGTGGGATCGGCTTCGCACAGGCTGGTGAGGATCTGGCCCATCTTGGCGCTGTCCGCCTGAGTGCGCGGTGTCAGTGAGACGCTGTACAGCGGTTCGGGGAAGTCTGGCTTGATGATCTCGAAGGCCTGATCACGGTCGGCGATGGTGTCCCCAGTCTGGGTGCTGCTGAGTTTGGCGACGACGCCAATATCCCCGGCGTGGAGAACCGAAACCGGGAAGGTGTCTTTGCCCCGCACAACCATGATGTTGTTAAAGCGTTCTTCAGCCTGCCGGGTGGTATTGAAATTCCGGCTGTCGTTGCGGATTAAACCGGAGAACAGGCGGATATAGGACAGCGTGCCAACATATTTATCGGTAACGGTCTTGAAGACGTAAGCGCCCAGCGGCTTGTCATCGGTCTGTGGTGCGAGATTGTATTCGACTTCTTCGCTGCCATCGCGATGCAGCCCAAACCGGCGCTGTGATGGGGGAGAGGTATAGGCGATCAGGGCTTCCAGAACCGGCACGGTCCCGATATTCTTTGCGCCAGAGGTCACAAAAACCGGCACGGTATTCAACTCGTGATTACGGGCGGCCTTACGCATCCCGTCACGGATTTCGGTATCTTCCAGGGTGCCTTCTGAGAAATATTTCTCGATTAACTGATCATCGGCTTCGGCGGCGGCTTCGACCAGTCTCAAACGTGCTTCATTGGCATAATCCTGAAGTTCTGCCGGTAAATCCGAGCGATCCCGACCTTCATCATAATAGGCCTTCATGGTCAGAAGGTTGATCACACCCTTGAAATCGGCCTGCTCGCCAATTGGCAGCATGACCGGGATAAATTTGTATTCCGGGAATGTCTCGGCAAGGCTGTCGAGTGTGGTCTGGAAAGTCGCGTTTTCGCGATCCATCTTATTGACAACGACGATAATGGGCTGCTGATAGACCTTTGCATATTCCCATGCCAGTTCCGTTCCGACTTCGACACCACTGACGGCATCTACGACAACGATCACTGAGTCGGCGACACGAATGGCATTCTTGACTTCACCCTGAAAATCGGTGAAACCGGGCGCATCCAGCACATTGATTTTGTGGTCTTCGAATTCGATGGGGATTACAGAGGTTGAGAGGGAAATGCCGCGCGATTTTTCTTCTTCGTCCCAGTCCGAGACAGTGGAGCCTTCTTCAACTTTGCCTAAACGATTGGTCGCGCCTGTGTTATAGAGTAATGCTTCCACCAGAGTTGTCTTCCCCGAACTCTGGTGGCCGACTAGGGCGACATTGCGAAGCTGCTCCGTCGAATACTCTTTCATGGCTGAACCTTCCTTATTTAATTTAAACAATATTTACTAACGAGAATCCAATTTTAAGCCTGCGTTAAGACCTTGTCAAAAAGCTCAACGCTTAACTGCACGCGGTGTGAGGTATATCCAGCGCTGTGGATGACATATGTCATATTGGTGGGAATACGGGGGAAAACAAAACGTCCTGACCGCTAAGATACAGGACGTTGTTGGACTCGCTGGGACTCGAACCCAGAACCAATTGATTAAAAGTCAACTGCGCTACCATTGCGCCACGAGTCCATGCCGGATATTCTACACAACATCAGTATGGGTTTCAACCCGTAAACGCTGCGGATGTGTATTTTTATTGAGGCCACTTAGACGGCGATTACATCATGTGACGGGTTGATCACGGCAAGCGGGTACATGTTGGTAATTGCTTGCTGGCAGTACTTGCTGGCCGTACTTGCTGGCATGTGCTTGTTGGCAGTGCTTGCTGGCAGTGCTTGCTGGCATGTGGTGCCCATACCGGTAGAGTGGCGTTTATCATTGGCCTGTCGGCCTGTCAGGTGGTGGTTTTATGACACAATCTGTTAACACGATCAGTTCTGTCGA
>CAYNDH010000019.1:24038-39769 GCA_964395665.1 uncultured Anaerolineaceae bacterium
CAGTTCTGTCGACGCGACTAGTTCTGTCGACGCGATCAGTCTGGAAGTATTCAGGAATCTCTTTGCATCTGCTGCGGAAGAGATGGGGGTAGCGCTGCGTCGTGCAGCCTTCAGCCCTAATATCCGTGAGCGGCTCGATTTTAGCTGTGCGCTGTTTGATGCCGATGCGCGACTGATCGCACAGGCCGCGCATATCCCGGTGCATTTAGGCAGTATGCCCGCATCGGTTCAGGCCGCGATTGAACGCTTTCCGGCGCTGCGTCAGGGCGATATGGTGATTCTGAATGATCCCTATCATGGGGGATCTCATCTGCCTGATATTACGATGGTTTCGCCGGTGCTGGTGGATGAACAGCCGGTGTTTTATGTCGCAAGCCGGGCGCATCATGCGGATGTCGGCGGCATGTCACCGGGATCACTGCCGCTGAGTACGGAGATCTATCAGGAAGGGCTGATTATCCCGCCGCTGCTGCTGTATGCGCGTGATGTCCTCAATGACGGTGTCTTTCAGCTTCTTCTGGCGAACAGTCGATCTCCACGCGAACGGGTGGGCGATCTTTCCGCCCAGATTGCCGCTAATCAGCTTGGGGCACGGCGTCTGCTGGAATTGATCGAACGTTATTCTTTGCGGTCGGTTCAGGCCCACGCACAGGCGCTTCAGACCTATTCACGCCAGATGACGCAGGCCCTGATCGAAACCCTGCCCGATGGCAGCTATCACTTTGAAGATGTGCTTGAGAGCGACGGACAGAGCAGCGTGCCGCTGCTGATCTGTGTGCGAATCGACATCGACGGCGGCGAGATGCGTATTGATTTTACAGGTACAGCCCCGCAGACCGCCGGAAATGTCAATACTGTGCCCGCCGTGGTGCGGTCGGCGGCGTGGTACTGCATCCGCCTGCTGGCTGAAGAAGACATCCCGGTCAATGAGGGCTGCTTCGAGCCGATCCGCGTTCTGATTCCACCCGGAAGCCTGTTTGATCCAGAGTTTCCGGCGGCGGTTGCGGTCGGCAATACCGAGACAAGTCAGCGCGTGGTCGATGTCGTCATGGGGGCTTTAGCTGAAGCGCTGCCGACGCGGGTTCCAGCGGCCAGTCAGGGAAGCATGAATAATGTCACCATCGGCAGCGCTGCTGTAGGCGGCTTATCCGGTTCGATTGGCGCTTTTGTATATTACGAGACGATTGGCGGCGGGCATGGCGCGGGAGTATCCAACGACGGCCTGAGCGGACGACACAGCCACATGACTAATACCCTGAATACACCGGTTGAAGCATTGGAGCAGGCACTGCCGTTTCTCATCCGGGAATACCGCCTGCGGGATAATTCGGGTGGAGTAGGGCAGCATCGCGGCGGTGATGGCATCCGAAGGGTGTATGAATTCTCTGTGCCAGTGCGGGTTTCACTTAACACCGAGCGCCGTCAGACCGCGCCCTATGGCGTGCAGGATGGAGAAGCGGGGGTGAAAGGTGTCAATCTGGCACTGATTGCCGGTGAGCTGGTGACATTGGATGCGAAAGTATCGCTGACACTCTCACCCGGAGATCAGTTAATCATCGAGACACCCGGCGGGGGCGGCTGGGGAAGCGTGGAGAGCGACAAGGCCGGATCACAGGAGTCATGAAGCTTTACACAACTGAACAGGGACAAAGCCATGTTCTCCGGCAGGAACCGCTCATCGAACTGCGGGTGCATTCCTCTAATGATCAGCAGTACAGTAATGCACAGGTCGCCAGCTACCAACAGCGATCAGACTTTGCCTTTCGTCCGCCGCTGCGTTTATCACTGACGGCGTGGACTGAAGGGCATCTGCAAGGAACAGCGGGCTTCGGCTTCTGGAATCATCCATTTGCACCCGGTTCACGAGGCGTGCATTTACCAAAAACGCTGTGGTTTTTCCATTCCACACCGCCGAATGAGATGGCTTTAGCGCTGGATGTCCCCGGCTGCGGGTGGAAATGTGCGACATTTGACGCTGCCCGCTGGCAGTTTCTGGCCCTGCTGCCGACCGCACCGCTCGGATTGCTGCTGATGCATAATCGCTTGCTCTACAGGCGGCTGTGGCCGGTTGGACAGCGCGCATTAGGTGTCAGCGAGCATCTGCTGGACCGTGGACTTCTACGGCATCCACATCGTTATGTGATCGAATGGTATGCAGATCGGGCGGTATTTTATATTGACGGTGAGCAGCAGTTCATCACCGATCGCGTCCCAACGGGGCCGCTGGGTTTTATCGCGTGGGCGGATACACAGTACGCGGTTGTCACCCCACAGGGGCGCTTCCGCTTTGGCCTGCTCGAGACGACGCAGCCGCAGGCGCTGTTCATTCAGGATGTCCTGATTGAAGATCTTGCTAATTGAAGATCTTGCTGATTGAAGATCTTGCCAGCGAAGATGTTACAACTGAAATGCGGCCCTGAACATCAGGTATAATCACACGGCTGCACATCCGGCTTTACGGGTTTTGCCTTTAATGGAAATGATGTGCAGTACATAACATCACCTTGCAGTTTCTTTTCATCACAGAGGATGACATTTCAGTATGTCGCATTTACAGGGTCGTGAAAAAGACCAGTATGTCCAGCAGATGTTTGGTCGCATCGCTAAACGCTACAATCTGATAAACCGCCTGATGACGGCAGGGCAGGACCAGCGCTGGCGGCGCTTCGTGATCGGCAAGGCAGCGGTTCCGCGTCATGGCGTGGTGCTGGATCTGGCGGCCGGCACCGGAGACATCGCTTTCGAGATCGTCAAAAGTGAGCCGACCGCACAGGTCATCGCTGCTGATTTCGCACTGCCGATGATGCAGGTCGGCCAGACGATGCCATTCGGCCAGCTTGTGTCATGGTGTGCCGCAGACGCGATGAATCTGCCCTTTGCTTCAGAGAGTTTTGACGCGGTGGTGTCAGGGTATCTGGTGCGTAATGTCTCGGATCTTCCCCGGACACTGGCGGAGCAGGTGCGAGTGCTGAAGCCGGGCGGACGTGTCGTCATTCTGGATACAACACCCCCGCCGCCGAATGTCCTTCGACCGGCAATTATCGCTTATCTGAAATATGGGATTCCACTGATGGGACGTATGATCAGTGGTAAACAGGGTGCAGATGCATACCGTTATCTACCGGAGTCGACTCAGGCGTTTCGCACCCCTGATGAACTGGCTGAACTCATGCATAAAGCCGGTATTCAGCCCGTGGAGTACACGACCTTCATGTTTGGAACCGTGGCGGTCCACTGGGGTATAAAGAAGTAGCCGCGTACACACGCTTCACGATGTGCCGATGCCAGTGCCTCACGTTACAAGCGGTGAGATCGAACTAATCGTCGCTCGATGGGCGGCCACCGTCGCGATGGCGATAAACAATGCGGCCACGTGCAGGATCGTAGACGCTCATTTCAACCCGGACTTTATCGCCCAGTGCGATACGGATGTAGAACTTGCGCATTTTACCGCTCAGATAGGCAAGGATGCGATGTCCATTCTCAAGTTCTACGCGGAACTGGGTATTGGGCAGCGCTTCTACAACTGTCCCCTCAACTTCGATCTTGTCTTCGTTCTTATTCGACATAACCCTCCCCAGGGTAAAATAGGTGACAGGCAATAAATGAACAAGCCGCTGCCGTAATTATACGGCAGCGGATGTGATGTTCAGGAATTGGTTACGCGCCGTACACTATCGAGTCTGCGCCTTGCGCTGACGGCGGCGTGAGCGACGGATCGCCTTCTTCTCTTCGATACGACGCAGTTCGCTTTTGGAAATGTGCCAGCGCTTGCGGCGCACGGTGCTGAGAATCCCTGCGTTGGTCACGCGCTTGCGAAAGCGGCGCAGAAGCTGGTCCTGCGATTCGTTCGGCTTAAGCTTGACAGTTGCCATTCGGTGTTCACCCCCTTCCATATTTGCTTATTCAGATCAATGCTGACAGGGCGAAACAGGGTGTTAGCTGCTAACTTCAGCCTGAGTCTCATCCTGGAATTGAACGTCTTCTGATTGTACAGGAAGCTCTTCGGCTGCGCTACGGTCGGCTTCTACAGATTCGACCGGTTTATTGGCGACTGGCTTGTCTGCATTCTGTTCCTGCCAGCGCTCCAGCTCTTCATTGGTGACTTCCTTAAGGCTGAGGCCAAGGCGCTGCTTGTCCGATTCAATGCTGATCACGCGCATCAGCAGGCGATCACCGTCATGGATGTATTCGAACAGGTTCGCTGGGGCCGGATCTGCGAACTGGCTGACGTGCAGCAGCGCTTCGATACCCGGTTCCATGCTGACAAATGCGCCGAAATCGGCAAGGCGCGAGACCACACCATCCACGAGCTGGCCGACATGGTACATATCATCCACCAGTGACCACGGGTTGGGCTGAAGGCGCTTGAGGCTGAGGCCGATGCGCTTGCCTTCATCATCCAGACGCAGGATGTACACTTCAATCGTGTCGCCGATGTTCAGGACTTCACGCGGGTGCTTCACACGGTGCCATGCCAGTTCCGAGATGTGGATCAGGCCATCTGCACCGCCGAGATCGACGAAGGCGCCGAAGTCACGCAGGCCGCTGACCACACCCTTGCGAACTTCACCTTCCTTGAGTTCTTCGAGCAGGACTTCCTTGCGTGCTTCACGGCTTCCGCGTGATGCGTCACGCTGGCTGAAGACCAGACGGCGCCGCTTGCGGTTGACTTCGATAATCTTGACATCAATGGTCTGATTGATGAGGCGTGACAGGTACTGCTGGCGCTCATCTTCACCGAGGCCACGGGGCAGATCTGCAACATGGCTGGCGGGGACGAATCCGCGCAGATTGCCGAAAAGGACAATCAGGCCGCCGCGATTGGCGTCTGCGACGAGACCGCTGTAAAGCTCCTCGCGCTCCATCAACCCTTCGGCGATCTTCCAGTCTTCGCTCTGGCGTGCCTGAGAAACAGACAGGACGAGATTGCCATCATCGTCTTCCATTCTCATGATTGCGATATCGACTTCGTCACCGACGTTATAATCCGTCGGCTGCTGACTAAGGCGTTCGAGATCACGGCGAGAGACAAAGCCATCCCGCATTGAGCCGACGCCGACGATCAGGCCTTGATTATCGACAGATAGAACCGTGCCGGTTACGATGTCACCGCGCTCGAGCTGGTCATCCTCAAAAGAGGCTTCGAGCAGCGCTGCGAAATCAGAGCCGTCAGCAAATACAAAATCGTCATCACTGACGTCATACGAAGTTTGAAGTGTCATTGATTAATCCCCTCCGGACAGAATTTAGGTGCGATCTCAGGGGATAGACATAAAAACTCGGCCAACCCGTGTGATGAGATTTCGGATTGCCGAGTAATCGACCGCACTTTATAAAAGATCAAGAACACAGGTCAATTTTCAGACGTGACACCCCAAAGGGGTGACGCCGTTCCCTCCCATAAGATCGGCGGAATTATACTCAGACGTCATATTTTTGTCAATAACACTTCAGCCACACTGCAAATGAATAGTTCTTATGAATCCGGTACCGCTTCTGCAAGTCACCGTGTCTGATAATCATTAATACAGGTTTTCGGTGAATCATTGGCCTTAATTGGTCACAAAAGGCTTGGTAAGCTGTAAGATGCGACTTGTAATAAAACATGACAAAAGAGATGAAAGCTGCGCTTGTGGAGAAACAACAACCCAAGGCTGACCTTCGTTGGGTGCTGCAATATGTTGGAAATCATAAGGGATCTGCGATTGCCGCGATCTCCTTTAGTTTGCTGGCAGGTGTTACATCCGCGCTGGAGCCTTATCTGATCGGGTCCGTCGTGGACCGGCTGCGTGCGCCAGATGAGATCCGAGCGCAGGTGCTGAACATTTATCCGACGCAGTCTGTGATCGCTGATTTTATGGCACAGGCCAGTCAGGATACGCTATCTGATGATCTGACGGCGCTGATTGGGATGATCCTTGCGCTGGCTGTCGTGACGGTCATCGCCTTTTTCGGCCAGCGGTACTTCAGCGGTAATGTGTCCTACGCTGTCAATTTTGATGTCCGGCGGGATCTGTTTGATAACCTGCTCGAACGTGAACAGGCATTCTATCAGGTCTACCCGGTCGGTGATCTGATTTCGCGGATGCATGCTGATATTGTGCTGATCTGGCAGCTTCTGACGATTACCTTCATGCGGTTTGGCAGTGCATTGTTCACCCTGATTGCGACTTTTGTGCTGCTGGCGCTTGTGAATCTGCCGCTGACGCTGATTGTCTTCGTCGTGCTGATGGTCTCGACATCGTTTCAGATCCGTGCCGGGATGGCGATTGCCCGTCTGTTTGAAGAAGTGCAGGATCAGGCCGGTATCGTCTCAACAACGGTACAGGACTCGATCAGTGGTATTCAAACGATTAAAACCACTGGTAAGGAAGCCGAATTCGCCGCGAAATACCGTGATGAAGTGCTGGAATACCGCCGCCGCTGGCTGTTCTTCAAACGGCGTAACGAACCCGTCGGTATGCTGCCCAACATGATCAGCGAAACAACGGCAGCCATTGTGGTCCTGTTTGGTGGTGTATTGGCCCTGAATGGCTCACTGAGTCTGGGTGACTTTACCAGCTTCCTGTTCTATCTGGCGATGATCAGCACCGTGCTGTTACAGATCGGCACGGTTTACCAGCGCTATCAGCAGACGAGAGGCGCGCTTGCACGTCTGACACCGCTGCTTCAGCCTGCGAAAATCGTCTCGAAACCGGAAGCGCTGCCAGCACCAGATGTGCAAGGTGAGATCATCTTTGAGAATGTGTCAGTCGAGCTGGCGGGCACGACCTTACTGGACTCTATTTCGCTGCATATCCCGGCAGGGCAGACGGTCGCGCTGGTGGGGCCGACAGGCTGCGGCAAGACGCTGCTGGTCAGCCTGCTGGCACGTGTGATCGATCCGACCCATGGGCGTATTCTGCTGGACGGCGTCGATATTCGCGATCTGAAACTGGAAGATCTGCGGCAGGCCATTGCCTATGTCCCGCAGTCTACATTCCTGTTCAGCCAGCCGCTGCACGAAAATGTCCGCATGAGTGATCAGAGTATTGATGATGGCCGTCTGGAGCGGGCGCTGCTGATCTCACGCATGAGTAATGACCTGCACCAGCTTCCGCTTGGGCTGGATACGCTGGTCGGTGAGCGCGGCGTGATGCTCTCCGGTGGACAGAAACAGCGTGTCGCCATTGCGCGTGCTGTCGTCCGTGATCCATCGATCCTTGTCCTTGACGACGCTTTTTCCAGTGTCGATACCCAGACTGCCGCCGACATCCTTGGCGACCTGCATAGCATTCTCGACCGCTGCACCAGTATTATCATCGCGCACCGGATTGCGACCGTCAAAGACGCCGACAATATCGTCGTCATGTCGGAAGGGAAGATCATCGAACAGGGCACACATCAGCAGCTTGTTCGACAGCGCGGCGCATATGCTGAGATGGTGGAACGAGAATTCAAACAGGAAGTTGACCTGATTCATGAAGATGATAAATAGAATCAAATCATCCCAGAAACCGGAGCCGGTCTACGGAGAAGAGAACCTCTCTGACCGCTATCTGTTCAGGATGCTGAGCCAGTTCGTCACACCCTACTGGAAAGAACTGATTGTTGTCATGCTGATGCTGCTTGGCGTGACGGCGCTGTCGCTGCTGCCGCCGTATCTGATCCAGCAGGCGGTGGACGGTCCGATCACAGAAGGCGATCTGAACGGCCTTATTCCGTTTGCCGTGATCTATTTTCTGTGTATTCCGGCGCTGTTTGCGCTGCGCTTCGGCCATGTCTATCTGCTTCAGACCGTCGGGCAGAATGCACTGACAGCCCTGCGCCAGCGGCTGTTTCGGCACATCCTGAAGCAGGATATGCAGTTCTTCAACAAGACACCGGTGGGGCAGTTGGTGTCGCGGTTGTCGAATGACATTGACGCGCTGAGTGAGGTGCTTTCTACCAGCATCGTCGTGGTGTTAAGCAGTCTGATTACACTGGTTGGGATCATCCTTGTAATGTTCCTGCTTAACTGGCGACTGGCGCTCATCAGCCTGAGTGTGCTGCCGGTGATGACAGCGGCGACGGTCTACTTTCGCATCAAAATCCGCAAGATGTCCTCACGGCTGCATAAAGTCGTCGCAGATTATCAGGCGCTGACAAATGAGCAGTTTGGCGGGATGCTGGTCGTCCAGTTATTCGGACGTCAGCAGCAGAGCCGCCGCGAATTCGAGACGGTCAATGATGAGTATCGCTCGGTTCACATGCGCCTGCGCGACCAGTACACCGTCTTCTCGTCCATCCTTCAGATTATGACCTCGGTCGGTCTGGCGCTGGTCCTGTATGGTGGCGGGCAGGGGATGCTGGCTCAATGGGCTACACTTGGTATGGTGATCTCGTTCATTCAGTACACGCGCCGCAGCTTTGAGCCGATTTTGCAGCTTTCGGAGCAGTTTACACAGATCCAGACGGCGCTGGCAGCGGGTGAGCGTCTTGCCAGAATGCTGGCGATCGAACCCACCGTTCAGGACCCTGAAACCGCGTCGAAGCATCCCGAAGGCCGCCTGAAGTCGATCACCTTTGAAGATGTCCACTTCAGCTATGAGCCGGGGACGCCAGTGCTGCGCGGGATTGACCTGTATATCGAGCCGGGGCAGCGGATTGCGATTGTCGGCGCGACAGGGGCAGGGAAGACATCACTGGCCGGGCTGATCTCGCGCTTTTATGATGTCACATCGGGAAGCGTCAGGATTAACGACATCGATGTCAGAGAACTGAGCCTTCATGAACTGCGCCGACATGTCATGGTCGTGCCACAGAATCCGTACTGCTTTGATGGCACGATTGCCGACAATCTGCGCCTGTTTGATCCGAATGTGACCGATGAACAGATGCGCGAAGCAGCGCGCACCGCCTGTGCCGCCCCATTCATCGAGCGCCTGCCCAACAGCTATGATTTTAAACTGCTGCCGGGTGGCGGGAATCTCTCTCAAGGGCAGCGGCAGCTTCTCGCGCTGGCACGTTCGCTGATCCATAACCCTGACAGCATTCTGGTGCTGGATGAGGCCACCAGCAGCATTGACACCCAGACTGAGCAGTTGATCCAGCGTGGTTTGCAGCGCATTCTGAAAAATCGTACCAGCCTGATCATCGCTCACCGCCTGAGTACTGTCCGCGATGCGGATCGTATTCTGGTCATGAAACAGGGGCAGATCATCGAAGACGGTACGCATGACGAACTGCTGCGGCTGGATGGAATGTATGCCGCGCTGTATCACCGTCAGTTTGCAGACAATTACATGGCTGCTGAAGCAGGGGACTAAGGCTGTCTATTAAAGTCTTATCCGCACAGGTACAATGCTACGGCGAATTTTAAGGAGAGGAGCATTTCTGTGAAGAAGACGATCATAACGGGGTTACTGCTGGTGCTCACTGCATTCGTCCTGAGTGCATGCGGTGGTGAGGGGGATGAGACTCCTGCCCCCACACAGGCGATTTCACCGGAAACGACTGTCGAGCCGGAACGCACTATTGAACCGGAAGCGACCGATGAAGCCACAGATGAGACCGCTGCTAACGGTGCTAACGCGGGACAGATCATCCTTGCCAGCAATCCCGTCGTTCAGCAGGAAACGGCTGAGGCGGAAAGCGAGTCCGATGAAGCAACGGATGAAGCAACGGAAGAAGCCGACAGTGACACTGCTGCCGACGCGCAGACTGCTGCCGACGTCTGTGCTGCGAATGTCCCGGCTGATGAACCGGCCACCAGAGAATTCGCCGAACCGGAACAGGTGCTGGAAGCGGGTGTCGATTACCGCGCTGTGATCTGCACGGATGCCGGGGCGGTCTATATCGATCTGTTTGAGGACACTTCGCCCATTACCGTGAACAACTTTGTGTTTCTCGCCCAGAATGACTACTACAACAACACCATTTTCCATCGCGTGCTTCAGGACTTTATGGCACAGGGTGGTGATCCGACCGGGACAGGCTCCGGTGGGCCGGGATACCAGTTTCAGGATGAATTTACAGGTTATATGACCTTCGATCGTCCGGGGCTGCTTGCGATGGCGAACGCCAATCGTCGGGAGCAGGGGATTGTCGGGACAAACGGCAGCCAGTTCTTCATCACAACCGTCGCCACACCGCATCTGAACTTCCGTCATACCATCTTTGGTGAAGTGCTGGAAGGTCAGGACAATGTCCTGGCGATGCAGCTCCGCGATCCTTCCAGCCCGGATGTCACGGCGGATACACCGGCAACGGTACTTCAGACGGTGGTGATCATCACCGATCCGCAGGCCGTGACGACCAGTTATGAGCCGGATGCACCTGCATCAGCAGAGGAAGTCCTTGCTGGCTTTGATGCTTTTGGCGGCGTGCTGCCACCCGGACTGACGCATGTGGCGAGCCAGCAGATTGATGATATTGACGCCACTGTGGACCGTGCGTCGGTAGGAATCCAGACTGAGTATCGTGATTTCCTGACTGCCAATAACTTCGAATACTCGTTCGACAGCACGATCTCCAATGATAGCTGCGACCATCAGACCTATGTTTTCACCACCGCAGGCTATCAACTGCTGGCGTTTGCAACCGCTGCCGATGCTTCTGCTGTCATGCAGGATGAGTTCCTTGTAGAACTGGCCGAGATGGAAGGCTATGAGGCTTCAGAACTGACCACGCTCGGCCATCCAGTCTATGTGCGTAATGAAGTGGCCTGCGAGACGGATGTACGCAGCGGTCTGGCTTTTGTGCAGCGTGGCCGTTTCGTGGTGATGCTGCGCGTTACCATGCCGACAGGGAATGCGTTTGATGTGGATATCGTGCTTGATCAACTGGTCGCACGTAACTACGAACTCTCACTGGCTGATGTACTGCGGCGTGAAGTCACCCGGTAGCGATCCAACCCATCCGACACAGCCGGATTACAAGCAAAAAGCCCACTCACAGCGAGTGGGCTTTTTATTTTCAGATAGGAGGTGATGAACCCGGTTACTTTGTTGAGGTTGGGTCGAAGGCGTCACGAATGCCATCACCGATGATGTACAGACACAGTACAGTGATTGAAATCGCGAGGCCGGGCGGCCAGATCAGGTGTGGGCCAAGGGTGAAGAACGACTGCGCCTTGGTCAGCATATTGCCCCATGTGGCCTGCGGCGGCTGTACACCCAGGCCAAGGAAGCTCAGACCGGCTTCGGTCAGCATCAGGCCGCCGATACTGCGCATCAGCACAATCGCGGTAATCGAAATCAGATTCGGGACGATATGGCTCGCCATAATGCGCCATGGACTGGCCCCAAGTGCCTGTGCGCTCAGGATATAATCCAGATTGCGGATGGAGAGGGTCTGGCCGCGAATGATACGGGTCGTCCCTGTCCAACTGATCAGCGCGATAGCGAAGATCAGGGAAGCCGCGTCAGGGCGGAAGATGGCCGAAATCAGGATCAGCAGATACAGTGCCGGGATCGAGTCCAGTGTTGTGATAATCCAGTTCAGGACGTCGTCGATGATGCCGCCAAAGTAACCGGTCATGACGCCGAGAAACATCCCGATGGACAGAGAAATTCCTGCGCCTGCAAAGCCGATACCCAGTGAGACCTGACCGGCGACCAGCAGACGGGCAAGCTGATCGCGGCCAATATCATCAGTGCCAAGAATATTCCCCGGCGTGCCGTAAGGGGCGAATGTCCGGGCTGATGTGGTGTCCGGGCTAACGTTCAGGATGTTCTGATTGATCCATGGACCGAAAATAGCCAGCAGGGTGAACAGCAGGACAACTGCCAATGCGCCCAGCGTGAGGTAATCGCGGCTCAGCCGCCGTAAGGCCTTAGTAAACAGGGACTCACTGCGATAATTCTGTTCCTGTTTTGGTTCAAGTGTTGCAACAGAGGATTGAGTCGTCATAGAAAACTTGTTTCTACCTATCTACGCTGATCATTTCGGTCATTTAATTGAAGCGAATACGGGGATCAATTAACCCGTACAGAACATCTGAAATCAGGTAACCAATAATCGTCGCCAGCCCGGAGTAAACGGTGACTGCCATAACCATTGGATAATCACGTGCGCCGACGGCGGCAACGACAGTTCTACCGACACCAGGCCAATTGAAGATGGTCTCGGTAAAGACCGCGCCGCCCAGCAAACCGGTGATGGCCGGGCCGATGAAGGTGGCGATTGGAATCAGCGCATTACGTGCGCCATGCTTGAACCAGACCTCACGCTCACTCAGGCCCTTGGCACGTGCAGTACGAATGTAATCCTGTGAGACCACATCGAGCATTGCTGCACGCATGTAACGAGAATAACCTGCAATACCACCTGTTGCCAGAATAAAAGTTGGCAGAATCAGATAGTTCAGCCGCTCTGTGATCACAGGGCAGCCAGCACGCGCTTTAGCAATCGTGCTGAGGTCGCAGCGGTCCCCGATTGGGACCCATCCAAGCTGTTTTCCAAAGATAAGCAGCAGAATAAGTGCCAGAAAGAAAACCGGTACGGCGTCGAAAACGACCGCCATAATACGGGTGACATGATCGAATACCCGGCCATGATTGATCGCAGCCAGGATACCGACCAGCAGACCCAGCACCAGGCCAATAATCAGGCCGGAAATTGTCAGCTCAAGCGTGGCCGGCAGGCGTTCGGTCAGCACATCCAGCACCAGACGCGGTCGCAGGCTGAAGGATTGGCCGAAGTCACCACGCAGAATCCCTTTTTTGGTCCCCGGATCAAGCGGCTCACCCTCTGAATCGGTAAGCGGGATCAGGAACGAGTGATCTGCAACGCCATCACCATCAGCATCCCAACGCAGCCAGTCATCCCCTGCGAGCCACCGAATATACTGGATCGGCCATGGGTCATCCAGCCCTAGTCTTGCCCTTAGGCGTTCGACTTCACCGCCGCGCAGAGGAGTACCGCTTCCTAGAACAAGCGCCGCAGTGGGACCGCCCGGTGTTGCTGCCATCAGGGCGTAGGACAACAGGGTGATCCCGAAAAAGATCGGAACCGCCTGAATAAGACGACGAAGAACATATTTAAACATAGTAACTGACCTGATCGCTTGAAGTCACAGTGATGATAGAGATTGCCAGGGTTGTTGAGATTACAGACTGGCGCTGTATAGCTTAGGGCAAGGCGATAAGCCTTGCCCTAAGTATTATTTATTGCCTGAGTTTTGCAGCGCCGTCAATTACGGGGCGTCCACGAACCAGGTGTCTTCGTTCCACAGGGTGGGGCTGGTGGCGGTTGGCTTGGGGTCCCAACCGGTGACCCACGGCTGTGCAACGGTCAGAGTCTGGCCGATACCAACCCAGATCCACGGAACTTCATCGTGGAGGATTTCGAGAACTTCACCGTACATCGCTGCACGCTCACCCTGATCGCAGCCGGGCAGGTCGCGAGCTTCGTCAAGCAGTTCTTCAACGCGTGCATTGTAGTAAGACACAGCGTTGAAACCGTTGCCGGGCAGGTCCTGGCTGGCGCCGAAGGTGGCGGTGATGTCATCGGGATTATCCGGGAAGCTGAAGCCCCAGAAGATCATGACGGCATCGAAGGTCTGGGCGGTGAAGGTGTCAACCAGCACGTTGAAGTCGATCGCCTGGAAGTCAACAGCGAAGCCAACTTCACTCCACTGGTCCTGAAGGATGGTGCCGAGTGCTTCCTGAGAAGTGTTGCCGGCATTGGTCATCAGGTCGAATGCCAGCAGTGAGCCTTCGAAGCTGGGATCAACTTCGGTTGCGTAGAGGCAGCCCTGGCATTCACGGACGCCGTCACCGTCGCTGTCAACCCAACCGGCTTCTTCCAGCAGGGATTCGGCCATTTCGACATCGTAGGGATAAACTTCGATGTCAGGATTGTAAGCCCAGGAGTCGGGGCGGATGTGGCTTGCCATCTGGATACCGAAGCCGAAGAATGCAGCTTCGTTGATCGCTTCGAAGTCCATGGCGTAGTTCAGCGCCTGACGAACGCGGACGTCACCGAGCACGGGGTGGTAACCCTGATCGATCGGGTTGCCATCTTCGTCCAGGCCGGGCTGCGGGTTGGCCGGGTCAGCATTGTTGAGGCCGATGAAGCGGACATTGGCGCGTTCGCTCTCGAAGCCCAGCAGGTCACCTGCATTCACCATATCGAGCAGTTCCTGCTGACGGTTGGTCGGGACACCCATGGTGGTGAGCTGACCGGCAAGGAACTGTTCCACCTGAACGGTCTGGTCAGCAACGTTCTTGAAGATCCAGCCTTCGGGGACAACGTGACCAGCGAGTGCATCAGGGTAGTTCTGGTCTGCAACCAGCGTCACCTGCTCACCCGGCGCGAAGTCAAGGAATTCCCAGACATTGGCGGTCACCGGAGCATCCAGGTTGAATTCCGACTCGTTCATGTCGGCGTTATTGGGGAACTGTTCGCGCCAGATGTGCGACGGCACGATGGGCAGCGAACCGGCATTGTTCACGGCGGTGCAGTCCGGGGTCTGGAACTGAACTTCCAGGGTGTATTCATCAACTGCGGCCACCGACTCAATTGAGTCACGCAGGTTGGTGATCGAACCGGAGAGATTGACATCCGTGTCAGAGACCACTTCCCATGCGTACACGGCATCGTTGGCGGTGATGGGGGTGCCATCTGACCAGGTCCAGTCGTTACGCAGAGAGAAGGTGTAGGTCAGACCATCTTCGGAGACTTCCCAGTCAGTGGCGAGACCACCCGGGGCGCCGGGAGCGAAGTTGCCCAGATCGGGATCGACACCGATGAGGCCCGGATATAGGCGGCTGATGATGGTGTTGGACGAACCGTCATCAGACAGGAATGGATTCAGTGTCGCGATGTCTGCACCAAAATTCGGCGAAATGATCGCATCGCCCTCACCCGGACCGGGCACTTCGGCGTCCTGGGCCATGACGGGCAATGAGAGCGCCATAACAAGCGCCATCATCACGCCAACCAAGACAAACTTGGTCAGTTTATTCATTGTAAAGCCTCCTAAATAATGTGAACCTTGTACAATCGAATGTTTATGAGATCCGGGTCAGGGGTTTGGAATTATTAACTGTGACTGGACTCTCATAAATATCGAGCCTGAATTATACCGAAAAATTTTATTTACGCGACCTTTTTTTAACCGATTCAATACGAAGCGGGCAAATCTTGGGCAATTTGCCAGAAGTGCGCTGAAAATTTCGGTATAATTGACGATGCTGGCCCTTCCTGAAAAGGGAATGCCAGTGGTTTCTTCGTTAGGCTCTCTACATCGAGTCGAGTTCTCTGTAAAAACGTTACCTGTCTTGTGTCTTCTGATCTCAGAAAGAGCTGTTCTATGCTGCACCCTGATATTTACCTGAGTGAAAATGACGTTATCCATGGCAAAGGGCTGATCGCGAAAGCCGCGATTTCGAAGGGGGAAATCGTCAGCCAGTTAGATCCCGGAAGACCGACACTTTACATCACCGATATTCTCGAAATGCCAGCAGAACAGCAGGAAGAAATCCTGCGCTATGGTTATCAGCTTACAGAGGATGAGCTTGTCATTGACAGCGAGCCAGAGCGATATATGAATCACAGTTGTGATGCAAATACCGCCTGGCTCGAAAGAGATACCATGATCGCCCTGCGTGATATTGCCGCTGGTGAAGAACTGACTTACGACTATGCCACGACTGAACTATCGATCCCGTTTCAGTTCGACTGCCAGTGTGGTTCGGCGGCCTGTCGGCATCAGGTCACCAATCTCGATTATCTGATTCCCGCATGGCAGCAGAAGTATGGAG
>CAYNDH010000020.1:0-17798 GCA_964395665.1 uncultured Anaerolineaceae bacterium
GCGATGACACAGCATCGCCCCTACACATGAGCGATTTTTGTAAATGTCAACACGCGCTAAACTGTTTACCTACGCTGATTTCATCCACTGAAGGACCCTGAATGGCCGGTTATTCCCCTTCATCTTCATCACTGACAGCGACCGGCGGCAATCCCCTGCTGAATACACTCGGCAAACTGGTGCGGCGGCCACTGTCACTGTTCGGGACGGCTGTCGTGCTGATGTTCCTGCTGCTGGCCGTGATCGGGCCGACGATTGCACCGTTTAAATATGACGAACTCGCCCGTGATTCGAATGGGACGATCCAGCGGCGTGCGGCGCCTTCGGCTGAATTCCCGTTCGGGACGGATCATCTGGGCCGGGATGTTTTCAGCCGGGTGCTGTGGGGCGCACGCGAGATCATCCTGATCCCCGGCATCGCGACGGTGCTGGCGGTGGCACTCGGCACCAGTCTCGGCCTGTTGATTGGCTATTACGGCGGCTGGCTGGATGAAATCGTCTCGCGCATTCTGGACTCGCTGCTGGCGATCCCGGCGCTGGTACTGGCGCTGGTCATGCTGGCAACGGTAGGGACATCGCCTGTAGGGATTATCATCGTGATCGTGCTGCTGTATACGCCGATCGTGACACGGGTGATCCGCAGTGCAACGCTGAACCTGCGCAGCACGGGCTATGTGGAAGCCGCCAGACTGCGCGGTGATTCGACTGCGTATATCCTGTTTGGTGAAATCCTGCCTGGGGTGCTGCCCGCGCTGGCGGTGGAAGGGGCTCTGCGTTTTTCGTATGCCATCTTCCTGACGGCATCGCTCGGCTTTCTGGGATTGGGTGTGCAGCCGCCTTCGCCGGATTGGGGCCGGATGGTGAATGAGAGCCGCGCTCAATTTGAGCGTGTCCCGTGGGCGCTGTGGTATCCTGCCGGGTCGATCGCGCTGCTGGTGATTGGCGTCAATCTGATGGCTGATGGACTGCGCCGGATCTTCCGCTATGAAGGATAAAAACCGATGACGGACAAGCTCGACTCCCGATCAGGGGAAGCACGGTCGGTCCTGCCGGATGCGCCGCTTCCACAGAACGCACAGACGCCGGTTATTGAGACGCCGGTCATCGAGATGCGCAGCCTGAATATCGAATATCGGCTGGGGCGGCACTGGCATAATGCCGTGCGCGATATCTCGATCATGATTGCGCCGCTCGAGATTCATGGACTGGTGGGCGAAAGCGGCAGCGGAAAATCCACACTCGGACTGGCGATGATGCGCTATCTGGCCGATAACGCACGGATCGAGTCTGGCAGTATCCTGCTGGATGGCGATGATCTGGTCCCCAAAACGGACGCCGAGATGCGTCAGATCTGGGGAAGCAGACTAAGCCTTGTGCCGCAGAATCCGCTTTCGTCGCTCAACCCGTCGTATTCTATTGGCGATCAGATTGCCGAAGTCACGCGCCGCCATAACGGGCTGAAGCCGCGTGAGGCGCTGGACCATGCGGTTGAGATGCTGCGTCGTGTCAAAATTGCGGACCCGGACGTGATCGCCCACCAGTATCCGCACCAACTCAGCGGCGGGATGCTCCAGCGCGTGACGATTGCCATGGCGCTCAGCACACAGCCGCGTCTGCTGGTGCTGGATGAACCGACCACTGCACTGGATGTCACCACGCAGGCGGTGATCCTTGACCTGTTCCGTGATCTGATCCATCAGGAAAATGGCGCGGCGCTGTACGTCTCGCATGATCTGGCGACGGTCGCCATGCTGTGTGATCGTGTGACGGTGCTGTACGGCGGCGAGATCATGGAAAGCGGGCCGGTCCGTGAGTTGTATCATCGCCCGGTGCATCCGTATACGATTGGCCTGCTCGCCAGCCTGCCACGCCGTACCAGTCTGTCTGAAAGCCGCCTGATGTCGATTGAAGGCGTTGCCCCGGCGCTGACCGAACGCCCCGCCGCCTGTGTGTTCTCCACACGCTGCCCGGCGGCCATCGACATCTGCCATCAGGTGAAGCCGCCGCTGGAGCCGACCCCTGATGGGCGACTGGTCAAATGCCACCGCTGGCGCGAAATCGCATCTGGTGAACTGACGCTGATCAGTGCGCCGCAGGCTGAAGCCGCCGGTGCGCCGCCGCGTGAGGGCTATGTGCTTCAGGCGGAGCATCTGCACAAACAGTTTGATGAAGGGGGTCTGCTGGATCGCCTGCTCGGACGGCCAACGCGCCCGATCCGCGCTGTGGATGATGTCTCGATCCGCATCCGTGCCCGTTCGACGCTGGGACTGGTGGGCGAAAGTGGCAGCGGCAAGACGACGCTGGCCCGTGCGATTGTCGCCCTGACCGAAGCCGACAGTGGCGCCATGGAACTGCTGGATGTGCCGCTCAACCTTAGACTGGACAGCCGCAGCAAACATGCGCTTGCCAATCTGCAGATGGTGTTCCAGAACCCGAATGACACGCTGAATCCGTATCGCACGGTGGGACAGGCGCTGACGCGCACGCTGCGTCTGCTGGATGACCGGCGTTATACCCGTGCCGAGATGCGCCAGCGTATCGCGGAACTGCTGAACGCGGTCCGCCTGCCGGAAAATTATGCGGGGCGTTATCCGAGTGAACTCAGCGGCGGTGAGAAGCAGCGGATTGCGATTGCTCGGGCCTTTGCCGCGAATCCCGCGCTGGTGGTGGCCGATGAGCCGACCTCATCGCTGGATGTCTCGGTGCAGGCGGTGATCCTGAATCTGCTGAAGGATCTGCGGGCGCAGGAAGGGGCATCCTATCTGCTGATCTCGCATGATCTGGATGTGGTCGCCTATCTGTCGGACTGGATCGCGGTGATGTATCTGGGGCAGGTGGTGGAAGAGGGGGACGCTGATCAGGTTTACGCCGTGCCGTCTCACCCGTATACCGAAGCGCTGCTCTCTGCGATCCCGGTGCCTGATCCTGATAGCATTCAGGGGGATGGTCGCGCTGGCGGTCGCGCTGGCGGTCACGGGATCATCCGGCTGGAAGGGGATGTGCCGAGCGCACGCAATATCCCGACCGGATGCCGTTTTCATACCCGCTGCCCGCGCAAACTGGGGAAGATCTGCGAAGAACAGCCCCCGCCATGGCGTGATGCCGGGAAAGGTCATCGCATCCTGTGCCATATCCCGATTGAAGATCTGATCGTGCTGCAAAGCCAGCCGCCTGATCAGCCCGCTAACCCTGATCAGCCTGCTAAACCTGCACCGGATGAGTCGCTGCCATGATACGCTTTCTGATACGCCGGACCCTGCTGCTGGGTGTGACGATGCTGATTACCTCCATGATCATCTTTGGCCTGACACAGCTTCTGCCGGGGGATATTGCCCGCTTGCAGCTTGGCCGCGATGCATCAGAAACACAGCTTGAGCAGTTCCGCGAACAATACGGCCTGAATGCGTCTGTGCCGGAACAGTATGTCAACTGGCTGGGCGGCTTCCTGACGGGTGACTGGGGACGCTCGTACAGCAGCGGCAGCCCGGCGGTACGGCCTTTGGTTGAAGAACGGCTGGCGAATTCGCTGCGGCTGGGGGCGCTGACACTGGTGCTGGCGGTGCCGCTGTCGATTGCGTTGGGCGTGGTCGGCGCACTGCGTCAGGAGTCGTGGGCGGACAGCCTGATCTCGGTGATCTCGCTTGGGCTGGTCGGCCTGCCGGAATTCGTGACCGCGATTGTGCTGATTGGTGTGTTTGCCATCGGCCTGGGCTGGTTTCCTTCGATTTCACAGGTGCGTGCGGACTACAGCCTGATTGACTGGCTGCGGGTGCTGATGCTGCCAGCGATCACGGCCACGCTGGTGCTGGTCGGTTATATCGTGCGGCTGACGCGGGCCGGTGTGATTGAGGAACTGCGTCAGCCGTATGTGCGGACGGCAACGCTCAAGGGGCTTTCGCGCAGGCAGGTGATCGTCGGGCATGTGCTGCGCAATGCTTTACTGCCGACGATCACGGTGATCGCGCTGAGTATCGGCTGGCTGATCGGTGGGCTGGTGGTGATCGAGAATGTCTTCACCTATCCCGGCCTTGGGGCACTGCTGGTGACGGCGGTCGAGCAGAAGAACATCCCGCTGCTTCAGGCAATCGTGATGGTGATTATCTTCTTCTTCGCGGTGTCGAACCTGATCGCCGACATCCTCTACGCCGTGCTGAATCCAAGGATTCGGTTGAGCTAAAAGAGGGCCGGATGAGTCCGTCCGGCCCGCGCTGACGACATCTCAACCCACCCTAACTGAACTCAATCGTCGCCATTGAATGCGCCGGAAGCTCGATGCGCCAGCGGCCACCGTCATTCGTCACCTGTAGTTCGTTCAGCTTCACACGCTGCGGATGCTGGGCGCTGTTGACGGCATGGGGCGCGTCAGCGGTCAGGATTGATGCCTGACGGAGCTGTGAAACATCCGCCAGATCGAGCGTGACTGCCGCTTCCTGACTGAAATGGCGGTTGATCAGTGTTACGGCGGTGCCGGACGCGCTGCGTGATGCCGTCCCGGTCACGGCGCTGGTCTCGTGCTGTCCGCCGGGGATGCTGATGCTGTGTGTGACATCGACCGGCAGCGCATCAGCCCCGATATGCGGTTTGTGAAGCTGAAGCGCGTGATAGGTCGGCGTCAGCCAGATGTGTGCGCCTTCGGTCATGACCGTCGCGTGCAGTACATTGACGATCTGCGCGAGATTCGCCAGTGACAGCACATGGCACTGACGGTGAAAGCCTTCCAGCGCGATGGCGGCGGCGAGTGCGTCACGCATTGTGCCAGCCTGTTCGTAAGTGATCGGCGTGCGGTGGATCTCATTATCCGGCCCCCAGTTGCGTGCTTCCGGATGCCAGACGCCCCATTCATCGAGCGCAACACCGATGCGGCGTCCGCCTTCGGGTGTATAGCTGGCGATCAGGTCGGCGGTGCGGCTGACGAATTCTTCTGTGCTGTGTGCTTCGGCCAGCAGCGCGTAATACTGATCTTCTGTGAAGTCGGTTTCCGGCCCGCCATGGGTCCAGTAAAGGTGGATCGAAAGGTGATCGACCAGCCCCAGATAGCGCTGATTGAGCCGCATGAACGTCTCATTCCATTCCTGCTCATGTCCACAGGCCACCAGTTCTGCATTCGAATCGACATGGCGCATCATGGTGGCATAGCGCCGGTATTCGTGGGCATAGGATTCGGCGTCGTAATTCCCACCGCAGCCCCAGTTCTCGTTGCCCACGCCCCACAGCCGGACGCCAAATGGCCTGGGTGATCCATTTCCGGCGCGTTCCTTGCCCAGTGAAGTATCGACATGGGTGTTGCAGTATTCCATCCAGTCGCACAGTTCCTGCACGGTCCCGCTGCCCACATTCCCCGCCAGATATGGCTCTGCGCCCAGCATATGACACAATTCCATGAATTCGTGCGTGCCAAGGCTGTTGTCATCTTCAACCTGAAGCCCGCATGACATGCCGAGTCGGATCGATCTGTCCGACGCCTGACCGATGCCGTCACGCCAGTGATAGTGATCGGCATAGCAGCCGCCCGGCCAGCGCAGCATCGGGACGGGCATGGCTTTCAGTGCGTCGATGACATCCGCCCGGAAGCCGTTATAGTTCCGGATCTTGTGATTGCGTGTCCCCACCCACAGGCCGTCGTAGCAGCACCTTCCCAGATGCTCGGCGAAATGTCCATACAGACGCGGCGAAATCGTCCCGATAGGGGAGTCAGTCTTTACTCTCAAACTGGCTTCAATCATTTTAAGAATCTCTTTCGCTCATTCGATAAAGTATGCTGATGATCACCATGACAGCTATTCTATTCCACCCGTGGGAACGAAACCCTGTTCTCAATGACAGACGATCTGAAGGAACTGTAGCATTACGGATGGTTAGACCGGTCTCTGTCTGAAGTCAGTTACATTCGTGTCAGATTACTGACAAACTGTACTACAATGAGGCCAAACATCCGAATAACGACAGCAGGCCGGTGTATCCGCGTGCCGACGACCGTACTGGCCCAGATGATGCGGCATCTGATGGAATCCTGATGGCTGCCTGACATGCGGTATAGTTAGCAGAGGACACGAGATGCGCTGTCCTCTGTTGATTCTCGATGGGTGGATGCCTCTCACGGTTTTAGTGGAGCCGACTTTGATTGAATACGTGTCATTTGGGATTGTGATTGACGACATCGCCTATCCTGATGGGCGGATTGAGGCCGATATTCTGGGCGGCGGTGGGCCTCAGACCGTGTGGGGGATGGCGGCGGCACTGGCCGATATCAACGAGCTGGAGACGGCGGAAGGCCGGGTGGGGCTGGCCGCTTCGGTCGGGGCGGATCTTGCGCCGGATGTCGCCAGTGCGGATGTCGCCAGTGCGGATGCCGCCAGTGCGGATGCCGCCAGTGCGGATGCCGCCAGCGCGGATGCACCCAGCGAGATCTTCGAGCCGTTATGCGCTGCGGGGATTGATTATTCCGGTGTGAAGCCGGTATGGGAAGCGACGCCGCGTGCGTGGCAGATCATGGATGAGGCCGGCAATCGCGAACACCGCTGGCAGGTCCCGCCCCCGGCATCCGATGCCATACGCCCCAAAGCGGAATTATTACCCAAAAAATATCGGAATGCACGCGGCTTTCACTGGGGCCTGCATCCGGAAAATCCCGGCCTCTCACTGGCGCACAAGCTGACCCGTCAGGGGAAAATCGTCAGTCTGGAGACGTTTAAGCCGCCGGATGAACCGCTGAATGATACCGAACTGACCAATCTGCTGCGGGCCTGTACCATTTTTTCGCCGAATCTGAATGAAGCGGTCGGACTCACGGGTGAGGAACGGCGTGCGCCGATGCTGGCACGCCTCCGGCGCTGCGGGGCGAAGATCATCGCGCTGCGTCTGGGGGCTAACGGTGCGGAGATCTGGGATTTTCGCGGCGGCAGGATCGAAGCGGTCATGGTCCCGGCCTATCAGACGGCGGTGGTGGATGCGGTTGGGGCGGGGAATGCGTTCTGCGGCGCATTTCTGGCGGCGCTGCCACTGGGTATCAAGGCGGCGGCCTGTCATGCCGTGACTGCGGCTTCGTATATGGTGGAACAGGTCGGTATTCCCGCGATGCTGCCCGGTCGCTTTGATTATCAGATGCGGCTTGGCGTGGTCTATGCCGATACGGTGACGACGCTCTGACTCTTCCCGCGCCTGCTGCGAATCCGGTTTGGGTGTCCTACCGCTGCAATGGTATAAATAACCTGAAGTTATTCTGAAAACTAAAAGGGGCTTTTAATGGCTCAATATATTGCCGCTGTCGATCAGGGGACAACCAGTTCACGCTTTATCATCTTCGACCTTTCCGGCCAGATCGTCGCGGTCGATCAGAAGGAACATGAGCAGATCCTGCCGAAGCCGGGATGGGTAGAGCATGATCCGATTGAGATCTGGCGCAATACGCAGGATGTGATCTCCGGCGCACTGCATCGGGCTAACATCCGGGCGGCGGATCTGGTTGCAGTCGGCATCACCAATCAGCGCGAAACCACGCTGGTATGGGATCGCAGGACCGGCAAACCGGTCTATAACGCGATTGTCTGGCAGGATACACGCACCGATGCGCTGTGTAACCTGCTGGCACAGGACGGCGGTCAGGATCGCTTCCGTGAGCGGGCGGGGCTGCCGCTGGCGACGTACTTCTCCGGCATGAAACTGCGCTGGATTCTGGATCATGTCGAAGGTGTGCGCGAACGGGCCGAACAGGGTGAGGTGATCTTCGGTACGGTGGACACGTGGCTGCTGTGGAATCTGACCGGCGGCGTGAACGGCGGCCTGCATATCACAGATGTGACCAATGCCAGCCGCACGATCCTGATGAATCTGGAAACGCTGGACTGGGATGAGTCGATCCTTCAGGCGCTGGACATCCCACGGGCCATGCTGCCGGAAATCCAGCCATCGAGCGAAGTCTATGCCGAAGCACAGATCGCGGATATTCAGGGCGTCCCGCTGGGCAGTGTGCTTGGTGACCAGCACGCCGCGCTCTTCGGTCAGACGTGTTTCGATGTCGGTGAAGCGAAGAACACCTACGGGACCGGCAACTTCATGCTGCTGAACACTGGCGAGAAGCCGATCCAGTCGAAGAATGGTTTGCTGACGACACTGGGCTACAAGATCGGCAGTCAACCGGCGATTTATGCGCTGGAAGGCTCAATCGCCATCACCGGTGCGCTGATCCAGTGGCTGCGGGATAATCTGGGCATCATCCAGCGTTCCAGTGATATTGAAGCGCTGGCGCTCTCTGTGAAAGATAACGGCGGCGCGTATTTCGTCCCGGCCTTTTCGGGCTTATTTGCCCCGTACTGGCGCAGTGATGCTCGCGGCGTCATCGTCGGGCTGACACGCTATGTTAACAAAGGACATATCGCCCGTGCCGCACTGGAATCCACCGCCTATCAGACGCGGGAAGTGCTGGAGGCCATGAACAAGGACTCCGGCGTGGATGTCCGCACCCTGAAAGTCGATGGCGGCATGGTGGTCAACGATCTGCTGATGCAGTTTCAGTCTGATATTCTGGGTGTGCCGGTGATTCGTCCGACGGTGATCGAGACGACGGCGCTTGGGGCCGCCTATGCCGCCGGACTTGCGGTGGGGGTGTGGTCGCATCTGGATGAACTGCGCGCCAACTGGGGCAAGGATACCGAGTGGACGCCGCAGATGGATGAGAGCGAACGTCAGCGGCTGTATAACGGCTGGCTGAAGGCTGTCACGCGGACATTTGATTGGGTGGAGTAGGGGACGGTCTGGAATTTTGTGACAGAAAAGCCCCTTTCCCCTAGGTTTCAGGGATAGGTATTCGATTCTCGGTTCAGGTGTTTACGGGCGGACAGGGCGCCATTGCTTGCAATGCGGCCCTGTCCCTACCTTCGACGTGTGCATTTATGCACCCGTGCATTCATGCACCTTGTAGGGACGCCACATATGCTTGCATATCCGGGGCGTCCGTCGGTGGTACACATGGCCGGGAAGAATCCCGACCCTACATCCATCGAATACCTACATTTGAAAAGGGAGGTGGCGCAGTTCTATCGCGCCGGTATAGGGGGCTTTTTCGCCGTTTAATCCACGATTTTATGTTCCACGGCCAGCGCGACGGCCTGCGTGCGGCTGGATGTGCCGAGCTTGGCAAGGATATTGCTGACGTGATTTTTCACGGTCGAGTTACTGATCACAAGCTGATCGGCGATCTGGCGGTTATTCAGGCCTTCCTTCATCAGCACCAGCACTTCGCGTTCACGCTCGGTCAGGTCGTGGCCGATGGCCTGTGGACGGGTGGTAGCGCGGATCAGCACCTGCGCCGCTTCGGGTGATAAAATCGACTGGCCGGATGCGGCCTTGCGGACGGCGTTCGCCAGTTCATCGACCGAAATATTCTTCATCAGATAGCTGATGGCCCCGGCCTTGAGTGCGCGCTGGATCTGGTCTTCTTCGCTGAAGCTGGAGAGCGCGATCACCTGTGTATGTGGGCATTCAGTTCGAATCCGCTGTGTGGCATCGACGCCGTCAATCGTCGGCATGATCATATCCATGAGGACGACATGCGGCTGAAGCTGCTTTGCCAGATAAAGTGCATCTTCGGCATTGCCTGCATCCCCTACGACTTCGAATTCATCGGCGAAGTTTTCAAGCAGTACAATCAATCCCTTACGCACCATATAATGGTCATCGACGATCAGAACACGTATCTTTTCCGTTGTAGCGCTCATGTATTCCTTACTCGCCTTCCTCTTGGGGACGCCAGGTCACACAAATATGGGTCCCATGGCCGGGGGAACTGTCGATCTGGAACTCGGCACCGATGGCTTCTGCCCGTTCGTGCATGATACTCAGCCCGAAACTGGTTGAAGAAGCCGTTGCCACATCAAAACCGCGCCCATTATCCTGAACGGAGATTTTAATCCCGTCAGCATCACAGTTCACTTCAACTGCACAGGTTAACGCACGGGAATGTTTGATCATGTTGTTCAGCGCTTCCTGCGTGATGCGATAGAGCGCGATCTGAACATCCGGTGACAGCTCCGGGACGGTGTCGCAGTTGAAGGTGGCCTGGACGTGGTGCTTGGCACGCTGTGCCTGGATAAGCTGTTCGATAAGCTGCTGAAAGTCGATCTGCGTTAATGATACCGGTCGCAGCTCCAAAAGTAAAATACGCATCTCGGCGGTGGCGCTGCTCGTCAGATGCTGGACTTCTTCGACCAGTGTGCGCGCCTTCTGCGGGTTGATGTCCCACTGGCGCAGCGCGGATTCGGCCATGACATTTGCGGTAAACAGCGTCTGGCTGACCGAGTCGTGCAGCTCTCGTGCCAGCCGCTGACGTTCCTTGATGGCGGCCAGCTCTGCCTCTGCCACGTCAATGCGATGACGCTCGATGGCGTAACGGATCGAGCGAATCAGCAGGTTGGTAGTGGTATCACCTTTGACCAGATAATCCTGTGCGCCTGCTTTCAGGGCCTGCACAGCGACATCCTGATCATCGAAACCGGTCAGCACTACCACCGGGACCGGGTTTGCAGGATGCCGATTGAGCAGACGGCTGACGGTCTCCATGCCACGACTGTCGGGCAGGTCGATGTCGAGCAGGATGACATCAAAGCGCCGTTCGCTAAGTTCCTGAAGCCCTTCCGCCAGTGTGGAGCAGATCTGCAATGCGAATGCGACTTCACGCGCATCCCGAAGCATTTCGCGAATCAGGAGTGCATCGCCGGGATTATCTTCAATCAGGAGAACACGCATATTGACGGTCATCGTTCTCTTATTCTATGTATTAGGCAGCTTGACAATACTGAACCAGAAGTTTTCAATGTTCTGAACAATCGTGATGAACTGCTGCAGATCGACCGGCTTGGTGATATAGCAGTTGGCGTGCAGTTCATAGCTTGCCAGAATGTCCCCCTCATCAGCAGATGTGGTCAGGATCACGATCGGGATGCGGCGTAAAAGATCATCACTTTTGATCTCACGCAGCACCTCATGACCGGGCATTCGCGGCAGATTCAGGTCCAGCAGGATGATATCCGGTGTGGGGGAGTCGGCGTAACCCTCTTCCTTACGAAGAAACCGCAGTGCTTCGATGCCGTCCTGAACGACGCTCAGGCTGTTATGGACTTTACCCTCTTTCAGGGCTTCTCTGGTCAGGCGCACATCACCGGGATTGTCCTCTACCAGAAGGATTTCAACTGCTTTCATTTTGGACACAGTTCCTCATATAACCCGCCGGAAACCCGCCGGAAGATGGAAACCGGAAGCCGGATGCTGATATTGCACAACCACAACCAGCGCACGGATGGTTTCCGTTCACAGAAAGTTCTGCCTACAGGTATTGTAATCATCATCGTCACGGTGACAACTCGCTGCTCACGGCAGCCTGATGTTTGATGACTTCTCTTGTGGCCCGTTGGTAGGCATCGGCGGTCAGGGGCAGGGTGAAGTAAAAGGTCGTCCCGACGCCGACTTCAGAGTCCAGCCAGATTGCACCGCCGTGACGTTCCACTACTTTCTTGCAGATCGCCAGTCCAATGCCGGTTCCGGGATAATGTTCCCGCGTGTGCAGGCGCTGAAAGATGATAAAGATCCGTTCGAAATATTCAGGGGCGATCCCGATGCCGTTATCGGCAAGGGTCACCTGACACCATCCGGGTTTTGACTGGATACTGCGGATACTGATCTCAACCGGGTCTTCCTGTTTAAATTTGATCGCGTTGCTCAACAGATTCTGTAAGAGCTGTGCGATCAGGATTTCATCACCGTAGACGTGCGGTAGTGTATCATGGTTTATTCTGACATGGTTTTCTTCGATGACAACTTTCAGGCTGCGGGTGGCAGTCTGAAGGGCATCTTCCAGCGCGAAAACGGTGAATTCCCGCTGCTGTGTCTGCACCCGTGAATACGCCAGCAGGTCATTTATCAGCGCTTTCATGCGGTTTGCACCGTCAACGGCGTAGTGGATGAATTCGCGCCCGTCATCATCCAGCAGCGATGTATAGCGCCGCTCGATCAGTTGCAGGTAGCTGGTGACCATCCGCAGCGGTTCCTGAAGGTCATGTGAGGCGATATAGGCGAACTGCTGAAGCTCGGCATTGGACCGGCGCAGTTCTTCGGTGGTTTTCTCCAGCAGGCGTTCTGACTGTTTGCGCTGGGTGATGTCCATCATCACGCCGCGCACACCGGTGACACGGCCTTCTGCATCGCGGATGAACGTGATCGACGCTTCCATATCGAGTTTGCGCCTGCTTCGCGTCAGTGCCGGAAATTGAAGGATGCCGGAGTCGCCGGCTCTGGAAAGGGCCATTATCTGTTCGATCAGGTTGGGAAAGGCATCCGGCGGGATGATCGTCTTCCAGATATTGGCGCTGTTCTGCCATTCGGCAATCGTGTAACCGAACAGTTTCTCGGCAAATTCGCTCACAAACGAGATATTCACTTCGGGGGCATCGGGTGGGGCGGTGTCTTCCCAGATGATCCCCGGCACATTTCCCATGATCGTACTCAGGCGCTCGTGTTCCTGATCGATGATCACCATCAGGCTAAGCAGTTCTTCTTCAAAGAACCGGCGCTGGGTAATATCCTGAAGCACAGACAGAATCAGCCTGGGCTGACCGTTATCCTGAAGGATGGGCGTGGATTTTATGCGCACCCAGCGATCTTCATCCGAGTTTGCAAAGCTCAGTCGCAGGTCATCCATCGTGGGCGTGCCGAAGCGCAAAGCCTGCTGAATCGGCAGGTCCTCAAATTCCACTTCCCGCCCGGTGTCGTTGAAGATGGTCGCATGTGCGGCCATCTCTGCCGGTGTGATCTGTTTCAGCGCATCGGCTGAAGGGAAGTCGAGAAGCTCGGCGGCGGCTTCGTTGACATAGAGATAGGTGCCGTCCGGGTTTTGCGCCGTGATGCCATCATCGACACCGTTCAGGATGGTCTCCAGCTCGGCGCGGGTGAATTCGAGCAGCGCTTCATAACGCTGGCGGAAGCTTTCCAGATAGCTCAGGATCAGTGACAGGATCAGAAACAGCAGCGATTGAATAAAGACATCCGGCACCGTCAGCAGTTCGTGCAGGGTATTGGTGGGAATCAGATGCGACAGACACAAACCGGCCACGGCGGTGATCGTCCCGCTGATGAAGCCGCCCCACCATGCGCTGACTGCTGTTGCGAAGACAAAAAACAGCAGGCGGGTGGTCTCCAGATACGGCATGAATAACAGCGTGAACAGCGCCGCGACACCACTCAATACCAGTCCAATCAATACCCGGTCAAAATTGGTCAGGCGGCGCAGTTGGATTTTGAAGAATCTCATGTCACTCGGTTTTTTGTCAGGGATCTGTTTAATCAAAATGAGCTGTCCTGTTACTTGCGTTTGTTACAACACATGAATGATAGGATACAAAAGCGTGACTGATGCCGGACAGCCACCGGACAGCCACGCTTTCGCACGGGAATTCTGTTCAGATGCCGGGTTTACTTACTGGCGAATGTAGATTTTGACCTCACTGGGGCCAAGCTGGTCTGTCAGCGTGCCGCCCTGAACGTGAACATCGTAATTGAAGATCATCTCGCGCCACGTGCCGTCCTCAAGGCCGTCATTGCCGACCGTGAATTCTCCGGCGTGCTGGTCCTTCAGGTTGGCCGCGATCATGACGATATTACCTTCGTCGTTCCAGCGCTTGTAGACGATGATCGCACGATCCGGCATATCAGCGACGACATCGAAATTGGAACTCGTCAGCGCCGGGTTGGATTTGCGGATGCGGATCAGGTGTTTGTAGTGTTCCAGCAGGCCCTGATTGCTTTCGTTCTCCAGCAGCCCCCATGCAATCGGACGTGACGCCAGTGTGCGTTCAGCGGGGAAGCCGAATTCCTGCCCCATCCACAGCATCGGGACGCCGGGGGCGGTCAGCAGAATGGAAGCGCCCATTTTCATGCGGCGGAAGGCGGCATCATCGAAGGTGTTGGCATATGTCCCCAACTGCCACATGATGCGATCCTGATCATGATTGTCGATGTATTTCACCGTGTGATAGACATCGATGAAACCTTCACGGCGGCCATCCAGCACATTGATCAGCGCTGACGTGTCGAACGGTTCGCGTCCGTCTTTGGGAATGCCGAGAATGGTGCACATCAACTGCTTGGAGAAGTTCTCGTGCCATGCGGCGTCCATTGGCCCACTGGGGCCGACAATCGTCGGGTCCTGCGGGACGTGTTCGGCAATCGTATAAAACGGCTTGAAGTTGATGTGTTCGTGGACCTGATCATGCATCCAGTCCAGCAGATCGTAATGCTTGATAGCGCGGGTGGCGTCGAAGCGGATGCCGTCGATGTGATAATTATTCACCCAGTACAGGATCGATTCCATTACATGATCGCGGGCCGGGAAGCGCTGAAGATTGGTGTCAAAGTGTTCGTAGTTGAACTTGGGGCCGAATTGTAGTTCGGCGTCGTCCGGGTTTTCGGTATAAAACCAGTAAGCATAGTCGATCTGCGTCAGCGGGGCGTCCTTGTCCATGTGATTATAGACGGCGTCATTGATGACACGTATCCCGCGTGCATGGCACTCATCGACCAGTGCGCACAGATCATCGGGGCCGCCGTAGCTGTTCTCGATAGCGTAGAGGCTGCTCTGCGAATAGCCCCAACTGTAATCTCCGGGAAATTCGTTCACCGGCATCAGCTCGATGGCATTGATACCCAGCTCGACCAGATAATCCAGCCGTTCGATCATCCCTTTGAAGGTCCCTTTGGTGTTTTCGTCACCTTCCCCGCCGCGAAAATCGCGGACATGCGCTTCGTAGATGATCAGATCACGGTTTTCGGGCAGAGGTACATCGTTATACTTCCATTCATACGTAACGGTGACCGGCTTGCCGTCTTTAACGCGGATGATCGAATTCTCGTGGGTGTCCAGCGTGTATTCCACGGCTTTGGGATCGCTCACGCTGACTTTTTCGCCGAGCGCGAAGTAACTGTTGGAGATGAGTTCGAAGCGATACTCGTAATCGCCATCCGCCAGCGCGACTTCCGCCCGCCAGACGCCATCATCCCCACGATCCATTTTGATGCGCTCTTTCCAGTGATCCCAACTGCCGAGCAGGACGACATCCTTGTTATAAGGGGCCAGCAGTTCAAATGGAATTTGATTCGTGTTCTTTTTGCTCATCGTGCCTGATTGACCTCAAGATTAGTGACGCAGGACAAACCGCCTCAGCTTCAGCGTACAGCGCCAGAAAAGGCATCACTACAAGCTGTGAGCAGACAAACCAACATGTAAAAACCAGGTGCAAACTGTCAAACTGATCACCCACCGACCGGTCAGGCTGTATACATCACAGCCTGACCAGGCGCAGGCATCTGCCCGGATGAAGGCCCGGCTCAGGGTACGAGAATAGAGGGATTGGATGATGACGGCGTGCCATCGGGATTCGTCCCGGGTTTTGATGCTTCCTCTTCATCGCCGGTTCTAAGGATCATGACGCCTTCTTCCATCACATAGCCCTTGACGCTTTCGCGATGCGGTTCAAGGACGGTATAGCGTGCCAGCGTCGCGATGGTCCCCAGAATCGGGATGGCGATGATGCCGCCGATGACGCCCAACAGCGCAAAGCCGGTGAAGATGCCGACGATCACCAGCAGCGGATCGACACCCACACTGCGCGACATGACACGCGGTGTCAGATAGTGCGTTTCGATCTGCTGGACGGCGACGAACGATCCGAAGGTGATCAGGGCGTGCAGTGGTGCGCCGCCCAGCAAGGCGAGAAATGCCGCGCCAAATCCGCCGATGAAACCGCCGACGACCGGCAGCAAGGTTGACACGCCGATGATAAAGGCCAGTGTCGCGGCGTTCGGCACGCGGAAGATCGCCAGCAGCGTGAAATTGGCGATGCCGACGAAGGTGGCGACGAAGACCATCCCGCGCAGGAACGATCCCATCGAGATTTCGATTTCTTCGATCGCGGCCTGCGCACGTCCTCTCGCGTTCAGCGGGAAGAGCTGGGTGAGAAAAGCAATGGCATTGTCGCGGGATGTCAGCCAGTAGACGCCCATCACGAAGGCCAGAATCGCTTCGCCAATCGTCCCGCTGAGCGAGCCGAACAGATTCGGCACGGTAGCGCGAAGATCATCAGTGAGCGAGGAAACAGTTTCGATGATCTGTTCGCGGGGGACGGTGCTGACCTCACTGCCAGTCAGATCGGCGATGCGTACCGCGAACCAGTTCTGGGCGTTAATCAGCCGACGGGCAACGATGTCTTCTGATTGAAGGTAATCAGCAAACTGATTGACAATCGGCGGCATCACCACCGAGAACAGCGCAATCAGGCTGATGACCAGCACACCATAGACAATAATGATCGCGGCAGCGGGTGGCAGCCCCCATGTGCGCAGGCGTACCACAAAAACACGCAGCGCAGAGGCGATGATAATCGCCAGCAGCAGAATGATCAGGATGCGGGCACTGGCGATCAGCAGATAAGCTATCCCTAATGCTGCCAGCACGGTCAGTGTGTATACAAAAACCCTTTTCGTCGTCAGGTTGTTCGTCATGGAGCCAGCGCAATCAGTAGAGAAGGCGAAATAATCACATGATTTTACAGGAGAAGATTAAATACTACGTTAAAAGGGTGATGAATGTTTACATCCAGGGTTAGGCGCTGATAAGCGACACGCTGATAAGCGACACGCTGATAAGCGACGCGCTGATAACGGGTGGTTTGTTTTATAAACGCGGCGTAAACCATCAGGTTTCCTATAGATCTATCCCCCACTTGTCCGGTTGCATGAGTAGACCACGGAACGATGTTTCTTAAATCAGGCAGTGCTATAGTCGCATTGTGGGTACAGATCAGAGGGTGCCCAGTGACAGTGTTTTGAGAGTTAGGGATCGTCTATGTTGTGGACAACGGGTAATTTTCCTGTTGAAATGCAGGGGCTGGAACCCAGTGTTCGGGCACAGGCAGTCCAGATCGCCAATAAACTCGTGCAGGAAGGCTATCAGGAAAGCGCAGCGATCGCCGTTGCGATTTCCAGAGCAAAGATGGCTGTCCGTCCGGAGACGTCTGACGCCACCGGTAAGGATCTGCACGTGGTGATGCACAACGATGGCTGGGCGATCAAACGTGAACTATCGGAAGAAAGCATCTTTATGTTTTCGGACTTTGAGACACGTGATAAAGCCCTGGCAAAGGCACTGGAACTGGGAAGCTATGAACGGGTGGGCGTTGTCGTCCATGCCGAAGATGGGCAGGTCGTCGAGTATGTGGACCTGCGGCACTCTTCTTAAACTGTAACACCCGCAGTCGTAATGTAAATGGTATTCAGAAGATCGATCAGAGGAGAGTACACCATGTCGAACGCAATGTGGGACCAGATTGCAGGGAAGTGGAAGCAGCTCCGGGGTGATGTTCGTACCCAGTGGGGCGACCTGACCGATGATGAAGTGGAAATGGCGGCTGGACAGCGCGACAAGCTCGCCGGTCTGATCCAGGAACGCTATGGCCGTACCAAGGAAGAGGCCAACCATGAAATTGATCGTTGGGCCGAGAATCTGAAGTTTGATTAGGTCATAGGGTAACGTCTGGCCGTCCGACTGTGAACCCAGCCGGACGGCCAGGGCTTGCCTTTGACTGCTGTCTTTGCAGGGCCGGGTACTGATAGCGCTATGATTTGTACGGATCGTTACAGGTCGAGCAGCTTAAACAGAAACAATACTGGCCGCGTCTGTGTTCAAGCCGCCGCCAGCAGCCTGTACCTCAATCATAGCTGTACCTTGCTGGTGCAGCTTTATCATTTACAGATGGCGG
>CAYNDH010000020.1:17898-26721 GCA_964395665.1 uncultured Anaerolineaceae bacterium
GCAGGTAGTGCAAACATGTGACCAGCGGGCTGAGATCCGCTGACTGGTGATCTGTGTCTAATGCTGGTGATACGTTGGTGTGCCTTCTGTCTGGTATCTCATTCGAACTGTTTGCCCGTATGGTAGATCAATGACGAATGCCATGGAGCCGCTACCCCAACACGTGGAGTTGATCAATAATGGGGGAACATCGCGCACATGCACAAAACTCCAAAGATCCTCGCAGGGAGTTGAGCAATGATGCGATAATCCTGTTGCTCAATGAGCTGATCTCGGTCTGTATGAACGGTTTTGTCGGTTATGCTCGTATTGCATCAGGGATTGAAGTACAGTCTCTCCGGGATCTGTTCCATTATTACGCGACTCGGCGCCAGCATCATGTCTCTGATCTGGCTGGGGTCGTCCAGTCATTAGGTGGGGAACCGGTGGCAAGCGGCACGGAAAATATTGATGAGTTCGAGATCACACAGGGCTGGCAGCGTCTCGCGGAATATCTGGCCGCACAGGATGTCCCCAGTCTGCTCGGTGAGTGTGAAGCGGCTGAAAAGTTGATGAAAGAAGTTTACAAACGGGTGCTGGCACAGCCAATGCCTGTTAATATTCGCAACATGGTCCAAAGTCAGTACGTCTCTTTTAATGCCGTCAGGCAGCAGTTGCATGCGGTACGCCGTGCCTATCTGAACTAATCACGGTTTTTACGAGTGTAGGTCCGAATAGTTGATTACATCCGTCAGATGTCTATCCGCAGGAAGGGTAACCACATGAACAATCGCATGTATTACAGTAAGGAAGCAGCAGACTCTGCCCAGCGTGAACGCGCCGTACTGGTGCTGGTGATGCTGGGAATGGGTGTGGCAGTGGGCGCGGCGATTGCCCTGCTGTTTGCGCCACAGGCAGGTGAGAAGATCCGCAAGGCATTGGAAGATCAAATTGAACAGACTTTGGAAACCGGGCGTGATCAGGCGACCAAAGCGGTTGAAAATCTTCAGGAAGATGCGGAGCGCCTGCGTTCTGACGTCGAAAAGCGCATCAATAATTAATCACTGCAAACAGGAGAGCAGCCATGGATTTTATCGATAAACGACTGCGGACTCTGCGCATCATTCTGGCGGCGCTGCTGTTGGGTTACAGCGCAGGCAGCCTGCTGCTGCGGGATGAAAAGCTGATGAGTTCGCTGTCTCTGAAAGAGAAGGATGACGCGAATAACGAGCCGGATAACGAGGACAATGCGCGTCAATCGGGAAGCAAACGCTCCCGCAGCAGGGCACGCACTTCAGCTTCATCATAATTTCTGAAAAGCGCTGCTTTCTCGTCATGCTTTTACTGAATGCCCGGTCGGACGCGACTGGGCATTTGTTATTCTGACCGCTGATGCTTCATGCGGGGGATGCCGGGGTAGCCAACTGACCTATCGCATAATGACGCATGATACCCATTACAAATTTATCAGATGACAATAGTATGTAGATAGTTTTTCGAGCTTATTTCAACGGCAGCACCGAGGCTGTCGTGCATCACAGTACACAGGAGAAAATCTCATGCTGAGTTACGCTATTGTGTTCCTGGTCCTTGCTGTTCTTGCTGGCCTCTTCGGATTTAATATCATCGCCAGCACGTTTGGCGGCATCGCCCAGATCCTGTTCTTTGTCTTCGTCGTCCTCTTTGTGCTGTCACTGATCTTCGGACGTCGGCGCGTCTAGGTAGCTGGCACGGGCCGGAAGAATCCGTCCCTGCGTTCCACATATCCTGCGGATTCATGTGCCGCGCCGTGAATTGATGCAACCTGATACAGCAGAAGGGCAGATTGACCTGCCCCTCTGCTGTATTAAAGTATGCAGCTCCGAAATCTAAAGGTGAATATTGAGAATATTCATCTCATATTCATATCACGGGGGGATAATCCGCTCCATGATTGCGTCAGGATAAGATGGACACCTCTAATCTGTAATGAGGACTGAAAGGTAAATATGATGAATGATCGCGTCTATTACAGCAAGGAAGCCGAAGAACGCGCCCTGCGTGAACGCACGGTAGTTGCCCTGATTGTGCTGGGACTCGGCCTGGGCTTTGGCGCAGCGCTGGCGCTGCTGTTTGCGCCGCGTTCCGGTGACGAAACCCGCCATGAGATCGCCAGTCAGGCGAATTATGCCGTCGAGAGCGGTCGCGACACGACCTCCAAGACCGTGGAGAATCTTCAGCGCGAACTGAAGTACCTGCGGGAAGAATTCGAAGATCGGCTGAAGAAACTTCAGCGTTAGTTTTACGAGTGAGTTTTAAAAGCGTTAGCTTTGCGAGCGCTGGCTTTATGCGGTGCCGAACAGGTTTTCATCAGATCAGTCATCCCCCCGCCTGTCGGCGAAAAAGAAAGGATCTATGATTCGTTCCCTGGTTGCTTCCTATGACGCCGAGACCGACAGCTACAAGGTCCGGCGTAATCTGTCAACTGAAAGCCTGGAAGCAGCGCTCGACGGCGATGATCTCGTCTGGATCGATATTGTCGATCAGAATGAAGAAGAGGTCCGCTGGCTGGAAACCCAGTTTCAACTAAACCCGGTTGTTGTGAGTGATCTGCTGCGCGAAGACCGCCGTCCGGCGCTGATGGTCTACCAGAAATATCTTTTTCTATCGCTGTTCCAGCCCTATATCCATCTGACGAATGTCACCGGACGCGAGATTCACTGCCTGATTGGTGAACGCTTCTTCGTCACGGTGCGTCAGCCGGATGCGACGGCGGTAGATGAAGCGTATGACCGCGTCGTGCAGACTCCGGATGCATGGCGGCAGGGTGTGGCCTATTTCCTGTATCTGACCTCACAGCGCGTGATTGACGCCTATTATCCGCTGCTTGACCGGATGAGCAATCAGCTCAATGAGATGGAAGAGCGGCTGATGGCGGGTGATGTCGATAAATCAGCACGCCGCCCGATTTACCGCATCAAGCAGCAGTTGATCAACCTGCGCCAGATGGTCGCCCCGCAGCGTGAAGTGCTGTCGAATGTGATCGGTGAACCGAGGCTGGCCGGCAACGAGGACACACGCGATCTGTTCCGGCATCTGTATGAGCGCCTGCTGCGTGTGTATGATGTGATCGACTCGCAGCGTGATCTTTCCAGCAATGTGCTGGATCAGATGCAGAATCAGGAAGCGCGCAAACTGGTTGAGGCGGTGAACCGGCTTACGATCCTGTCGATGATCTTCCTGCCGCTGACATTTTTTACCGGCCTGTTTGAACTCAACTTCGCGACGACGGTCGATCCGATTGTGCTGCCGATCAGCGGGACGTTCATGTTCTTTCTGGTCATCACGCTCATGGTGGCTTCCGCGACTACGATGATCGTGATGTTCCGGCGGCGCGGCTGGCTGTAGGCTGCAAACTTAAGATGACTTCACCTGGCGGATGAGCCTGCATCGGGTTCGTCCGCTTTTGTTTTGGCACTGTCAGCGCCGCCGCGTGATCGGGCATGCCGTACCTCGTTTGCGATTTCCTCAAGGGCTTTATCCGCTTCCGGCTCGGCCACGATAATCAGATCGTCCCCCGGATAAATCATGGTATGGCCGTGCGGCACAATCAGCTTTCTGCCGCGACGGATGCCAGCAATCACACTATCCACCGGCCAGACGATCTCCGACAGACGTTTACCCGCCAGCAGTGCGTGTTCCTCAACATGGATTTCGATGACATGTGCGCCGGTCAGGGTTTGCAGGCGGAGCTGTTCCACCTGATGCTGATCTTCTGCGCGGCGGGTGATGGAGCGGTTGTAAGCCTGCACGATATTCTGACGGCGGAAGATGCCGACCAGTTCACCCGTGGTCGCATCAATCACGGGCAGGCGGCCAATATCCGCCGCCCCCATGCGATTCAGCGCTGTCCAGACTGTCTCGAACGGGTAGGCTGTGAAGGGTGACTGCGTCATGATGTCCTTCACCGTCAGGTCAGGATTCGGGCTGCGTTCAAACGCGGCCTGAAGATCGCGCATCGTCACCACGCCGACGAGTCTGCCTTTCTCGTCGGTGACTGCGATGCCGCGCATCCCGACTTCACGCAGGTATTCCCGCAGCGCGGAGAGTGATTCACCCTGCTGGATGGCGGGTGCTGGCGTGTGCATGACATCACCGACGGTCACCGTCTGCATGACGTCCAGTTCGATCCCTTCGCGCAGATGCACACCAGCCCGCCGCAGCGCAGTCTTGTAAATCCCTTCCGGTGACAGGCGCTCGGCCAGCATCATACAGATGATCGTCGTCAGCATGATCGGCAGGATCAGCAGATAGTCATTGGTCAGTTCGAATACGATCATGATCGCCGTGATCGGCGCACGCAGCACACCGCTCATCATGCCGGCCATGCCTGCGATGGCATAGGCCTGCGGATCGACACCCGGAAAGAGCGCGTGCAGTCCCTGACCGTAAGCTGCGCCGAACATCGTCCCGATGAACAGCGATGGCGCGAACACGCCGCCGATAAACCCGCCGCCGAGCGTGACGGCTGTCATCACCATTTTGACCACACCGATCAGTATCAGCATCCAGAAGCCGAACTGAAGCTCACCCGACAGCACCGCGTTCATCGTCTCGCGTCCTGTGCCAAGGATCTCCGGCAGGGCGATGCCGACCAGCCCGACCAGCACCCCGGCCAGCGCCGTTTTGAGCGGGATGGGGATGTGCCGGTCAAGCCGATGCCAGAGGTCACGCTGTCCGTACACCAGATAAACGAATCCCGCCGAAGGGACCGCCAGCAGTACACCCAGCGGCAGATACAGCAGGATCTCGGTCGGGTAATCGAGGATGTAATTCAGCGGGCCGACGACTTCAGTCCCGGTGGTGTGGATGCCATTGGTCACGGCGGACGCAATTACGGCGGAAAGCACAATCGAGCCGAATGCGTTGGTATTAAAGACGCCGTTCAGTACGACTTCCAGCGCGAAGAACACACCTGCGACCGGCGCATTGAAGGCGGCGGCAATCGCACTGGCCGCACCCGCCGCCACCAGCAGACGGACTTCTTCTTCAGACAGGCGTGTGCGCTGGCCCATCCATGACGCCAGATTCGCGCCGATCTGCACGCTCGGATCTTCTGGCCCGGCGGACCCACCCGCACCGAGCGTGATCATTGAGGCCAGCGCCTTGAACGGCATTTTGAGATAGGGCAGGCGTCCGCCGGTCAGCGCGACGGACTCGATGATGCCGGTCACGCCATGATAGCGCTCGTGCCCGACGAAATGCTGCATCACAAAGCCGACGATCAGCCCGGCCAGTGCCAGCGCGATCACAATCCCGAAGCTGCCAAGGACTGGCCCTAACAATTCGTGAGCGATGATTTCCTGAAAGATCAGGTGAAAGGTCTCGATGCCGATGTGAAAGCCGTAGACCAGCAGCGCCGTCAGGATGCCGACCGGAAGCGAAAACCACAGCAGACGGGTTTTATCCGAGAACAGCGCCTGCCGAATGTTTTGCCATGAAAATGAGGTGGGTCGTGTCATGGGATATGCGTCAGAACCGTTGGATGAAATTCACAGCCGGACAAACAGAACCCGGCCTGCTCTTTATAGCACAGCCGCAAGTAAAAGGCACAGGCCGATTACGCTGCACAGCGCCCCTGATATCCCGATGCTGCCTGTTATATTGCCCGCTGGACCGCCTGGCGGCTTCTGCCTGCGCCGCCAGACGCGCATCACTTCGGACGCGCCGAGTCCTGCCAGCAGCAGACCACACACCGCGCTCACGGCCCGATCGAGCGCGGTAAAGCGCTCCGGCTGTTCGATCGTGAGCAGGTTCGGCAGATCAGGCGGCGGTAGGTTGACGCTGAACGTGAAATCCGCGCTGCGTATGATGTCAGCATGGGCGACTTCGACCTGTGCCTGCCAGTCCCGGGATGCCGTGAGTTCCGTCAGAGTCAGGTAATTGCCATCGCCTGCTGGTTCCAGCATGAGCGGCGGTTGATCGTTCAGCGTGACGGCGACCTGCTGCGCGTCGTCCAGCCGTGTGCCGGTTTCGCTGTCGATCAGGGTGACGATCAGGCGATTTTGCCCGGTCAGGCCGGGGATGACGAACAGATCAATCTCCAGTGGGCGGACGATCTGCGGCTCGTAGAAGGAATTATCGAAGCTGTGGAAATATTCGTCGGCTCGCCAGTCGGCCACGCGCCGCGCACTATCCAGCGTGCCTAGCAGGGCGGATGCCACCAGCGCCGCACCGATCAACCCGGCCTGAAACACCAGTCCGCGCATCGCCGCTGTGCCGGTCGAAGGCATACGCTGGCTCATACGCTGACCGATGATGAGCAGACTGAAGATAATTCCCGCCTTGAGCAGTGTCAGCCAGCCGTAGCCGGTCTGAAGCAGTGCCGTCAGACTGCCAGCGTGCAGCCATGCCAGCAGCAGCCCGGTGACGGCCATCACCGCCAGGAGCCACTGCGTATAGCGGAGAAATGCCCGTATTGCCGTCTGTGCCGCTGATTTCTGCCGCAGCCTCACCCACAGCACGCTGATCAGCCCGCCTGCCCACAGCGCCGCCAGATAGAGGTGCAGCGCCTGTCCAGCGATCGGGATGATCAGGGCAGAGGGTGGTGTTTCCGCCTGTTGGGTGATGATCGCGGCGGCTCTGGCATCCAGCAGGGCCGGGACCGCCGCCGCCATGACCGATACCAGCATTCCGCCGAGCAGCGCCAGCCAGTGGGTGAGATATGCGGCATTAATCAGCGAGATCTTAATCAACGGTGCACCGAGTAAGAGCACGCCGATCACACGCACGATCCAGAGCGCGGCGTATTCGGATGCCAGCGCGATCCCCGGCAGGCGTGCGCTGAAGTAAAGATGTTCGATGCCTGATTCGCTCACCGACGCGGCATAGAGTGCGAGATCGGACCACAGCGAGATCAGCACCAGAAGCATACCGACGGCATATCCGCGCCGGTTGATGCCCGACTCGCGGTCCAGCAGGCTGTAAGCACTCCAGCCAGCCCAGCCAACAGTCAGCGCCAGTGACAGCACTCGCAGCAGGCCGATGAGCGTTCCCGCCGCGCTGATCGTCTCATTCGGTGTGATCACCGGATGTGCGACGACAGTGGCCGTGATCCCGCCGAGCACGATCAGCAGGACGGACGCGATCAGCAGGACGGACGCGATCCGCAGGTGACGAGCTGATCTCACGCAGACGCCCCGCTGTACGAGCGAATGCCATAACGCCAGAAGAAATGCGATGCCGCCAGCATAAAGACAGCCAGTGCCAGTGCGCCGATAAAGGTCTCGGTTGTGAGGCGGTTGGTGAGTGCTTCCACCGGCACAGTGACCGCGAAGGCCACCGGCACGAGAAAGGTCAGCGTGAACTGAAGCCAGCCCGGATAGATGCGCACCGGCCAGCGCCCCGCTTCATACATGCTCTGGAAGATCACCAGAATATTGTCGATGCGGATGAACCAGAAGGCGAACGTTGCCAGCATCAGCCAGAAGCTGTAGACAATCGCCAGCCCCGCAGTCAGCAGCACCAGAAAGAGCAGTATCTGCGTCGATGTAAGCTCGATGCTGAGCTGTGACAGCCCAATCGCGACCAGCACCAGCCCGATACCGACATCGACTATCTTCCAGATCTGCACCTGCCGCACGCTGATCAGCACCTGCGTCTCAACCGGCTTGAGGATGGCGAAATCCAGTGTGCCCTGCCGGATATCTTCCATCAGAAGCTGCATACTGGGCTGAATCAGCGTGCCAATGAAGCCGCCGACCATGAAATACACACCCACCACGGCCAGCAGTTCCGGTTGAGTCCAGCCGTTGAGGTTGGTCGTGTGGTCGTAGACGATTGCCAGGCCGCCAAGCGCGACGATCAGTTCGAGTGTGGACTGAATCACCTGCACGAAGAAGTTGGTGCGGTACTGAAGTTCGTTCAGGATGCCGATTCTCAGGTAAAGCCCGATGATTTTAAAGTAGGACATCTGCGTTATTTAACCTCCGACAGCGCTGTAGCGCCGCACCGCGAATCGCCACATGATGTTAAAGATGATGACCGATGCCGCCAGCCACAGCCCCTGAATCAGATAGCCGGTCAATGCCTGCGCGGGTGCGATCCGTCCCAGAAACACTTCGACCGGGAAGGCCAGCACCCAGCGGAAGGGCAGGGCGGCGGCGATGGCCTGAACCGCTTGCGGCATGACTTCCAGCGGGGCAATCTGACCGGCGCTGAACAGGATGATAATGTAATACAGGCTGTTGATGGCCTGCATGCGCGTCGTCCAGAAGGCGACCATACCGACGATCCAGCCCAGTGCGAACGACAGCGCCCCCGCCAGCAGAAGCGCCGGGATCGTCAGCAGCAGCGTCACGAATGTCGTTCCGCTGAAATCCGGCCTGAAAAGGATCGTCAGCAGGATCACCGCCGGGATCAGTATGACCATCATCAGGACCTTGTAAGTGATATTCTGGACGATGTCGCGGTGGACCGGGTGAAAAGGCCGCAGCATCCACTGCGAGATCTCGCCGGTACGGATGCGGAACTCGAATTCCCACATCGTCCACTGCTGCATCAGATGATCGACCACCATCAGCGTGATGTAGTAAGCGGCGAATCCGCCTGCCGTAAACCCGGCAATCTGTCCGTCTCCGACCGTTGTCTGCCAGACGATCAGATAAATTGTCGGTGTCAGTACCGTGCCGATCATCCAGATCATCAGGCCGACACGGTACTGAAGCTGGGTCGCCAGTGTGATCTGAAACTCGACCTGATAGTAATTCCACAATCCTGAAAACATCGATTTCCTGCTGTGAATCTGTTTGTGAAGTATTACGCAAGCGCATCTGGCAAGCGCACTTTAGCAAGTGTGTCTTAACA
>CAYNDH010000020.1:26821-33941 GCA_964395665.1 uncultured Anaerolineaceae bacterium
GCGCCGACTGCCGAATACTGTTTGATCCCCGCTTTCCAGACGACTTTCAGCAGCAGTACCATGAGCACCAGCCAGATGAGCTGTGCGCCGAAGCCGATCCACAGATCCTGCGGCGCGATACGCCCCAGCAGCACTTCGACCGGAAACGAGACCATCCAGCGGAAGGGCAGCACACTCGCCAGTGTAATAATCCATCCCGGCAGCAGATCCAGCGGGGCCAGCCGTCCAGTCAGGAAGATCTCGGCGACGAAGAACATCCCGTGAACAGCGTTTGCACGGGTTATCCAGAAGGCGACCAGCCCCAGAATCCAGTGCGACAGAAAGCGGATCAGGAAGGCCAGTATCATCGCCGGGATGAAGGCCAGCACCGTCCACCATTGGAGGTTAAAGGTCGGTGGGAAGACGAGTGCAAGGCCGAGCATCGCCAGCAGGATAATCGGCAGCGCGACCAGCTTATAGCCGATATTTTCGCCGATGTCGGCGTGAATCGGGTGGACAGGGCGCATCAGCAGTGCGGAGAACTGCCCTGACCGCACACGCCAGCCGACGGCATCCGGCGCGAGGGTGACCGCGAAGTGCCGCGCCAGCATCCAGGTGATGTAATACGCGGCGAACTCACCTGCCGTAATACCCTGTACACTGCCGCCCTGCTGCTGGGCAATCGTCGTCCAGATCGACATGTAGATGATCGGCTCGACAATCAGGCTTAGAATCCAGATGGCAAGATTAGCGCGGTACTGCGACATCTCCATCAGCGTCTTGCGGCAAAATGTCAGGTAGATGTCGTACAGGGTGCGCCGTGACGGGCCGGTCACCGTCACAGGCACTGATACGGGAGAAACAGGCTGTAAAAGTTGAGGCGGCTGGCCTGACTGACTTGTATTGCTCATCGTCCGTTTATCCTCCAACAGCGGCGTAGCGTCTGACAGCCGTCGGCCAGATCAGATGCAGTGCCAGCAGGCTGATCGCGATCCAGACGCACTGGATCAGAATACCGGTCCACAGCATATCCCAACTGACTTTGCCGATCAGCACTTCGACGGGGAAATTGAAAATCCAGCGAAAGGGCAGTGCCAGTGTCAGCGCCTGAAGCGGGATCGGCAGCAGATCCAGCGGGGCAATCGCACCGCCGAGAAAGCTCTGGGTGGTGGCATACAATCCCCATACAGCATCAATGCGCGTCGTCCAGAAGGCAATCAGGGCGAAGGTCCACTGAAAAATGAAGCGCAGCAAAGCGGCCAGAAACAGCGTCAGTGGGAAGGCGACCACCGCCCACCATTCAGTTTGCAGCCGTACCTGAAACAGCAGACTGACGGCCAGCACGATGATCACCAGTGCCGGAAGCGAGACCAGTCTGGTGCAGTTGGCATCCGCCAGATCCGCGTGAATGGGATGTACCGGGCGCAGCAGCAGGGCGGACATCTCACCCGTGCGGATGCGTCCGGCGAAACGATACGGACTCGGCGCGATCGTGAACTGGCGCACGACTAAAAAGGTCAGATAGTACGCGGCGAAGTCCTGCGCGGTGTATCCCTGCACGCTGCCGCCCTGCGCCTGTGCGACATTCGCCCATACGCTGAGATAGACCACCGGCTCCACCAGCAGCCCTGCCAGCCACAGAAATGTGTTGACGTGGTACTGCGTCTTGACCGCCATTTCAACCCGTGAGAACGCCTGATACAGGCGCAGCAGATGGCTCATGGGGGATGTGTCAGACCTGCTGTGTCACGGGTGCGGTGGTCTGCGGCTCGTTCAGATCGTCCGGCGTATCGAAAATGCGCTCGATCGCTTCTTCAATCGGCGGGTCGGTGATGCTGACATCGGTGATCGGCAGTTCGGACAGGATACGCGCTGTCACGCGGGTGGCATCCTGCCGGGGGACACGGATGCTGTACTGTGCCGGGTCACTGCTCACCAGTTCGCCATAGGCCGCAAGCTGTGCCGGGTCCAGCGGTTCGTCACCGGGTTTGATCACAATCGTTTTGTGCGCGTGGAAGCGCTGCGCCAGTGCTGCAAGCTGACCGTCGAAGATGATGCGCCCGTGATGGATCACGACGACACGTTTTGCCAGCGCTTCGACATCGGCCATATAGTGGCTGGTCAGCAGTACGGCGGCCCCGTGACGCTGGTTATATTCGCGGATGAATTCGCGGATGCGGCGCTGTGCGGTCACATCCAGGCCGATGGTCGGCTCGTCCAGAAACAGCACGTTCGGACGGTGCAGCAGGGCGCCTGCAATCTCGCACTTCATGCGCTCACCCAGTGACAGATTGCGTACCGGCTTGGTGATCAGCGGGGCGAGATCGAGCAGATCGACTAATTCATCCAGTGTCTGTTTGAACTGATCGTGCGGGATGTTGTAGATTGCACGGTTGAGCTGAAACGAGTCCGCCGCCGGGATGTCCCAGACCAGTTGATTGCGCTGGCCCATCACCAGTGTGATCTGACTGAGGAATTCGCGTTCGCGCCGCGATGGTTCATAACCCAGCACGCGCAGATTTCCGCCGGTGGGGTACAACAGGCCGGAAAGCATCTTGAGCGTCGTCGTCTTGCCAGCGCCGTTCGGCCCCAGAAAGCCGACGATTTCGCCCTGTGCAACCTGAAAACTGATGTTGTTGACGGCCCGCACTTCGCGGGTTTTACGCCGGATCAGGCTCTGAAGCGCGGCTTTCATCCCCGCTTCACGTTCAGGGACGGTGTAGGTCTTCACAAGTTGATCGACCTGTACGGCGGGCGTTAGATTATCCATGACACTCCAGCAGATGTAGTGATTGAGCATTAAAACTTGCCAGATGAGCGGCTCATGAAAGTTTAATAGGGTTCGAGAGCTTTGTAAAGCAGACTTCACACGGCAGAAGCGAACCCGATTCGATGCCTGCCATCTTTCAAAGGTCTAAAGCTGCGCTACAATCGACCTTTGATCGAAGAATAAGCTCAAAGCAGAGTGTGAAGGGACGGTATGGAGATGAAACAACCCGTATTGCAGGGACAGGCGCTGCTGAATGATATTGAAGCCGCTTCACCGCAGCCCGGAGAGGTCTGTATCTGGTGGCTGGCGGGAAGTGGATACGCGATCAAGACGGCATCAGCGCTGTTCTACATTGATTTGTATCTGTCGGAGTCGCTGAGCCGGAATAACGAAGAGTCTGAGATCAAACACATCCGTATGACTGCCGCGCCGCTCCGTGGTGAAGAGGTGACGAACGCGCAGTGGGTGTTTGCCACGCATGAGCATGGCGATCACTATGACGGCGAGACGCTGCAAGCGGTGTTTGCTGCCTCTGGGGATGCGAAGCTGATCCTGCCGGGAGCGGTGAAGCAGCAGGCGCTGGACGATGGCATTGCGGCGGATCGCATCATCACCACTCGCGGCGACGAAACGCTGACTGTCGGCCCGCTGACGGTCCACAGTATCGCGGCGGCACACCCTGATTTCGATCACAGTGACGAGCAGGGTTATCGCTATGTCGGCTATGTGTTTGAGGTCGATGGCGTGCGCGTGTATCACAGCGGCGATACCATTTTATATGACGGGCTGATCGACCGGGTGAAAGCGCTGAAGCCGCAGATCGCGATCCTGCCCATTAACGGGACTGATCCGTGGCGGATGCAGCATGACATCGCACCGAATATGGGCATTGTGGATGCCGTCCACGTCGGCAAAGAGATCGGCGCGGCGCTGGTCATCCCGCATCACTATGATCTGTTCACATACAACACGGCAGATGAAGAAGCATTCATCGAACATGCCGAAGCACAGGCGTTACCTTCCGAAATTTTGCGGGCCGGTGAGCGTTTCACATGGCGCAGCAGTACCACGAATTGAGGTTTCAATGCATCACATACAGCGTCAGCGCACGCATGAACTGTTGAAGTCCAGAGGCATCGAGCGTGCGCTTTTCACCACTCTGGATAGTGTCAAATGGCTGACCGGGTTCGCGCCGCCGGTCGAACATCTGGGACAGCCGCATGTCTTTGCCGGTGGACCGTCGCTCGTCTGGTATGCGGCGGGGCATTATACGCTGCTCGTGCTGGCAAATTATGAGGCCCAGTGCCAGCCGCTGAAGTCGGATGATCTCGATCTCGTCACCTACAGCACGTATGATATTCAGGCCCCGATGCAGCCTGTAGACCGGTTTGTGAGTGCCTTTCGCGGCATGATCGCAACCAACAGCCGTTCCAGCAGCATCGGCAGCATCGGCATTGAGGCGCGGACGATGACTGCCGCCCTGCTGCATACACTCGAAGGCGCAGCGACCACGCTGATCGATGACTGGCTGGCCCCGCTGCGGATGATCAAGACCGAAGAAGAGCTGGTGAAGCTGCGCCATAACTTCCGACTGACCGATTACGGCCATGCGGTCGCGCAGCAGTCCCTGCGGGCTGGCAAGCGCGAGATCGACGTGTGGATGGATATTCACAGCGCGATCAACACCCATCTGGGTTATATCGTCCCGCTGGGGAATGACTGCGTCGCCAGTTCGCGTGAAGCCAATATCGGCGGCTGGCCGGGGGATGTGGTGCTGAATGAAGGGGACAGCCTGACCGTCGATCTGAGCACGATTGACAGCGGTTACTGGAGTGATAGCTGCCGCAGCTATTTCGTCAGCGAACCGACAGCGCGTCAGGCGGACGTGTACCGCGTCGTGCTGGAAGCGCTGGATTATGGCCTGTCACTGCTCAAACCGGGGGCGGTCGCCAGCGAAATCGATACGAAACTGCGTGCTTTCATCGAGCAGGCCGGGTATCCGGTCTATCCCCATCACAGCGGGCACAGCGTCGGCGTGGCAGGGCATGAAGCACCGCGCATCGTGCCGTATAACAGCGAAACGCTTCAGCCGGGGATGGTGATTATGCTGGAGCCGGGGATTTATATGCCGGGTGAGATCAGTGTGCGCCTGGAAGATGCCGCGCTGATCACGGCTGACGGCTGTGAAATCCTGACGCATCATATCCCGCGTTAGTGGTGAAGGCCGGTATCTTCGGAAAGCCGGTTTAAATCCAGACAGAAACAGCAGGGACGCCCCGACGAGAGGCGCCCCTGCTGTTTATATAAACTTTATAAAACCTCACCCCTGAAAAACGCAGTTTCTCAGGGGTGAGGTTTAGCTCTCTACGGCTGATTGCTGCCGAAGCCGGGGACGGCCTCTGGCAGGTCGAGCGTGTCGGATGTGCCGAAGCCCGCGTCACCGGTGCTGATGCTGCCTGCACCGCCAACCGATGCGGTCAGCAGATCGGCCCACAGACTGCCGGAGTCGCCGCTGAAGACGATGTTGAACTTGACCTTCTTCACAGCGCCAGTGATCGCGATATTCTCGGCGAAGGCGGTGTAATCATAGCTGCCGCCGTTCAGGTCGAAGGTCTGCTTGTCCTTGGTGCCATCAGCATACACGACCTTGACGCGCACCTGTGCCGCGCCTTCGGGCAGGGCTTCCGCCTTGAACATGCCGGTCAGGGCCAGCGTCTGGCCTGCGATCAGGGCATCGCTTCTGATCGTCTGGCTGATCTTGCTGTTTTCGCCTGCACCGCCGCTGAAGGCAAAGGCACATTCACCGTCGTAAGCCACTGCCGATTTGGTCGGCTTGCTGCACTTTGACTTGTCCTTGCTGGCGTTCCGGATCTTCCAGTCGGTATCGATGCCGTTCTGTTTGGCTTCGAAGCTGCCATCAGCCAGCAGATTGACCGGGCCACCGCTGCCGACGGTGATATTCACCGTGCCGAGATCGGCGCTGGCATCCGTGCCGGAGACGAGGTACGTGAAGCTGTCCTCACCGTTAAAGCCTGCACTCGGCGTATAGACGAATGAGCCGTCGGCGTTGAGGCTGACCGTCCCGTTACGCGGTCCACTGTAGAGGCTGCTGGTCAGGGAAGTGACATAGAGGTCATTCGTCAGCACACCCCCGAAGCTGGCTACCGTCAGCGGGGCGTCCGGCTGCGCGGCATACAGATCGTTATGTGCCTGTGGTGCGCTCAGGACCGGGATAGACATTGAGGCGTTATTGTTGCTGATGCCGCCGATCTCCGAACTGGAGGTCGTCAGTGTATTGCTTATGGTCAGGCTGGAACCACCGGTTGCCTGAACGGTCACGAAGACGGTCTGATCGTTGTTCACGAAATTGCTGCCGAAATTGCAGTTGATCTGCAGATTGTTACGGCTGCACTGCGCGTTCGTATGCGAGACGTAAGTCGCATTGGCGGGCAGGGTGATCGTGAAGTCCACGCTATTCGCCGCGAATGGCCTGATATTGCGGACATCGAAGCGGAAGACTGCTGTGCCACCGGTTGTAACGGCGGGTGTATTGGCATTCAGTTTGGTTACCAGATCAGGCATCGCATGACGGTCTGGCACGATGTTGGTGACAAGGTAGACATTGTCGTTGTAGTCGAAATTGACGCTGGGATTACCGACAAAGTCCATCGAGAAGAGGTAGGCATTCGGGATGAATTTGCCCTGCGGGTCACGCGCCGGCCAGATGCGAAGCCCGTGCCTGTTCTCACTGCTGCATGTGGCGCTATTGTCCGGGTTGCAGGATTGAAACCCGCTGACCTCAAAATAGAATTTGGTCGATGTCGGGGGATTGAGGGTCATCTCACCGACGTGATTAACGCCCGACTTCAATGGCAGATATGACTGTCCATCCTGCTTGTCATGTTTGAATTCGGCCAGGATTGTATTGGTCGTCTGCTGTCTGGTGCGAACGGTATCCTCCGCACTACAGCAGCCATGGAAAGCAGCTAACTGGCGGATATAAATCGGTTCGGAACCGTCCGCACGTGACCAGTACTTGGACATGACCTCTTCACCTGCCGGGAAATAGGACCCTGCCGGGATGCGGCCAATGATCGTCTTGAAACCGAAGGAATCGACCATGAACTGCGCCTGAAGCTCGTCCAGACCTTCCATTTTCTGCTGGAAGCCCGCACCGAGATTGATCGTGGCGAAGGGTTCGTTGGGGGCATTGGATGTGATGAACATCTTGCCGAAGCGTGCGCCGGAGTAGCTGCTGACTTCGATGTACTGGACAGGGACATCCCGATGCCCGTTAACCGGGATGTTAAACGGTGTCCCCACATTGGCTTTCCAGTTGGATGGATCATCGAAGGCGATGCTGCTGACCGT
>CAYNDH010000020.1:34041-38079 GCA_964395665.1 uncultured Anaerolineaceae bacterium
ACGTTCAGAGCGTTGAGGGTCTGCCAGGCACGATTTTCGAAGACGATGCCCGGTGCGCCACCCACAGGCGTCGCCGGGGCCACGTTGCGGACGACAACGACGATGTCGTTATAATCGAAACCCTCGTGATATTCTTCCACAGCATAGATATAGGCGTTGGTCTCACCCGGCATCGGGTAAATGCGATACTTGTAGCGGTTTCGGGCGGTGGTATCCCACTCGTTCAGGTAGGCTTCCTGATAGACGACGCGGTTGCTGAAACCCGGCCACTGCGAGTAGAAGCTGAAGTTGCCAGCCCGATTAAAGTTGAGTGATCCAGTGTCGATTGCTGGAGCCAGTGTTTGTGCGCCGCAGCAGTCGATGGTGAATAACTCGGTTTTGTCAGCAGGATTTCCGGGTGTATAGATGCCGACGTGCACATCAGGTGTACTGTTAACGCCATAAATCGCCAGCACCTGCATCGTGACAGGCTGTCCGGGATTCGCCTGTTTGAATGCCATCTGGCTGATTTCATCAGATCCGACGAGCATCCCCTGACTGGCGATAGCAGGATTGCTATGGATTGCGGTTGTCGCCGGGACATTATCACCGGTGGCAACCGGAAGGCCCCACGCATCGAAGATCAACTGAAGTGAGGGTTCATTGTTGCCACCGGTGCCGTCGGTCCCCAGCCCGCGCAGATGCACGCTTTCGCTGCCGCCGGACCCTGTGACGGTCAGTGTGCCAACGTCTACACCTTCAGCGTTTGGAGAATAGCGGATGGTCACATTATGGCTGCCGTTTGCGGGGATACTGAACGGAGTAGATGACCCTACAACCGAGAACCGCGCATTGTCGATGGACAGTGCATTGATCTGGATTGTACCGCCGGTGACATTGGTGATCGTCACTGGCCGTTCGTCCGTCGCAATCGTCTTGACGGCTGAAAGGACCAGACGCGGCGTGACATCAAAACTGCCGGAAGCCGCATAGAGCGGTGCTGCTGTCTCAGCACTGAACAGACCGACACACAATAAGGCCAATAAAACGAAAAAGAGCGATTTTATGCGGTTCCTCATTTACTATCCCTCATTAATCAGCGAAAACCCGCTCAACGATGTCATTGGGTGAGTCTGGGCCATAGAAGCACAATATTTTCATAGAACATATTAAACAAAATAGCTGATTTCGCGTCGGAAGTGTACAGATCTTCAGACTTCTATACGCGGAATTTACAAAATTCAAGATTCGTTCGACTGTTTGTGCAGCAGGCAGAACAGCGGCGTAAATTCGTATACACTGGACGCTGTAGACGCTGTAGACGCTGTAGACGCTGTAGATGCTGTAGACGCTATAGTGACAGAGACTATAGACACGATTGGATGGTATGCGAACCTTTTCTATGCTGCTGGCGCTGCTGCAACTGGGACGAGTCCACTTTCTGCTTGGCGGATTCGTGCTGCATGGGCTTGGTGTGGTCATGGCGCTGTACAGCGGCGCAGATTTCAGCTTTCCAGCACTGGTATGGGGACAGCTCGCGATCACATCCACCCAGTTGATGACGCATTACGCCAATGATTACTTCGATCTGAAAGCCGATCTCGCTAATCAGACCCCCACGAACTGGTCTGGCGGCAGCCGCGTACTGGTCACAAAACGGGTGGCGGCGGTGGTCGCGCTGCGGATTGCGCTGATCTTCGCGGTGACGGCAGCCGGGGCCAATCTCGTTCTGAGCCTGTGGGTGCGCCCCGGTCTGCTGACGTTTGTGCTGCTGACGCTGGCCCAGCTTCTGGCGTGGTTTTACAGTGCGCCGCCGCTGCGACTGCATTCGCGTGGGTTAGGGGAAGTCACGACAGCGGTGATCGTCACCCTGCTGACGCCGCTGGTGGGATATGTCCTTCAGACCGGCGAGATCGCGCTGCTGCCGCTGCTGGCCGCCGCGCCGCTGTGCTGTCTTCAGACGGCCATGCTGCTCTCGATCGAATTCCCCGACGCAGAAGGCGACCGGCAGGTCGGCAAGCGGACATTGGTGGTCCGGCTGGGCGGTCAGACTGCTGCTTACCTCTATGTGGCGCTGATCGTCGCGTCTTATGCCATGCTGCCGCTGCTGGTCGTCGGCCTACCGCCGTTAGCCGCCGGCCTACCGCCGCTGGTGGCCGCGTTCAATCTGATTCCGCTGCCAGTTGCGCTGATGCAGATTGGGCGTGCGCTGCGCGGGGATTGGCGCATCCCATCCCGCTGGAATCGCTTCGCCTTTTACTCGATTGTGCTGCTGATGGCGACGACAACCGCTGAATTTGGCGCATTTCTGCTGCTGCTCGGCTTTGGCTTCCGGTAATCGACTTTAGCTCATTGTCACAGCCCGTGATATTCACCCGGCGCTCATGCCCTTTTATTCTGATCGCAACCTGCACTTTCTACAATGCACCGCATCGAAAGGTCAGCAGATCACGGAGTCTTATGCCGTGTGGTGAGTGGTTCATATGAGCGCGGGGCAGATGCATAAGCTGAATGTCGCTTTGCAGGCGGATGTCGACTTGCAGGCGGATGTCGACTTGCAATCAGATGCGGCGTCTGCCGTGGGGGATTGGGTCGATGATGGTCTAAGCATCGGGCAGCGCCGCTTTCTCGTGCCGCCGCGCTCGGATCAGCTCGAACTGCTGGAACAGGGCGTCGGCACTGCGGCGGATGTGGCCGTCAATCTGGCCGAGATGACGCGCATCAACCGCTGGTTGGGCGGGTATCGCGCCCTGACGCGCCACCTGTACCCGCTGATCACACGGGCGGCGGCGGGTGAGACGGCGGTGGATCAAACGGCGCTGTCACTGGTCGATCTGGGTGCCGGTTCCGGCGATACTGCGCGGATGCTGGCGTATTGGGCGCAGCGAAAGCGCCTCGGCCTCACGGTGATCCCGCTGGATCTGGAAATGCGCCATCTGAACGCCGCGTCGCCCGATCTGCATAGAATATCCGGCATCCACCGCATTCAGGGCGATGCGCTGGCGCTGCCGTTTGCCGCTGACAGCATCGACTTTCTGATTTCGTCCCTCTTTCTGCATCATCTGGCCCCGCAGCAGATCATCGACCTGCTGCGCGAAGCGTATCGCTGTGCGCGGTGCGCCGTCGTGATGAGCGATCTCATGCGTGGGCATCTGCCGCTGGCCGCCTTTCACCTTGTCCGACCGGTTTTCGCACGCCACCCGGTCACCTTCCATGACGGGCTGCTCTCGGTCCGCCGCGCCTATCGTCCGGATGAACTGCTGACACTGGCACGCGCCGCCGGTTTCGATCAGGCGCGGGTGAGCGTGCATTTCCCATGGCGTATGACGCTGATCATCGAAAAGCCACAAGCGCCGCAGATGATGGAGCGCGACCGTGACTGATGTGGCCGTTATCGGTGGAGGGCTGGCTGGCGCCCATGCCGCGATCACACTGGCGCAGCAGGGGCATGATGTGCTGCTGCTGGAAGCCGGATCTTACCCGCGCCATAAGGTCTGTGGAGAATTTCTGTCGCCGGAATGCGCTGCACTGTTCGCAGACTCCGGCTTTCTGGATGTGCTGCATCAGCATCACCCGGTGAACCTGCATACTGTGCGCCTTACCGCGCCGGATGGGACCGAGTGGCGCACCACGTTCCCTAAACCGGCGCTTGGTATCAGCCGTTATACGCTGGATGCCGCGCTGGTCGATGAGGCGGTCCGCCAGGGGGTGCAGCTTCGGACCGAATGCCGCGTCAGCTCGATGAAGGGTTCGCTGGCGGATGGGTTCACGCTGACGGTGCGCGGCGCTGGTGGTGCAGATCAGATGCAGACGATCACCGCCCGCAGTGTGATCGCTGCACATGGCAAACGCAGTCCGCTGGATCGTGCGCTGAAGCGTCCGTTTTTCAGTCAGCCGCAGCCGTATATCGGGCTGAAGCGGCATTTCAACGGGCCGCCCTTACCGCAGCATCTGGATCTGCATATCTTCCCCGGTGGCTACTGCGGCATGTCGGAAGTCGAAGACCACAGCGCGAATGTCTGTCTGCTGGTGCGGCAGGATGTGTTTCAGCACGCAGCG
>CAYNDH010000020.1:38179-39758 GCA_964395665.1 uncultured Anaerolineaceae bacterium
GCAGCGGGGCATCTGGCAGACATCGACCGGTTTATCAGGTGGATTGGCGAACAGAATCCGGTGTTGGGCGCATGGCTCCGTCAGGCTGTGCCGGTTGAAGATGACTGGTTGAGTATCAGTCAGATCCCGTTTATGACCAAAGGCGCGGTGCAGGATGACATCCTGTTTGCCGGAGACTCCGCCGGGATGATCGCACCGCTGGCTGGTGATGGGATGGCGATGGCCCTGCACAGCGGGGCATTGGCGGCGCGATCCGTCGAGCGCTGGCTGCGCGGTGACGTGACCGGTGAAGCCATGCTGCGCGATTATGCCCGTACATGGCGGCGGACCTTTGCCATGCGTCTGCGGCTGGGGCGTGTGCTTCAGGCTGTGATGCTGCGTCCGGCACTGCTGACACCCGGCCTGCGGCTGATGAATACGCTGCCGATACTGGGTGATTTTATTGTGCATCAGACACGCGATTTAACGTTAGCAGAACGATGAGGCGGAACAGGTAAACCCATGGATCAGACTGCATTTCTCGCATTACGGACCGGCGTCCCGGATCAGTGCTATCCACAGGAAGAGATCACCGATTTTTATGTCGAACTGCTGCGCGGGCAGGGCAGTCGGCGGGAACGTGCCGTGCGCGCCGTGATGAATCGCTCTGGCGTCGGCTTTCGTTATTCGGTTGTGCCGCCGGATTACTTCCTGACGCCGAAAACGACCCAACAGCGCAATGACCGCTATATGGAATATGCCGTGACACTGGGCGAGCAGGTGATCCGTGCCGGGTTGGATGATGCCGGGATTGATCCGGGGCAGATTGGCTCGTTTACCGTCGTCTCGTGTACCGGCTTCAATACACCGGGGCTTGACCTGCTGCTGGCTGGTCGTCTGGGGATGCCTGCCAGCCTGACCCGCGCCTGTATTCTGGGGATGGGCTGCTATGGCGCGTTTCCCGGCATCCGCCGCGCACTGGAGAGTTGTCACCCGATGCACGGTCAGCCGTCAGAAGCTGAACATCTGGCGCTGGTGCTGACACTCGAACTCTGCACGCTTCACCTTCAGTTTGACGATGCTGCCGAGAGCGTGGTTTCGACCTCACTGTTTGCCGATGGTGCGGCGATGGCCGTGCTGGGTCGCAGTCAGGGTTCTGCCCCCATGCCGAAGATCATCGACGCCGAGACCTACTGTGATTATCAGACGCTGGATCACATGGCGTTCAACCTGACCGATCACGGCTTCCGCATGTATCTTTCGAGCTATGTACCGGATGTGCTGGCGGCGAATATCTGTGGGTTTATGGACAAACTGCTGGCACGGCACGGCCTGCATCACCGTGATGTGAAATTCTGGGCCATTCATCCCGGCAGCCAGCGGATCGTCGAGTACATCCAGCAGCAGTTGGAACTCACTGACGAGCAGACGCAGTTCTCATTTGATACCCTGCGCGATTACGGCAATATGTCGTCGGCCACCGTGCTGTTCATCCTTGAGCGCATCCTGCAATCTGGTGATCCGCAGCCGGGGGATTATGGCGTGATGATGGCGTTCGGCCCCGGCCTGACGATGGAGTCGCTGCTGGTCCAGTGGTGAT
>CAYNDH010000021.1:0-2736 GCA_964395665.1 uncultured Anaerolineaceae bacterium
GATTCGGCCAGCATCAGCTCATTCGTCACGCGCTCTTTCAACTGCCGCACATCCTTGTCATACGACTCATAATTGAGCGCATCATCGATCAGCAGTTCGGCAACTTTCAGGTGACGCGGACTCCGCAGCAGCAGCCGCACCAGATCCACCAGTGTCGCGACGATATTATTGCGATTGCTGCTCTCATACGCCAGATGCAGCGCCTGACGATAGCGCAGCAGCGCCTGACCGAGCTGATCGGCCTGCAAGCTGGCATATCCCAGGCTGGTAAGCTGAAGCGCTTCTTCGTCCCTGTCACTGACTTCACGGGCAATATACAGCGCCGACATGTGGAAGTTGATCGCCTCTGCCCAGCGGTCAAGCTCACCATAGGCAGAACCCAACGCTCCCAATACACGACCCTCATAACTGCGCCGCTTCTGGGCCTTGAACAGCGACAGCGCCTGCTCCAGCATCTCGACCGCCGAGTCCGCATCACCGCTGTCCAGCTCGGCATATCCGAGCTTGTAAAGGATGATCGCCTCATGCTGCGTGTCATCTGATGTACGTGCCAGTTCCAGTGCCTGCTGATAGACCCGGATCGCCTCTTCGCTTTCACCAAGCTGCTGACGGGCATCCCCCAGCGTCAGCAGAAGCTGAAGCCGCGTGATCGAATCGCCTAATTCCTCTGCCAGTTTGAGGCCGCGTCCGGCATTGACCACCGCCGCCTGTGCGTTCTCGGTTTTGACCATCAGCGCCGAGAGCATATCGAGCATTTCCAGCACATGTTCCCGGTCATCCTGCTCTTCATACAGCGACAGGGCTTCGCTGTAGGTGATCAGCGCTTCAGTTTCCATATGCTGTGAGGTTTGCAGGCGGCCAGTTGCCCGCAGGATTTCAAGCTGCTTGGCCTGATCCCCGGCCTGACGCGCCTGTGCCAGTGATGCCCGCAGCCCATCCAGATCATCGACCGGCACCGGGATGGCAGGCGGCGCGACATTCACTTCCGTCACCGGCTCATACAGGTCGCTGTCATCCTCAACCGTCTCAAGCTCCTCATCGTCCGCATCCAGCAGCGCCGCGATCTCGTCGTCGATGTCACCGAGTTCGTCATCGTAATCATCATCGTCGGCATAATCGTCACCGCCGTCGTAATCGTATGCGTCATCGTCATCATCATCGTCGTCGTAATCATCAGCCAGCAGGGGGCTGGTGCGTGAGATCGGCACGCTGTCATCATCATCATCATCATTCAAAGCCGACAGCAGTTCATCTTCCGGCGCAGTCAGCGCTTCACTTGGATACGCCGGGAACGCCTGCGCACCGCCGATGTCGCGCATCCTGCTCAATTCGAAATTCAGCCCATAGGCACCGACGAAATCCGGGTCGCTGTTCAGGGTGCTGACCAGTTGGTTGGCGATTTCACGCTGCTGGCTGCTGTTGGCCCAACGCGCCAGCACCATGAAATTAGTCAGTTCCATTGCCAGCGCATGATGATCACCGCTGTCCGAGTGGCGCTGTGCGTATGCCAGAATCGCATCACGCGCTTTGGTTTCGAGATCTTCCAGCCGATTCGAGAGCCGCAGCCGTGACTGCGCGAAATCATGCGTGATCGTGTGCAGGCGGTAATACGGTTCACCGTAACGGGTGATGCGCTCCACCAGACGAAGCTGTGCCAGCAGTGTCATCGCCTGCTGGATCGACTCGACCGGTGCACCGCTGATCATGCTGACCAGATCGGCTGACGCTTCCCCGCGTGGGGTTGCCCCCATGATGAGCATCAGCCCCTGTAATGCGCCGTTCAGATTGGCAAAGCTGGATGCAAGCGCAGCCGCCGCACTATCCCCGCCAGATGTATTTTTCGCCTGTGAGATCACCGTGCTGTACGTCGGCGGCGTCTGTTTGCTGGCAAGCATCGCCCGCGATGCGACACTGATCGCGAACGGCAGGTGATCAAGCAGCCCGACCAGCGACAAAATCGCCTGATCGTGGATGTCATCGGTCAGCGCCGCTTCACTTTTGAACATCTGCACGGCCTGCGGCGGTTCGAGTATATCGAGTTCGACCGCTGCCCACGGTCCTTCAATCGCATTCCGGCTGACAATCATCACCGGCAGTTGATCCGCACAGCGGCTGATGAACTTGGACGCCACCTGTGCATCGATTTTGCCATCCAGCACCAGCAGCGGCTTATGCTGTGTCAGCGCCGCCCCCACCGCCCCGACCATCGCTGTCGGGTTGTCGGAGTTCACCACCTCATCGATTTCATACGCACGCCCCACCCGGACCAGCAGCGACTCCAGCGGATCTTCATCCACGTTGAGCCACAGCACACCGCTTGGCTGCTGTGCGTAAGCGCTGGCGAGTGTGGCGGCCAGTGCCGTCTTGCCGACACCAGGATCACCATGCACGAGAACCGACCGATTCTCTTTCAGATGGGCGTAGACCTGTGCCAGCGCTGCTTCGCGACCGATCAGCCTGGGTGGAAGCATCACCGGCAGCGCCGCGACTTCGTGGACGACTGCATCAAACGTTTTAAATTCCGACATGGGCGTCTCTCATCCCGGTTCTTTGATTAATTGTCGAAAAGCTTCAGTAACCTGAACTGCGTGAATAATTAAAACCGTGGTGCGTTTGTGTGATTTTCGTTTGTGTATTCGATGCGAGTATAACATCACACGCAAGCATGGGGCAATTTTCGCGCACAGGACTCAACGCAATAAAAAACAGACGACCTACACCTCTATTAAGAGCAGG
>CAYNDH010000021.1:2836-19858 GCA_964395665.1 uncultured Anaerolineaceae bacterium
GCAGGTCGTCTGCTACGGGCAGGTCGTCTGCGGTGTCCATCAATTGATCAGGATCGGTACTGGCTTCAGCGCGTCAGCACCTGACGGTACAGCGCATTCAGCACCTGCAGCGCCGTCAGATTGCGAATCACATAGCCAGCCTGAAGATTCTCGCCGTTGAAGTCCGCAGCCCCGGCATACCCACTCGGAGACGCCGACGGATGGAGACCATCACCGCCCAGGCCGCTGTTGGGCAGGCCGCTCATGGCTGCGTGATAATCCCACAGCGGGATGGCATTCGTCCGGGCGATCTCGCGCACAATGCCGTTAAACTGATCGACCTGCGCTTCATAGCCGATCCGCGTCGGGATCGTACTGATCACCGGGATCACACCGGCGTCCTTCGAGATCTGCACGATGCGCTGTAAATTGGCGGCATAGGTCCCGCCGTCCAGAAAGCGCACATCGTTACTGCCGAACATGATCAGCGCGACTGCCGGTTTCGTCAGCCGGTACTCACATGCCAGCGGTGTTTCCCCCTGCTGGCATTCCGACGGGCTGGCAAAATTCGGATCAAGTACCGTCGCCGTCGTCCAGCCTGATCCGGCAGCCAGTGAGGTATTAGCAAACGAATTCTGATTACGGGCCGTCGTCCTGAGATAGAAATCGATCACCGGCTGTAATGAGGTATAAGCGCCGAGATTGTACGTCCTGCGCCCCAGCGGATCGAACACATCCGAAGCAACGGTGATGCTATCTCCGACTTTCGAGAAGACATCAGCCCGGTTGCCAAGGCGCTGACCGCTGCGGAAAATCGACAGGGTGGTCGCCCCAATGCCTGAAATCACATTCGACGGCGCAGCGGGGGCATCTCCGGCGGGCACCGTCACCGTGACCGGCGCATTATCAACCGGCAGCGCGGGGATGTCGGCCCGCGTCTGGATGTACGCGGCGGATACCCATCCGATCTGACCATCACCAGTCTGAACTTTCAGCCATGCGCGGTCCGCCGTGCGACCGAGCAGCACCAGCGCGGTACTGTTCGGTAGTTCGCTGATGATCGCGGCGCGTGTTGTCGGCGCAGCCCGCAGATTGAGCGACACCGCCCGTACAAAGGCATCACCACCCGCCGCGCTGACCGGTGGCGCGTCCGGCGCATCAGCCGTCTCTGTGGCCGCTTCAGGCTTTGTGCCTGGCGCACTGGACGGTGTCACGGCCACACCATCCGGCGCGAGAATCGGCAGTGATTCCTGATCCACGCTGAACTTAACATAACCGGATGCTACCCAGCCTTCCTGTCCGTCCGTAGTGCGGACTTTCAGCCATGTGTCATTGATGGTCCGGCCAAGCACGATCAGCGGTGTTCCGCTGGTCAGTTCCGCGATGACCGCCCCGGTCGGAGCAGGCGTGGCACGCAGATTGAGCGTGGTCGCCATGCGAATCACTTCACCGTTGGGTTCACTGGGTGTAGCATCCTGTGCCAGCACCGGCAGCGCCGAAAGAAGCAGCCCCGTGACCAACAGGCCGCAGATCAGAAGCATTTTGCGCATTGAGGTAAGCCCTCCAATGTTGTTGACGGTTTAAAACGATCTGAAATTGTCGCGTGGCATTATAGCATGGGATTCTGACCGGGATCGCCAGTCAGCGGCATCGTCGGGCAAGCGTCAGTCAGGGAACACGTACCATGTTTCCGGCGCACTGGCGTCGATGGTCGTCAGCGTGTCGAGATGGGTATACGCGCCGAGCAACTCTGGAATTTCCCGCACCAGCGCCGCATACAAGCGCAGATAAACCCGCTCGGAGCCGTGCCAGCCGTCAAAGAAATCGTCATCGACACCGAACCGCGCCCCATCGGAGAAATCGAAGAAGTGATAGCCGTGTTTCGCAAACAGCGCATCAAGTTGTGGCATCAGCGCAAAGATATAGTCGTGATTCCCGTTCTGCCCCATCTCGTGATACAGCGCAGGCGCAAACGGCGGTGTGAATCCGACCACCGTGATGCCGCGCTCCGCACACCACGCCAGCAGCGCATCCAGCCGCCCAAGCATCGCTTCAGACGGCACATTGCCATAGACATACATCTGCTGACCATCGCGCATCCAGTCCAGATGGCGCTGGCGTTCGGTCGGCTGATGCAGGAACCTGCCGACCAGAAAATCACCGTAGCGCTCGCTGCCATCCTGCCGGAAGCCGTGGCCGTTCTCAATCGCCTTGATGCCGAGCGCCATACTGTCACCGCCGCCACCCTCAACACCGGGATCAGCCCGCGCCAGCCACTGCTCCAGCGTCAGCGGACGCCCAGCGACCATGTCTTTCACCACATCCTGCGCGACCGCCTGATTGATCTGCCACAGGTGCATGAAATCATCAGCCATCGGGGGCAGCACATCCCCCTGATAGGCATCATTAAACCAGACCTGATCCAGCCCCAGCAGCAGGATGTCCGGCAGGGCATCGGCATCGAGTCCATACAGCAGGGCTTCAACCTGGGCCAACTGCCAGGCGGGTGCGCCAGCGTTATAGAATGCTTCCGGCTGTTCTGTCAGCAGGTCGGCGCGCATTTGCAGCACCCGTGACGATCCGACCGCCACCACACGTGGCTGACGGGCTTCGATACTCAGGCGCTTGAAGTTCAGATCACGGTTGCCATACTGTGGACGGTACAGCACTGATGTGTCACCATCCTGTTGGGTACGTACCACCCACGCCAGCGGCATCGACTCGCCGATATACACCAGAAAGCCTGTCAGTACACCGACCATCACAACAAAGGGCAGTAAAAATATCAGAAGTTTGAGGGGAAATGTACGCAATTGAATCACTGATCCCGGATGCAGATAAGGCTGTTATTATAGCGATCAACCTTCTCTGCGACGACGGTGCAGGTTGATCACTGAAACCCTGGGCTGAATCAGACACCTACAAGCAAAAGAGCCGACCTGCGTCAGCTCTCCATTATCACTACATCTTACAAAACAGGATCAGCGGGATTTACTGATCGGCCTTGTCACGTTCACCTTCGGCCTGACTCGGCTTCTGATCGGGTTCTTTCCCTGTGGTGTCCCGCTTGGGGACTTCAGGTTCAGAGGCATCGCTATCGTATGCATCTTCTTCACCACCGCCGGATTTCTGGCCCGGTCTGTTTTTGGGGTCTTCCTGCGTCATGGTTCATCTCCCTTATTCGCCTGCGCTTTTTACCTGCTTCTATATCCGCTTGTAGTTGGCAATGAGACGTAAGCAGACTATAACATAGACAGAACATGATCGCGGATGTCTATCAGCAAACACTAAGCACGGCACAGGGCAAGGGCTGGAGACAGGCTGGGGACATCGTGCAAATAGTGGTATCAGCGAAAGGATCGAAACCGATGTCTGTCGGACGTTTCATGTGCGGGATCGCCGCTGTCATCTTCCATCCACCGACCGAAACCTATCTCATCCTGCAACGAGCAGATCATCGCGATTACCTGGCGGGCGGATGGGAATGCGTCACCGGGCGCGTCGATCAGGGTGAGAGCTTCGAACAGGCACTGCACCGCGAAGTCCTTGAGGAAACCGGCGCGACGGTCCAGATCGAGTTTGTCATCGGGACCAGTCATTTCTACCGTGGCGCGGCGCTTCCGGAAAATGAGCTGCTGGGTGTGCGCTATTTCTGCACGATTGCAGACCGTGATACCGTCCGGATGAATGAGGAACATTCAGAGATCGCATGGCTCAGCGCGGAAGAAGTTTACGAACTCACCCACGAGAGCGACTGGCTGCACCAGACCATCCGTACTGTTGAAGCGCTTCGCCAGCATCTCACACCAGAACTGGCCGATTTCTATCGTCAGTTGTGGACACGGTAGAAAACACGTCGAAAATAAGCACAAAACAAAAGGGACGACTGCTGTCGTCGCCCCTTCAGGTGATCCCGATAAACGGCTTAAGGCAGTTGATTCTTGGCGATCCAGTACTGCGCCGGGCCGCCTTCCGCTATCCAGCCAATGACTTCAGTGCTGGCGAGGACCCGCACCTGCCACCAGTTATAGGTATCCGCGCACACCGGCCCACCGATGATGATCATCGGCACTTCCTGAATCAATTCGTACAGGACCGGGGCGCTGGTGCTGGGGGCAGAGCGCAGCCGCTTGGGGATGCCATCGTTATAGATCACGCGCACACGTTCCCCGATATCGAGATACAGCGGGAAGTCGCAGATGCTGCCCGGTTCGCGGGTCGGCGGGTTGATATAGGTCTGGGTGCGGGCGCGGCTGGCTTCAGCCATCCAGCCGTCATAGGTCACACCAAGGACAACGGCGCGCACCTTCCACCAGTTGTAGCCGTCGGCGCAGGTCGGCCCTTCAAGGATCGTCACGGTATCACCGGAGGGTACAACCGTCCGTGTGAAGCTCTCCAGTGTGGGTTCGGCACGCACGCGGACATTAAACGTGATTTTGAATTTCTCGCCAGTGACCAGCTTGAGCGGCGTCAGGCATGGGACCAGCGGCTCTCCCGAACGGCGCACCAGCGACATCCAGTAGACATCAATACGGCCTTCAGCGGCCCATCCGGTCAGCCCGTGGCCCTGAATATGCCAGTAATTGAAACCGTCACGGCAGACCGGCCCACCAACGATAGTGAATTCGCGCCGGTCCGGGAACTGGATCAGCAGGGCGCTGTCAGGGTTCGGCTGCGCCCGGATGCTGATACCACCGATCAGCACGATCGTATCCCCTACACGGAAGTCGAGCGGCGTCAGGCAGTTCGCCAGCGTTGCGGTGGGCGAACGCGGGACTGCCGTCGTCGGCACAAAACCCTGCGGTGTCTGTGATGGAAACGGCGTCGGCGTCGTGGGTAAGGGAAGCGTCGCCTGCGGTGTGATGCCGGGAATCAGCGTAAAGGTCGGCGTGATGACGGTCAGGAATGTCGATGTCAGGGTCGGCGTTTCGGTCGCCGGGTCCCCGTTCTGCGCTTCACTCGGCTGCGTCTGCGTACCAAATGCGGCGATGATCGCCAGCATTGTCACTGCCACGCTCAACCCGATCCATAATTTTCCTGAAGTCGTCCAGGAATTTCGTGCCGCCATTCCTTACCGCCCTTCGCTCCGCCGTGTTGGGAACTCGTTAGATAACTCCGATTATAATCACAACGCCGCATTTGACGCGAATAGTGGCGGGACAGGTAGAGTAATCGCATCGGACTGTATAAAGCGAGGGCCTGTACCGAAGTCAGTTTCTCATCCCGCTCTCATACCCTGTCGTTGACATTGACGTAAGGGCAGGCGCTATGCTGGGTGCTGGTATCAGTATCTATTCATTGAAGCAGGTGCTATGAACCTTCTCAAACTTACCATCAGTGAGGCCGCTGAACTACTCGGCGTCACGGCAAAAACGATCCGCCATTATCATGCTGTCGGTCTGCTGGAGGAACCACAGCGTGATGTGAACGGCTATCGGCTGTATACCCCCGCTGAGATGCGCCAGTTGCAAGCCATCCGCCACTTGCAAAGCTATGGGCTGACGCTGCGGCAAATCCAGTTTATTCTACACAGTGGCGACCCAGACACCGATCTCCAGCGCTTCCTGATACAGCGCGATGCCGAACTCAACGCTCAGATTGACCATCTCCAACGACAGCAGGCACGCATTCGTTCCGTGCTAAACGGGACGGAATTCACCGCCAGCCCAGCCGTTTCTACCCGTGCTGTAGTCGATATTGTACTTCGTCCAGCAGCAAGCGGCCTGACTGATGTACTGTTGAATGTGGAGGGTGCTGCACTGGATGAACTGGATTGCTACCTACAGACCACGGCACACATCGACTTCTGGGAAACAGCCGTAAGCCTGATGTCCAGACGACTGCTGCCTCATCAACACGAGCTGATCCTGTGGCTGGAACGTTATCTGGCACTCGCTGACCTGACGGCGGACGATCGGCAGGCGCAGGCGTGGCTATCAGAACTACCAACCAGTTCAGTCGTCCCCATACTGAGCAGCATGCTCGCTCTGCCGTGCATATCGCTGCTGTCTGCGGATGAACACGCACACTTGCAGCGAATGCTTACAATGCTGCTTTATGATCATGCAGCCCCGCTTCAGCGCATTTTTCTTGCCACACTTGCCACACAAGGAAATCGGCAGGTATTGAAATGACCACTGCCGATTTTCTCATTCTGGTCGGGTTAAGTGCCTTTATACTGCACGAGTTGGATGCTGTTCAGCAGCAGGAATGGCGTTTCTTTCTGGGTTGGATGGGAATGAACGACACAGCGGCTTATCGCTGGTTTGTCGCGGCACATCTGCCCCTGGTATTTGGCTTGTTGGCAGGACTGCATATGTCTGTTGTGCAGCAAGGGCTGGCAGTCTTCCTCATTCTGCACGCTGTGGCCCACACGCTGCTGAGACATCACCCGCTGATCCACTTCAACACTATTTTCTCGCGCTCATGGATTTACGGCGGAGCTGCTGCCGGAGCGCTGTTTCTGTTAAATTCGCTGCTCAGTTAGGTATATAGTCCCAGACTATAAACGCAACGCCGCATTTGACGCGAATAGTACGGTGGGACAGGTGATCTGTGTAACTACAGCACCGCCTTGATCGTCTCCGCAAGCTGCGCGTTGATGCCTTTAACCGTCGTCAGTTCTTCGATGCTGGCCTTGCGGATACGGTCAATAGAATGATCGAAGGCACTAAGCAGCGCCTTGCGTTTCTTCGGCCCGACGCCGGGGATGCTGTCCAGCAGGCTGACCATACTCTGCTTGTCACGGCGGTTGCGGTGGCTGGTGATCGCGAAACGATGCGCTTCGTCACGGATGCGCTGGACGAGATACAGCGACTGCCCACGGCGCGGCAGGATGATCGGGTCTGGCTGAAACGGCAGATAGATTTCCTCAAACTGCTTTGCCAGTGATGCCACCGGGACCTGATCGAACAGCTCGAATTCCTTCAGCACCTCAATCGCGACGCCAAGCTGACCCTTGCCGCCGTCGATCAGCAGCAGGTCGGGCAGCAGACGCCATGTCTCATCACGATCCTGCTTACCGGGGACATTTACCACCGGCTCGTCCTTCAGTGTCAGATAACGTGAAAAGCGGCGTGTGAGGGCTTCGCGCATCGACTGGTAATCATCCGAGCCTTCGTGTTCGACCGTGCGAATGTTGAAGCGGCGGTATTCGCTCTTCTTCGGCACACCCTGCACGAATACCACCCGGCTGGCAACGATGGCCGTCCCCTGTGTAGTGCTGATGTCATAACATTCGATGCGGTTCGGGATCTTCGGCAGCTTCAGATGTTCCTGAAGCTCGGCCATCGCCGTTTCCTGTTTGGTCGTATCCATCTGCCACTGCGCCTTCATCATCCGCAGGGCTTCGGTGGCATTTTCCTGCGCCATCTTCACCAGATCGGCTTTGTTTCCGCGCTGGGGGACGGTGATCTCAACTTTACTGCTGCTTCGTTTGTCGCTCAACCAGCGCTCGATGATGCGTGACTCTTCAATGTGGCTCGGCAGAATCAGCTCACGCGGGATTTCTTCGGCATCACTGTAGAACTGGGTGACAAACTGGCTCAGCACCACATCATCAGTTTCGCCTTCGGCATTATCCAGACGGCGCGAGTCGCTGCCGATCAGTTTACCGTTGCGGATGAACATGATCTGCACCATCGCATCGCTGTTTTCACGGGCAATCGCAATCACATCATGATCGGTCATCCTGGGGCTGACGGCGCGGTGACGCTGTGTGATGTACTCGATTGCCTTGAGCTGATCGCGGATCACGGCGGCCCGCTCGAAGTTCATATTCTCGGATGCGTTCTGCATTTCACGTGTCAGGCGGGCGATCACACCTTCAGATTTCCCGCCCAGCACATCCATCAGTTCGCTGATCATCTGCCGGTACTGGATCTGATCGACCTTGCCGATGCACGGCGCGTTACACAGGCCGATGTCGTAGAACAGACAGGCGCGCTCATCCGTCCCGGTGATCACACGGTCGCAGGTCAGATATGGAAATGCCTTCCGCAGCACGCGCAGTGTATTCTGTACCGCCCACATCGCGGCATAGGGGCCGAAGTAACGGCTGCCATCCTTCAGAATGCGGCGCGTGGTCTCCACTTTGGGGAACGGGTCCTGCCATGTGACGCGGATGTACGGATAGCGCTTGTCATCCTTCATCATGACATTGAAGCGCGGCTTGTACTGCTTGATCAGCGTCTCTTCAAGGATCAGCGCCTGCACTTCGCTGTCCGTCACGATCACGTCAATATCCGTGATCAGGGTGCGCATCAGCAGCTTTTTGGCTTCCAGATTGGCATTGGGCGTGAAGTAACTACGCACGCGATGACGCAGTTTCTTGGCTTTGCCAACATAGATGATTTTGCCGTTTTCGTCTTTCATGAGATAGCAGCCCGGCTTCATCGGCAGTGAAGCAAGGATGCGCTCAACATTCTCAGGGGCTTGGAATACCATTGTCAGATTGAGGTCAATAACTGTTGGAAATTTGTTCTATTTTACCCTGAATCGGCCTGTATTCAAACGGCCTGTTCAAGCAACTTTAGTTAAAAATACCCCCGTGTGCCGAGAGCTACGGGGGTATCGATCAATGTCTGTTTAAAGTGGGCAGTCGCCTGCCCCGGTGCGACCTAATCCTGAAACTATGCCTCGGTCGCTGGCAGGTGACCGCGACGCCATTCATAGAAGAACAGGACGAAGAACACGAGCGACAGTGCCAGAATGGCTACGCCTGCGACAATAACACCTGTGGCGACATTATCCCAACCGAAGGCGGCGAGCAGGTTACCGCGCAGGTTGCTACCGGTCAGCATCGTGTTACGCAGGTTTGTGACAGATGCTAACTGAGCCTCTGCTTCAGCAAGTGCCTCTTCATCACCAGCTTCGCGAGCTGTGGCGACTGCTGTTCTCCACTCGCGCTGTGGGCCGCCCAGTGTCGCATAGGCAGAACCCGGATAGCCAGCGGCTTCAGCAGATTCGTTCATGTGCAGTCCGATGTATTCTGAATAAACCTTGGCCTGATTGCCCGTCATCAGCGGCTGCCCGGCATTTTCAACGACACCCGGAATGGCCCGTTCAGCGTCGGTGAGTGCTGATTCCGCGGGGAAGGAGATCTGCTGCGTTTCCAGTTCAGCACGAATATTATCCTGGATGAAGCGGCCTAACCCTAATGCGACGCCGCCTACGACTAAAGATCCGATGCCGAGGATAAGCCAAAGCAGCAGGACTCTGGACCACATAGCTGCTGAAAGACGATGGCTGAGGTATTTCATGATGTTAACTCCTGTTGATTGTCTCTGAAGCCCGAGAATTACTTATACCGGAATTATACTCTGCTATACTTCAACTCCAAGCGTTTTAGCCGAAGGCATGACGTATAACACCGGAAACAAGTGTACTTCGTCAACGATGAATATCATCAGGTCATCCTATTAAGAATTAATGAGTATGAGGTGACAAGATCACGGCTCTGAAAAGCATCAGGACAGGGTAATCTCCTGCCCTATGGATGGTCAGCGCGGTACTGATTCATCACCTTTTAACAGCGGTTCTCAATCGCCACTCATCAAACCTGATGGAAATGCGGCAGGACATCGCGTGCGACCTGTTCCAGGCCGTCGATGTCGTCCAGATCGATCCATTGCAGGGCGAAACGCTCTACACCGGCTTCTGCGAATGCGCCAAGCTGATCAATTACGGCGGAGGGTGTGCCGACGATCAGGCCGCGTGCGATCAGTTCATCGACTTTGCTCCGATCATGTCCGCGTGCGGCGAGACGGGCATCCAGCGCGGCGTCGTCCTTGCCGAAGATGATCTGCGTCATCAGTGAACGCTTGACGCTGCCGGGATCACGTCCGTTCTCGCGCAGTAGTTCGTTCAGGAGTTGGGTGCGGTCACGATAATCTTCGAGTGAGATAAAGACACCGTTCCATTCATCGGCATACTGCGCGACGAGCGGTATGGTCCTCTTCGGCCCTTTGCCACCGATCATGATCGGCGTTTTGCGCTGTGGGCGGGGCAGCAGAATCGCCTCATCGAGCGAGAAATGTTTGCCCTGATACGTCACCGGCGAGTCGCTTTCGAGCAGTTGACTGGTGATCTCCAGCGCATCTTCGAGCATCTCGTAACGGGTGGTGAAGTCATAGAACGGGATGCCGAAATTATGATGCTCACGATCCTGCCAGCCTGCGCCCATGCCGAGGATCAGCCGACCTTCACTAAGATCATCGACCTGCGCGGCCATACGGACGGTCATAGATGGATGGCGGAAGGTGACGGGTGCGACACACGGCCCGAATTCGATGCGCTGGGTGTGGCTGGCGGCATAGGTCAGTGACACCCACAGTTCAAGCGAGTCTTTATCGGGTGGGTTGGGATTGGTAAAGTGATCGGAGCGGAAGACGCACTGGTATCCGAAATCCTCTGCGGCCTGCAGAATACGCTTCCAGCGTGTCCAGTTCAGCCCATCCTGCCCTTCAATCATGATACCGATTTGAGTCATCAGGTTTCCCCCTCTCATGTACGAATGCAGGAATCATACCAGACGAGGGGAAAGCGGCAACAAAAGCCCGCTAACATCATCAGAATGGCCTAAAATACTTATGACTTCCAAGGTGGAGCAGGCGCTGAAAGTGGACACTCTGCAATCACCCGTTACAATCGACATCAACAGAGGACAGATGGTTTATCAACAGAAAGAGCAATCATATGCAAATCGTGGTTTTTACTCACCGTGGACAGGCCAACCGGATCGGTGTGATTGAGGGTGAAGAGATCATCGCATCGTCATGGAGTACCTCACTGCTGAATCTGATCGAAAGTGGTATTACGCCGGGTGTCATCAGCCAGCGCTTCCCGATTGCGGAATGCAGGATCCATGCCCCGCTGTATCCCGGCAAGATCCTGTGCGTAGGGCGCAATTACGCCGCACACGCTGCGGAACTCGGAAATGATGTACCGGAAGCCCCGCTGATCTTCTCCAAGTTCTCATCCAGTGTGATCGGTCAGGGTGATGCGATCACATGGAAGCGGTCAATCACTGACAAGGTGGACTGGGAAGGGGAACTGGCGATTGTGATCGGGCGGCGTGGTAAGGACATCACGGCGGAAGAAGCACCGAATTATATCTTCGGCTACACCATCGCCAATGATGTGTCGGCGCGTGATTTACAGGATGCTGAATCGCAGTGGGAACGCGCAAAAGGCATGGACACGTTCTGCCCGCTTGGGCCGGTGATCGTCACCCGCGATGAGATCTCCGATCCGCAGGATCTGGCGATTAAAACGATGGTCAACGATGAGGTGATGCAGGACAGCAATACCAGCGACATGATCCACAGCGTTTATGATCTGGTGGCCTACTGTTCGCAGACCTTCACACTTGAGCCGGGTGATGTGATCCTGACCGGGACGCCGTCCGGTGTGGGCAAGGGGATGAAGCCCCCGCGCTTCCTGAAGGATGGCGATACCGTCAGTGTGACGATTGACAGGATCGGCACACTGTCCAACCCATGCAAGGCCAGCGATTAGGGTTGGCGGCGGCGGCGGCGGCGGCGCGAAAAAAAGTACCGCCGCTGCAAGACCCCTCCCTAGCCCTCCCCGAAATCGGGGAGGGAACCGGTCGAACACAGAAGCGGGACAGTGCAGCATCATGTGTTGTTGCTGCTGCTGCTGCTGCCGCACTAAATTTATGTGCAGCAGCAACAAGGCTCCACTTCTTCATACACCATAACGACAGTTATAGGGCGCTGCGAGCGGACACACAGGTCCGCCCCTACACAAACGAGCTTGCAGAGTCGCATGATAATCGAAACGTCAACAGAGTCTGGCAAATAGTGGCGGACGGGTGTGTTTTGTATGTGCTATCATAGCACAGTTGTTCTATTGGTGCGGTTCGGGTTTTCTAACGAAGTGGACCCAAAATCCCTGTGGTGGAAAAGGCGCCCTTACCCCCGGATAGCATGCAAAGCTGATTCACCGTCCGCTTCTCCACGGTGGAGACGTGTTACGCATAGGTCCAAGAGTTTATAGACCTGGCGGACACGCCGGACAGCCGGACACGCTGGACACGCCGGACACGCCGGACACGCTGGACACGCCGGACACGCCGGACACGCTGAAGCGTGTCCCTACAAAATGCTGGCTGTGGCAGAGAGACAGGGATGCAGCCGATTACTATTGACAGCCATACGGAGTCTGCTATTCTGAATGGAAGATTTCATCAAAATCCTGATGGATCTTAACCAGGACGAACCTTGTGTCTCCACTTCAGCGTTTCACTTCACAGATTGCCCCTGTCGCTATCCAACAGGATACTGCCCACAATCATTCTCCCCCCGGCGGTTAGGTCGATAACCACCCGGTCGGGTTGGATTCCCTGACCTGTACAGCGTGACGCTTTTTGCTTGAAGCTTGCTGCTTGAAGCTTGCAGGTTAAAGCTACAGCGCAGTTCCGCCATCTTCATGACACACCCTGAAAACTCCATACGCTTTTCCTAAGTCAACCTTCGGCAGTCTGATCCTGTAAAGGGGTTTTTGCTGTGAGAGTAAATGTTGGGCGCTGGCTTGTCGGTGCGCCTATTGCCACCCATGACCTGGAACACCAATCGATCAGCCGACCTGTGGGTCTGGCGGTTTTCGCTTCGGATGCTTTATCTTCGACGGCTTATGCGACCGAAGAGATCCTGATTATCCTTGGCCTTGCGGTCGGGGCCGGGGCCACTACCCTGTGGGATGCACAGGTCAACGGCATGTCGATCTTCAGCCTGTCGATGCCGATTGCGATCGCGATTGCCACGCTGCTGGCGATTGTCACGCTGTCGTACCGGCAGACGATCTACGCCTATCCGGGTGGCGGCGGGGCCTATATCGTCGCACGCGATAACCTTGGGGAAGTCCCAGCACAGATTGCCGGGGCCGCGCTGCTGCTGGATTATGTGCTGACGGTTGCGGTCAGCATCAGTTCGGGTGTGGCGCAGATCATCTCGGCGTTCCCGGACCTGCTGCCCTTCCGCGTGCTGATGGCGCTGACGGTCATCCTGATCATGACGATCGTCAACCTGCGCGGCCTGAAGGAAAGCGGGCGTATTTTCGCTGTGCCGACGTATTTCTTTCTGGGGACGATGATGTTCATGATCGGCGTCGGGCTGATCCGGTATCTGACTGGCACACTGGAAGAACTGGTCCCGACCGAGATGCAGCTTGAGTCATTCCATGAGATGCAGGAACACCACGGCGGGATCACCTCACTGGGGCTGTTTCTGGTGCTGCGGGCATTCTCCAGCGGGTGTACGGCGCTGACCGGTATTGAGGCGATCTCGAACGGGATTACGGCTTTTAAGAAACCGCGCAGCCATAATGCGGCGGTCACACTGATGTGGATGAGCAGTATCCTGATCGTGCTGTTTATCGGGATCACCTTTCTGACGAATCAGGTACACGCGATCCCACTGGAAAACGAAACCGTGATCTCGCAGTTAGGGCGAGCGGTCTTCGGCGAGAACAGCCTGCTGTGGCGGGTGGTGCTGTTCAGTACGGCGCTGATCCTGCTGATGGCGGCCAATACCAGTTATGCGGACTTCCCACGGCTGGCGGCGCTGCTGGCGGGGGACGGCTTCCTGCCGCGTCAGATGACCTATCGGGGCAGCCGTCTGGTGTTCTCGTGGGGGATTCTGCTGCTGGCGGTGTCGGCGGCGTTTCTGGTGGTGGTGGCACAGGCACGCATCAGCGCCCTGATCCCCCTGTACGCGGTCGGCGTATTCATGAGCTTCACCATCTCACAGACGGGTATGGTGCGGCGCTTCTGGCGGTCGGGGCATCTGAAACCCGGTGAGAAGATCGACAGCCTTGAGACGCACATCGTCTATGATCCGCACTGGTGGCACAAGATTCTGGTGAGCGGGCTGGGGGCGGTGTGTACATTCGTCGTCATGCTGGTGTTCGCCGTGACGAAATTCACCAGCGGCGCATGGATTATCGTGCTGCTGATCCCGTGCATTGTGCTGATCTTCTCGCGCATTCACCACCATTATCAGGATGTGGCCCGCGTCCTGAGCCGTGAGCACGCCGGTACAGTCGAAACCCGTCCGGTGCAGACGATCATCCTGGTTGATCAGGTCCACGCCGAGACGATCCGCATGGTCAATTTTGCGAAGTCACTGGGGCATCCGTGGCAGGCGGTGCATGTCGCGATTGATCCTGAACGTGCCGAGCAGACGCAGTTGAAATGGGAACAGCGCATCGGTGAGGGTCAACTTGTGCTGATTGAGTCGCCCTATCGCCACATGATGGAGCCGATTCAGGATTATATCCGTCATGTGCAGACCGAAGTTCCCGGTAGTTTTGTGCATGTGATCATGGGCCATCTGGTGATGCCGAACTTCTGGGAACAGGCGATGCATCAGAACAGTGCGCTGCTGTTTAACGTCGCTCTGGGCCATATGGAAAATGTCGTTGTGACGACGGTCCCGTATCAGATCGACCGGCATGATGATGATACAGTGTCGCGGGATCTGGCAGACGTGGAGCCAGTCGCGGTGATTGATGAGGGGCAGGATGGTGATGTGCCGGAGACGAACGGATAAAACCTCTAAAAGCCCCCTTTCCCTGCATGCTTCGCAAGCTTCCCTTTCCCCCAGGGCGCAGAAGGCGGGAAGAGCATCCGCCTTCTGCTGCGAGGAAAAGGGAAAAAACAGGACTCTGTGGTTGATTCCTTCTAGAAGCGCCCGACAACGCAGGCGTTGTCCCTACAAGGTGTATGAGTGAACATACGCGGAATGTAGGGACAGGGCCTGCCCTGTCCGACCGTAGAGACCTGAACCGAGAATTAAATACCTCACCCTGTAAGGAAGGGCGTGAGGTTCCTCTACGATGCAGGCACGGGGACGTCGATTCCGGCGCGTTCGAGTTCGCGATCAATGACCGTCTTGAAGATCTCGTAAGGCTGGGCACCACTGATGAAACGTCCGTTGATGTAGAAAGCCGGCGTGCCGGTGATCCCCAGCGCCTGACCGTCGAGCAGGTCCAGCAGCACTTCATCGGATTTCGCCGGATCATCCAGGCAGGTGGTGAAGGTGGCTTCGTCCAGACCGAGTTCGTTGGCAAAGCCGATAAAGTCTTCACGGGTGCGGGCGGCGGTATCGCTGAACAGCAGGTTATGGAAGCCCATGAACTGTCCCTGATCATCAGCGCATTCGGCGGCGATGGCGGTTTCGACCGAATTCTGGCCGCCGATGATCGGCATATCACGGTAAACGAAGCGGATCTGGCCTTCGTAGTCGGTCAGCAGACGCTGTAAGGTATCATTGGCAAAACGGCCACAGAAGCCGCAGTTGAAGTCACTGAATTCGACAATCGTGATCGGTGCATCTTCGGCACCCATGATCGGATCATCATCCACAAGCTGCGCCATCTGTGCATCGGCAGCACTGCCACCGCCGCTTTGTGCAACCGCCTGTGTCACAATTTCGCGCAGGGATGCTTCGTCCAGCGCCCCGCCGAAGATCAGGCGGCCAAACAGCACGCCAATCCCCAGAAAGATGAGCGCCACCACCAGATAATTGATCATCAGCCGATTGGCGTCAATCGTATTGGCGGTACTGGCGGCATTCGCCTGTGATGAGGGTTGAACGGGTGGCTGGGTGGCAGGTGTTTCACTGACAAGGCTCTGATTGACAGGAGTTTCAACACTCACCTGTTCGTTATATTGTTCAGTTTCCACTTCAATGTGCCTTCCTACGCGATAGTGATGGGTACCGCGTCTATGTGATAGGTCCAGGGACGGTTTTCGTTGTGTCAGAGCGGCGTTTTCCCGTAGTTCTGACGTCACCAGCCCGTTTATATGCTTCTGATTACCAGAAGCACAGGCTGCGGGCGATCTTACACTGAGGACGCCTGAACCACGGCGATTTATTACACCTTATTACGCACTCTTACGCGCTATACAGCCGGAACTCGCCGCGCATTCACAAAATTCAAGTATAATGACGACAGAGAGGGCGTCATTAGACGCTTGTCTCTATTCTGACACGTTTTTCGACCATTTAGCTATCAGACTTTATAAGGAGAATGCCTTTGGAGCCAGGTCTCGTCGTTCAGGAACAGAGTGGTTTCTTTTGGGTTGAAGTTGCAGATGGCACGGTTTACCGCTGTCGCCTGCGTGGCCGTTTAATGGAAGAGGCACAATCATCCGATATTGCTGCTATCGGTGATCGTGTGAAGATCACAATTCTGCATGACGATGAAGAAGGCGACAAGGGCGTGATCGAAGCAGTAGAAGAGCGCACCAGCGTCTTCTCTCGCGCCGCCCGGACTGAGGGCAATCGCGGCGCGGGTGAAGCCCAGCGCGAACACGTGATCATCGCCAATGCAGATCAGGCCTTTTTCGTATTCGCCGTCGCACAACCGTCGCTGGATTCCATGCTGCTGGATCGTCTGCTGGTGGCCGGGGAAAGAGCGGAAATCGAAAAGCTGGTGATCGTCCTGAACAAGGTCGATCTGGTCGAGATGAATCGTCTGGATGAACGCTTTCAGCCCTATCGGGATATGGGCTATGAAGTGCTGTACACCAGCGCTATTCAGGGTGCAGGGATCGATCAGATCCGCGAACGGCTGAAAGATCATATCTCGGTGCTGACAGGGCCTTCGGGTGTGGGCAAGACGAGCCTGCTGAATCAGATTCAGGAAGGGCTGGGACGGTCAGTGCGTGCGGTCAGCCGTTACCACGAAGAAGGAACGCACACCACCCGCGACAGCGCCCTGATCAAGCTGAAAGAAGGCGGGTATCTGGCCGATACACCCGGCATCCGCTATCTGAGCATGTGGGATATTGAGCCGGAAGAACTCGATGCCTACTTCATCGACATCGCGCCGTTTGTAGAGCAGTGCAAGTTCGGGGATTGTACGCATCACAGTGAGCCGGGATGCGCGGTCATGGAAGCCGTCAGGGATGGTAAGATCAGCCGTTACCGCTATCGCAACTATCTGACGCTGCGTGCTGAACTTGACGAACAGTACGCCTATCCATAAACGATTCCGTCAGGCTGGGTGACCGCAGCA
>CAYNDH010000021.1:19958-25360 GCA_964395665.1 uncultured Anaerolineaceae bacterium
GCTGGGTGAGGCGCAGGCAGAACGGCAGATCAGAGGTAAGGGAAAAGATCGCATCTCGCATCGCAGAACAGACAATGCTATTCAAAACGAAATGAGGAATTCCTGTGTCATCATCGATGATCGGTCGGAAATTTGGACAGTATGAGATCCGGTCACTGATCGGCAGTGGGGGCATGGCAACCGTTTACCTCGCCTATCAGGACGTTGTTGAGCGGCTCGTAGCCGTAAAAATCCTGCCGCCTCATCCAGCTTTGGATGAAGAATTCATTCAGCGTTTTAAACTGGAAGCGCGCACGATTGCCCGCCTTCAGCATCCGCATATCCTACAGTTATACGATTACGGCAGCATGGATGAAATCCTCTATTTCATCACGCCGTATATCGAAGGCGGATCGCTTGATCGTCTGGTGCGCAAGGGACCAGCGGACCTAAGACGGATCGAGATCATCCTCAAACAGGTGTCATCGGCGCTGGATTATGCCCACCGTCAGGAGATCATTCACCGCGACATCAAGCCGGGGAATATCCTGCTGGATACCGAAGGCAACGCGCTGCTGGCGGATTTCGGTATCGCCAAAATCACGAACAGCACGGTTAATCTGACGGGGACGGGCGTGGTCGGCACACCTGCTTACATGGCCCCGGAACAGGCCAGCGCGAATTCCGACCACCGGGCTGATATTTATTCGCTGGGGGTGGTGATTTACGAACTGCTGACCGGCAAACAGCCCTATCGCGGCGAAAGCGCCGTGCAGATGATGCTTCAGCATGTGCAGGCGCCGATCCCCAGTGTGATTACACAGGTCCCCAGCCTGCCGACTGCGCTGGAACCGGTGATGATGCGGGTGCTGGCGAAAGATCCCAATGACCGCTACTGGTCGGCATCAGAATTTGCTGAAGATTTCTCACGGGCGCTGCATCGCGGCGAATCACTGGCGGCACTGAACCCGCGCCACAGTGATACAGGGGCTATTTCCGGCAGTGATACCCGCGCAATTGGCGGCACAGCACGGATGACGGCTTCGGGAATGGAAAATTCTGATACGCTGTCGGGTGCGCCGACGCCGATGTTCGCCCAGACGCCGTTGAGTGTTACGGGCAGCAATATGACGCCGCCGGGGACACAGCCGACGATCATCGTTCAGAACAGCAGTAACGCCGTGCTGATCGGCGGCTTTACGCTGCTGGCGCTGCTGATTCTCGGTGGGCTGTTCCTGCTATCGATGCAGGGGCGTGATAATCCCCCGGCCATTGATCCGACCGTTCAGATCATCTCGCAGAATGCGACCGACGCCGCACAGGAAGCGGCCACAGCCGCCGCACAGCCGACCGTGATCAGTGTGCCGCCGAGACCGTCTTTCGGCAGTATGAGCTTCAGCAGCACCAGCAATGCGGGGGATACCCTCAGCCTGCGGGTGCAGAATGTGCGCCAGCCTGCCAGCGATAAAGTCTATGTGGCGTGGCTGGTCAATACGGGTGATAACAGTATGCAGCGGATTGGCCGCGTCACGCTGGATGCGCTCGGAAACGGGGCGCTGACCTTCACGTCAGACGAGCGTGTGGTGCTGCCGTCGGAGTGGAACGCGGTCATCATCACCGAAGAGGACGCCAGCAATCCCGATGATGCGGTGCCGAATGGGGATGTGTTCTACAGCGGTATGTTCCCGTTTGAAGTGACACAGATTTTCCATGAAGGGCTGGTCGGTTCTGAAAACGGTTTTCAGGGCAGAGGTCTGCTCGACAGCGCACTGACCGAGGCACGCTTTGCCCTTCAGCACGCGGGGCTGGCATCCGGCGCGAATAATATCGGCGGCGTGCATCTTCATGCGGAACATACGATCAATATCATCGAAGGCACGATGGTCGATTATGATGGTAACGGCGGCCCGCAGAATCCCGGCACCGGCAAGGGTTTGTATGTGTATGTCGATACGCTGGACGAACTGCTGGGCATGACGGTCAATATGCCGGGGATCGAACCCACGGTGCAGAATAATGCCGAAAATATGCGGATCTGTATTGCGAATGCGCGTCAGTGGGCTGACCAGCTTATGGTGGTCGAAAAGAATATCATCGCGAGTGATGATTTCGACGCTGTGCAGCCGCTGCTGGCTGAAGCATCAGAACTGGCGGAGAAAATCACCGTAGGGTTTGACCAGAATCAGAGTGGACAGGTCGATCCATTTGAGGGTGAATGCGGCCTGCAGGACATCAGTCGTTACAGCCTGCTGGTCGGCAGTATGGATCTGCATGAGGGGCCGCTGTCCACTGATTCACCAGCCAGCGACGATGATAATGAGACTGATGAACCTGACGCCTGATTTGCATCAACTTCCTGAAACCTGCCGGACCTGACATGATTCAACTTCAATTGACAGCGCTTCGCCTAGCTCGCAGGCTGTTGGACAACCTGCGGGGCAACCTGCGGCGTAACCTGATGATCACGGTGTGGATGATCACGGGCATCCTCCTTGCTGGCTGTGGGGGCACACCTGCGCCGACAGCGCCCGCTACACTGGATTTGTCCCGCCCGACGTCGGCCATGCTGCCGCCCTTACCCGAATGGCGTGAAGCCAGCGAGCCGATCACGCTTGAGAATATCACCCAACTGGAGCGGCTCGGTGTCCTGAGCGTCCCGGATGGCTCCGGCACACTGTACGGCTATGCCATCTCGCCGGATAACACACAGTTCGCAGCCATCAATGATGCCTGGCTGCTGGCATGGAATCTGGTGACCGGCGAACTGCTTTTCCGGTCAACGCGCCAAGGTGAGAGCCAGCTTTTCTACTCCCCGGCCAAAGAAGAGCTTTACGGACTTGCGGCCAGCGGCGGGATTTATTTTTATGACAGCACAACCGGCAGCGAGATCGCCGCGCTACCTCCGCCGATCACCTTCAGCGAAGCGGGTTTCAGCGGCGCCTTTGATTATCATGCTGACAGCGGCGTGATGGCGCTGGGCCTTGAAAATGGCGATATCGTGATCTGGAATCTGCTCGATCCGCAGGAACCGCATCTGCTGGCGCATACGGGGGCGGCCAGCCAGATTTATGACCTTGCCTTTTCAGGCGACGGCGCAGCACTGGCCGTGGTTTATGGGGAGGAACAGGCCAACCGCATCTCGGTATGGGACTGGCGCGACTCCGTGCGCCTGACGGATACTGAAAACAGCCCTGCTACGCCATCCGATCTGGTGATCGACGTCGCATTCTCATCTGACGGTCGCTTTCTGGCCGGGATGAGGTCAGGCAGTGTGATCATCTGGAATGCGGAAACCGGCGCGCTGCTGCATGAACTTTCGCTGCCGGTGAGCGGCGGCACGCTGCTGTTCCGCTTTATCCCGGACTCCAGTATGCTGCTGACCGGCGGCATCGGTTCCAATATCCAGCTATGGGATGCAGAGCGCGGGGCGGCGATTGGCACCCTGCCGGAAACGGCCAGTGATCCCAACAGCATGAATCCGATCGGCGCGACGATCTCACCGGATCATCTGCTGATGTTCACCGCCCGACTCGATCAGCCGGTGTGGTTGTGGAATCTGACCAATGTCGCAGCCGGCACGATCGCCCGCAGTTCGCAGCCCTTCGGATCAGAAACGATCTTCGATGTTGTATGGACGACAGACAGTTTCTCGGTGCTGATGATTGATGCACACGGTCCGGTTGAGGTGTGGGGGATTGCTGCGGGGTAGTGCGGCGGAAAAGGCCCCCTATCCCCGTTTTCAAGGGTAGGTATTGCATTCGCGGTTCAGGTATTTACAAGCGGACACGCTTCAGCGTATCCCGATAAGGATTTGCAAGGCGGAAAAGCACCTCCTATCCCCGACCTTACAGGGGTAGGTTTTTAATTTTTTGCGGCGGACAGGGTGCCATTGCAAGCAATGCGGCCCTGTCCCTACACGGTGCATTCATGCACCTTGTAGGGACAATGCCTGCATTGTCCGGGGGGTCTGTAAGCACCACCGACGGACGCCCCATTGGGCGCCCCTACAAATTCTTTGTTCGGTGTAGGGCTGGATTATTCCGGCGCAGATAATTTGAAATCGCGGATGCCCCTGGAAAATCCTGTGATTGTCAGTCGTCGGAGAGCAGGGTGTCGGCCAGTGATATGGCCCCGGCAAGGGTCAGGGACCGGCCCTGTTCCAGTGCGGTTTCGGCAATCTCATCGGATAACAGGACGCGCCGCTGTTCAATACACTGATCGAGTTGGCCATAGCGCGCTGACCGTTCCAGTGGATGCGACCGGCAGAAGCTGGACAGCATCAGCGCGGTTGAGGCAGAAGCGATCTCTTCACCGATATAACTGAGATACTGAAGCACAATCGGGATGGCTTCGCCACGCATGGCATCCTTCAGGCCGATGCGGAGATGGTCACGGGCGAGATCGGGCTGTTTCATGTTGATATACAGGTTGGCGATGGCGAAATGACTGTTCGCCATGCCGTAGACATTGCCGATCTCCATCTGAATATCTATTGCCTGTTTGAAATAATTGAGCGCGTCTTTATCACTCGCCGGATCATTCAGCAGCAGCACGCCAAGGTTGGCAAGTGCCTGTGCGATCCGGCCACGTTCGCCGCTCTGCCGTGCGACTTCGAGCATCTTCTCAAAATAGGACCGGCCCCGCTGAAGATCGCCCGTCGTAGCGTAGACGATCCCAAACATGTTGAGGGTATAACAGACGCGCTGTGTCTGGTGCGTCCGTTCAGCCAGTTCGAGTGTCTCATTCAGATAGCGCAGTGCCGTCTCATCATCGTCACGTTCCCATGCGCTTTTCCCCAGATTGCCCAGAATGAGCGCTTTCAGTTCGGGATCATCCAGCCCGGTGGATGTCTGCTGCGCCTGAAGCAGATAGGTTTCGGCCTGGTCGATCTGGCCCATATCCATATAAACCAGTCCGTAGGTTGCCTCAAATTTCGCCTTCTGCGCCTGATTGCCATGATCTTCCAGCAGACTGCGGATTTCTTCCAGCAGTAACAGGGTTTCCTGACGTTCGCCGCTGTACTGCACCGCCGAGACCAGCGCGAAAAGATGATCAATCAGGCGTTCATGCGGTTCGTCCAGTTCACGCGCAAGTTCAACCACACGTCCGCCGAATTTATAGGCATCACGGTATGCGCTGACACTGAGGGCGGCCCGGGTTGCGGCAGTGCTGTAATACAATTCCTTCACTTTATCCCCGGCTGCCCGCCAGTGATAAGCCAGCAGCGCCACCGGAAGCTGGTCAGGATCATCACGATAGATATATTCAATCGCTTCGGCTACCTTCCGTGACAGCATCACCTTTTCAGCGGAATCAAGCGATGCCAGCAGCGCCTCACGCAGCTTGTCATGTGTGAAGCGCCATACACCGTCACGCTGCTCGATCACGGACGCATTTGCCACGTTATCCAGCCAGCTTTCGAG
>CAYNDH010000021.1:25460-33603 GCA_964395665.1 uncultured Anaerolineaceae bacterium
AGATATTGCAGCACGGGCAGATCAATCTGGCGTCCGGCAGTGGCCGCCAGCCGCAGCAGTGGCCGCGCCGCCTCCGGGACCATCTCCAGCCGCTTCTGGATGATGCGCTGAATGCCACCCGCCATAATCGTCGCTGGCAGGGTGATCCGCCCGATCCCTTCGAGATTACCAGCGGCATTGGCAAGGGCGCGCACCGTCTCCACCAGAAAGAAGACATTGCCTTCGGTTTCACGCTGAAGAAGCTGCACGATCTCTTTGCGCTGCCCGACCTCGCCAAGCATTGATTCACTTAGCATGGCAATCGCGCCTGCGTCCAGCCGGTCAAGCCGCATGGTCTGCATCCGGCGCAGGCGCAGCGAGAGATTCGGCGCGGTGTCATTGCGGTAGGTGGCGACGATCAGCAGGGGCAGTGTATCGACAATCGGCAGCAGTTCTTCAAGGATGTCGAGACTTTCATTCACCCACTGAATATCTTCCAGTGCCAGCATAATCGGCTGTTTCTGCCGCTGAAAAATCCCCTTGACCAGCGAGAGCACCTCATGCCGCATTGACTGCACATCCAGCACGGGGGCATCATCGACTGCTCTCCCTAACAGCACATCGAGATCGGGGATCAGCGTTTTCAGCAGGCTGGCCTCATAATTACTGAGATCAGTCCGCAGGGCCAGACGCCGCAGCGGTTCCCGCCAGATCTGATAGGCTGCGCCGCCTTCCACCAGCGCCTGACCATGCAGCACCTGTGCGCCGCGCACGAGTGCCAGCGTGCGGAGTTCATCGACCAGCCGCGACTTCCCCACGCCGGACTCACCGCCGATCAGCCATGCACTGCCCTTCCACTGCGAAAGCTGCGACGACGGTGACGGCTGTGACGGCTGCGCCCCATTAGCATCGGCTGTCCGGGGATCGGCTGTCCGGGCATCGGCTGGCACGATGTCATACAGCGCGGCGCTGAGCTTTGCCAGTTCCTGTTCACGGCCAACAAAGCGCGCGGTCTGAAGATAGCTCTCGCGGATCTCGATGGTTTCCGGCGGCAGAGGGACACCACTGGTCCGGCTGAGGTCTTTCAGCGCTTCGGCGGCGCTGGAATAGCGCACGGCGGGTTCTTTCGCCAGCAGACGTTCAATCACCGCCGCGACGGGTGGCGAGACATCCAACCGGCTCATATCGGCAGCGGTAGAGATGATATGGAACATCAGCATGGTCATATCTTCAGTGGGGAACGGGGGCTGGCCGGCCAGAATCTCATAAGCCATGACGCCCAGGCTGTAGAGGTCTGCCGCTGATGAAAGCTGCCCGGACTGAAGCACTTCAGGGGCCATATAAGCCAGCGTGCCGCCAATGATCTGCGACTCTTCATCGCTCTGGACGGTCGCCAGCCCGAAATCGACCAGAAAGACGCGGCCCTCTTCGACCAGCACATTGGCCGGTTTGAGATCATGATGAATCAGCTCTCGGCGGTGCAGATAATCCAGCGCCTGCAAGCACTGCATCAGCAGGCGGATCTGCACTTCGAAGGGCTGATCCTGTGCGGCATCCAGCAGGCTTTGGGCATTTTCCAGCAGCGTCATGGTGAAGAACGGCTGTCCGTCAGCCAGAAAACCATAATCCAGCACCTGAATGATATGCGGGTGACGCAGTGAGGCCAGCATCTGGAATTCGCGTGTCAGCGACAGGCGCAGGTCCATCCCCTCTGTCGTCTGGGAAAACAGGCGCTGATTTTCGGGCAGATAGATCTGTTTCAGGGCGACATGACGGCGGGTAAAGCGATCAAGGGCGCGGTAGACCATCCCCATCCCACCGTGGCCGAGCGGCTCCAGCAGTTGATAACGGCGGTCGTGGCTGGCTGAATCGTGGGTGAGATGTGGTGCGGTTACCATCCTGATCTTCTCCATCTCCTGTTCAGGATGGCAGACGCTGGGTGTAATACCTGTAGGGCTTGAGCAGCGTCAGGTCATGGCTCTGTGAATTGGTGATCAGCAGCACACGGCTCCACAGCAGGCGCAGCAGCATTTCCCGCCCAGCGATGGAGGCACCGACGGCAAACCACGGGATCAGGCTCATCCCCAGCCACGGCGGGATAAAGGTCAGGCTCGACATGATCAGCGCCAGCAGCACGATCGTCAGCGTGACCAGCAGATACCAGCCGATCTGTAATGTCAGAAAGAGGATCAGGGACCAGAGCCGCGCATCGCCGACCGTGCGCGTCTGGCGTCCGGCGATGATGCCCAGACAGATGACCGCCAGTGTGGACTGGATGTGATCGGCATACAGCCAGGCGATAATCGCGACCAGTGCTGACAGCAGGACCAGTATCTGAAGCTGATCCTGTGATGGGCTGGACATGACAAAGCCGATTGTGAAAAAGAGTGCGACCAGCGCCAGAAGCTGTATCACGCCGATGATCTCATTCATCGAGCGCCGCAGACCGCTGTTGTAATGCACACGGTCGGCACTGATAATCCAGTCGATCCCCAGTGAGCCGACCGGCATCAGGCAGTACAGTTCATAGGTCTTCTGCGAGATCTCGCGGGCCAGTGTCCCGGCGATGTCCATCATCCAGAGCGAGTTATAAAACATCGTATTCAGCAGCGCATAGATAATCGGCCCCAGCACCAGTGTAAAGAAGAAGATCACAGGGACTGCGATCAGCATCAGCAGGGCCAGCATCAGGGTTACGGTCCATAAACCCGTGCGAATACGTTCCCATGTCGCACGGTTGCGTTCATAATAAAGCCGCTGGTAAAGGGGATGTCCACTTGGTGGCGTTTGAAGTGCGTTCCAAAGCCATCGGGTAATCATGTGCCGTCATGTTCTTTTGTCGTTAAGAGCCGTGGATTGAAGTTTAACCGATCTGACAAAATTCGCCACATTCCGGCCATCATGAGTTCGTGCAGCACGAAAACCGCGCCAGAACCGGTGAGCACAATCAGCAGAATCCCTTCAGGATGCGCCAGCAGATCGGCATCGTTGAAGGCATTCGTCAGGCCGCCCACAATCAGCAGCACCACGACATACAGACTGGATTGTAAGAGCAGCATCAGGGCGCCAGCCAGCAGCGGGGCATCGGTACGGCGCGTCCATGTCGGGCTGAGCATCCCGATCATCGCCCCGATCAGCATGGCCTGCATGAGATCAACGCGCAGGAAAATAATAAAGAGTATGAGAATCAGCAGCCCCGGCAGGATCACTTCTGTCAGTAAGGCATAGTCTGGTGACAGGATGGTGAGGTTCACGATACTGATTCCCAGCACGGTCATCAGCAGGATGATATGAACGGCGCGCATCACCCGCAGAAACTGGCGGACACTCGGCTGGCGGCGCAGTACACGCAGCGCCAGCGCCCATGACAGGCCGAACTCGCCGCCGGGGGTCACGGCGATCTGATCATAGCGCCCGGCCTCATGTTCCCGAATCGTCAGGCGGCTGATGGAGATGGCGATAAAACAACTGATATAAATCGGGGCAAAGAGAATCCACAGTGGAAGCAGTGTGAAAATCGGCAGGAACAGCACCCACATCGTAATGGGCATGATCACCAGCACCAGCGCCGCCCGTATGATCCGGTGCAAACGCCGCTGGCGCGATGGGATCACCGGCGCTGGTGGAAATGGCCGCCAGAAGATGGGATGCAGTGGCAGTGTGCGGAAGAACAGCCGCCATAAACGCCACGTCATCATAAGCGCAGCCCGGACTCCGTTTCGCCGAAATTCAGCCGGATCTCCGCCATGCGCCACAGCCGTCGTGTCAGCAGTTCCCGAAACAGGATCATCAGGCCGCCGTAGAACAGGGTTACCGCAATCACACCTATGATGTTCCCCAAACCGATTACAGGCATAATCAAATAATAGAGCAACAACATCCCCAGCAGGATAAAGAACATATAATAAAGCATCTGTCCGCCGAAGAACCCGGCGGAAGCCAGCGCGAAGGCCCCGGCATGATCTTCGGCTTCGGCATAGGTCGGGATCAGGATACCGATCAGCACACCCAATACCACTGACTGCACATAATCGCTGTACAGCAGCGCGATCACGGTGATCAGCCATACAAGCTGAAGCACACTGGTGACCATCATCCCACGTTCGCCGGTGAAGATCCAGAAGATGCTGGTCAGCACTGCCGTGACCAGCAGCGCCAGCACGGGAAATCCGATCATCAGATAAAAACCGGCGGGTAACCAGCGCATCCAGCGCAGCACGGGCTGATCGCGCATTGTCCGCGTGACCATGGCCCAGTGGACGCCCAGCACGCCGGGCGGTGTCAGCAGCAGCAGATCATAGCGGTGGTGGGCTTTTTCGTGGTAGATCAGGGATGCGATACGAGTCGCCGCTGCCCATCCGGAGGCGGTCCCGGCCAGCACGACAAAAGTGAAAAATGCCATTACGAGTGTGATCACGATGATGGGCGGATACAGGATAAAGATCGCGATGACCGTGGCGATCATCAGCGCCTGACGCAGACGCTGGCGGCGTGCGGAAAGCCGCTGGCGGTGTGCCAGCAGATCAGTCCCGCTCAATTCGCGGTCGATCAGCGGGAAATCATACAGGCGATTGTGAAAGATCGCCCGCCACAGTCGCCATGAGAGCAGCTTCATCTTATTTGCCTTTCGGAGTATCAGTCCAGACGCAGCAGGCGCAGATCATCACCAAACAGCCGCACCGCCCAACGCCACAGCATGATCACGATGCCTTCACGCAGCCCGAACATCAACCCGCACACGAGAAGCACCAGCAGGAAAGCCGTAAGCTCATTTTCGCGGCTTGTGCTGTGCCACGCCAGACTGCTGGTATACAGAAATGCGATCAGAAAGAGCGCATAGCTCAACACCTGCACGGTGACGAAATACAGCGGCGCGATCCACGACATCCACACCCGGCTGCGACTGGTCAGCCAGGCCGGGATGATGACGGCCAGCAGAAAGGCGATCACAGCGGACTGGACGTAATCGACGTAATACAAACCCAGCAGGAGCAGCGGCAGGCTGATGACGGTGAGAAAGGTGACACTGGCTGAGGAACGATCCATGACCAGTATGATGATCGCCAGAATCAGCAGGGGGATGAGCAGCGCGGCGACCGGCAGGCTGAACCATGCCCCTGTGTTCAGCACCAGACGCCGCAAGGTCACGGCCACCCGGTCACGCTGGTTGCAGCGGACCGCCAGCGCCCAGTGCAGGGCCGCCGCGCCGCGTGGAGTCAGTGCCAGCAGATCATAACGGCCTCTGGCCTGCTCGTTATAGATCAGGCCGCTGACCTTGATCGCGAGATTCGTCCCCGGCACCATCGTGCTGATACAGATCACGGTCAGCAGCGCCAGAAGCATCAGGATTTCGAAATGCATCAGCAGAAATTCGAACACATCACCGATATTGGCGCAGCAGAGACAAACCAGCGGCGCACCGCCAAGCAGCATCGCGGATGTGGAATGCCGATTGAAAAACCGCCCAGTCCGCTGCCGGGGAGCGGTGGTCTGGCGGGAAGCAGTCCGCTGGAAGCGCGAACGCTGGCGGGGAGCGGTGGTCTGGCGGGGAGCGATACGCTGCTGGTTGCCGGATGATGCTGGATCAGCGGTCTGGCGGACGGCGTCGTGCCGGGCGGCGTCGTGCCGTAGTGATCCGGGCACGGGATAGCTCTGTGCCGGGTGGTGGAGCGTCGAGTGATAGAGTTCCCATGATTTCCAGCGCATTGCAGTTTAGTCCGCCTATGCTTGCTAAAGCGTATTTGAATATTCAGAGCAGTTCTCTGAATATTATGGAAACACCGGACAACGACATGCAAGTACGCGGCGGACCTGCTGAAGCAATTTTACAATTCAATACGGAGAAAAGCGGGCGACCACGCAGGGTCGCCCCTACAGCGTTATTGTTCCCGGAAAATGATCTCCGTCCTGATTTGTGAAAGATCATCAGCAAGTCCCCACAATAGATCTGTCATCGAGACACATATTCCAGATCAGGCTCTGCGGCGCACCAGTTCCTCCCGGCTTTCCAGCGGCGTGACGTTCAACCGCCACAACAGCCAGCGCCACAACCCAAACAGGCTGATCTCGCGGATGACCAGCATCATCACCAGCCGCACGGCGTTATGAAGTACATCCGATGACGCCCCGGCCAGTGTCAGCGTCTGATTTAACGCTTCAGCACCCAGAATCCAGCACACCAGATAGAAAATGCCCTGCACCACCAGATACAGCAGTACGGCCAGCGCGACCGCCTGCCGCCGGTTCTCGGTAAAGGTGGGGATCAGCAGGCCAAACAGCGCACCGGTCAGGCCGGAACGGGTGAAATCGAGATAATGCAGTGAGACAAGGCAGAAACCGTTCGCCAGCGCAGGCAGCACATACTGAATGAAAATATTCGGGGCGTATTTCGTCACCGGCTGATTGGCAGACAGCAGCGTGAAAGCGAAGATCATGCCGAACACGACAAACACCGTGAGATATACCCGATGCATTACCCCACGCAGCAGCAGCAGTGTATCCGAACGCCGAAGGGCATACACACTGATCGCCCACTGGATGCCCAGAATACCCGGCGGCGTCATCATGATCAGCTCATAGCAGCCGCGCGTCCGGTGACGGGAAACCGCCCTGCTGACCGTGTAGACTGTCAGCAAACCGTAAAAAGCGCCACCGAAAATCACCAGCAGAGCCGCCGCCGCAATGACTACGATACCCAGCAACCAGACGCTCAACACCATCAGAATAACGACCGCCACCGGCAGATAATCAGTCACGATCTGCTGGATCAGGGGCCAGTGTTTATGCGGACGTTCGCGAACAAGCGCGACCAGCGGATAGGGGGCCGACGTGGATTCCTGATGCAGGGTTCGCCAAAGTTGAAATGACAGCATCGCTAACTGTTCAACCTCATCACGCACAGATCTGAACCGATATGCAGGTGGAGTCGCCCACCCGCGATCAGCGTCACCTGTTCAAAACTCGTGCCAGCCTGTGCAAAACCTGTCTAAAACTTTGAACAGGCAGGCGATCTGAAAACAGATGATTGGCGTGGGTTGGAAGAATCCGGCTCACAAATACTGCCAAACTCCAATGGGCCGGAAGAATCCGGCCCCTACGTTCCATGTACACCGGTGACACATCTGCATAGCGTTGTCCGGCGGTTTCACAGCATTCAGCGCTAGCGCCCCGGAAGCCTGCCCCATGCGACGACACTTGCGCCACCCGGCGCACTGGTGAGGCCATCACTTAGCTCTATATACACACCATCGCGGATATTTACCGCAATCAGCAGTGTACCGCGCAGATCGTCCGGCGGATTGGCCCCAAACGCGACAAAGGCGCTGTCCCATGACCAGATAAAGGCTGGTGGGTCAGGTGTGATCGTCTGCTCCGACAGATCGACGTCCAACCCGCAGAGATGACGCACCGCGCCCTGTTCGAGATCGATCACATACAGGCTGGCGGTCTGCATATCGTCAGCGGTGCGCGTCCAGAATGCGAGCTTCTGCCCATCCGGGGACCAGCGTAGCCCGCCCGGTGTCTGGCCGCCGAGCATCAGGCCGCCATCCGCCGCGAAATCGGTAAGCGCTGTTGGCGTTGGTTCGGCGTCGGCGTCCGTGTCAGCGTCCGTGTCGCCATCCGGCGCAATCAGATAGATCTCACCGCTGTTGGGATCACCAGGTGAGGGTGAGATATAAGCCAGATAGCGGCCATCCGGGGACCAGTCCGACGCGCTGAAGCCCTGCTTATCCTCACCGAGCCGGATCGCTGGCGGGGCGTCCGGGGCTTCAGGGTCCAGCGGCGTCAGCACCCGCAGAAAAACGCCGTCTTCGTAGATCAGGCGCAGGGTCCAGCGTCCGCCCGGCTGAAGGCTGATAACACCGCGTGCGGGGAATGTCTCCAGAATCTGGCCGGTATCATCGACAAGGCTGGCGCGGTGGGTTGAGGACCACGCCAGAAAGACATCGTCAGACCACCATGTCAGCTCGGTGGTCTTTTCGACAATCGGGCTGGCTTCGCTGCCATCCAGCCGGATCTGGCCGAAGGCTTCGCTGCGATTATCCAGATAGGTGATCCAGCGCGAATCGGGCGAGAGGTGACAGTTCCCGGCGCAGGGACGTGTCCCCGGCAGCGGATAGCGTGTGCGCCGGTCCAGATTGATCGCCCACTGATTGCGCCGGTC
>CAYNDH010000021.1:33703-38218 GCA_964395665.1 uncultured Anaerolineaceae bacterium
AGCCAGCGTTGGGTACGAATGAAAGACATCGGTTTCATTTTCATGCACGGATTGAACCATTGAATGCAGCGGCCAGAGGAATCACACCAGCATACCCGGCACTGCGTCTGGCGGCTATGGAGATTTCGTCAGAGGCACAGATCGCGGCTGGACGATGGGTGTCATTATCGCGAACGGTACGCATCAAATATAATGACTGCTGAACGGCTATTGAAGATCACACCGCAAACGCGGGAATAAAGGACTGGCGACGATGCCCAAACGCAGCGCAATCCTCATCACAATACTGATCCTGGGGTTTTACTGGCTGTTGGGCACGGTGACCGGGGTCATCGGGCGTACTGGCATCGAGCTGATGCAGTCAGGCCAGCTTACCCTCCCAATGAATGCTGGTGGTTTTGTCTGGTGGGTACAGATTCTACAGATGGTCGTTCAGGTGATCGGCACGTATCTGATCGTGCGGCATTTCATCGTGAGCGCTGATGACGGCGAGAAAAGAAAGCGTTCCGGTTACAGAAATGACCTGATGAGTGAAAACAACTTACGCAGCATCGACGCCGATGAAGAGGACGATCGTCCGGCGGAGACATCGAAGCGCAGATTTCAGCAGCGTTAATGTGTTTCCTGAAAGCGATCCGAAAATTGGTTATTGACCTGGGCCGGAAGAATCCGGCCCCTACAATCCAAGGGATGTCGGGACAATGCGCGGCGGGTACGCGGCGGGTACGCGGCGGACGCCCCGTTGGGCTTCCCTACTTTCCCACACCACCCTACTCCATGCTGCCGCCGAAGGTTTTGTTCTGTCGGGTCATCGACAGGAATTTTTGCAGCCGCTTCTGGAATTCGTCCGGCTGTTTGCGGGCAGACTCGATATAGCTGATGCGTATGCGCTGATACAGGCCGGGGAAGTTCTGGAAGTTATCCCATAGGTGCGGGTCCGCCTGTAATGCGGCGAGAATATCCGGCGCGATGGTGAAAGCATCCAGCGAAAGATCGGGCAGAGCCGTTTGTCCGGCGGGTGTCATTTTGCCAGCGGCGATCATCCGGCGGGCGCGTTCCTTGTTCAGCTCTGTCCAGTTCCCTTTAGGGCGGCGCGGGCTGAAGCGCTGCGCCCGGTATTTGTCATCGTACTTCTTCGCGATGCCGTCGATCCAGCCGAAACAGAGCGCCTCTTCAACCGCGTGGACATACGACAGGCGCGGCTCATCCGACTTTGCCGACGTGAACAGCAGCCAGATTTCCTTCTCGACAGTGTGATTCGCTGTCAGCCATGCACGCCATGCATCACGGTCGGTCACATGCAGGGTGGTGGTGATCTCGAACTTCGGCATTGCATCCCCTTTTACGCCCAATTTTTACGATCAGACAGGCAGTCAGATCATGATTTTTATCAGGCACGGCGATGAAGTCAAGCCACGTGTCAGACAGATCTGAAGCAATCTCTTGACAATACTGTGTGGCGTACAGTATTCTGATGCTGTGCGGCACACAGTATTGTAGGATACACAGTATATGACGGAAGCAGGTGAGCAGCTTCAACAGCTCCGGTTAGAGCTGCGGCGGGGCGTGGTGGTGCTGGCAGTCCTTAGCCAGATGAAGACCGCCCGCTATGGTTATCAGTTGATCCAGCGGCTGGCAGAAGTCGGGATGGACATCGAAGAGGGGACGCTGTATCCGCTGCTGCGGCGGCTGGAAAAACAGGGTCTATTGGAAAGCGAATGGGATACGGGGGAAACGCGCCCACGCAAGTATTACCGCATCAGCGCGGTTGGCGGTGAAGTGCTGGAGATCCTTAGTGCGGAGTGGGCGGAGACGGTGAAAGTTATGCATAGCATGTTGAACAGCACGTTGAACGGAGAGCAGCACGACAGCGATGACGAATAAGACCGACATCACCGATACAAACGAACTGATCGAGCGCTATGTGCATCATATGGGGCATTTTCTGCCGCAGACGGAACGCGCAGAGATCGAAGCCGAGCTGCGTTCGCAGATTTACGACCAGCTTGAGGACCGTTACGGTGAAGCACCCACCGTGGATGAGGTGACAGCGATGCTGCTCGAACTCGGCGCACCACGTCGCGTTGCAGCGTCCTATACGCAGGATCAGTATCTGATTGGGCCGGAACTCTACCCGATCATGATGTTCGTGCTACGCTACAGTTGGCTGCTGGTCCCGACGGTGATCGGCTTTCTGCACCTCTTCGGTATGCTGATCGTTGGTCAGCCGGTAACGATTGTCAGCCTGATCATCGAACCCGCGCTGGCGGCACTGCAAGCCACGCTGATCTTCTCCGCACTGGTGGTGCTGGTCTTCGCCCTGATCGAGCGTTCAGGGAAGCAGGTCGAACTGGAACCGTTCAATCCGCTGGAACTGCCGCAGGTCGGTGATCCGACCGTCATGGATCGTTTCGAAGCGCCGATGGGTGTCGTGGTCGGCACGCTGGTCCTGCTGATCTTTATCTACTTCCTGCGGGTGGGCGGGCTGACGCTGCGCTTCAACCTGAATGATCCCGGTGAGGTGATCCCGGTGCCGGCCCCATGGCTGGTGCTGCTGATCCTGTTTTCCGGCGCTCAGGTCATCCTGCACCTGTTCATGATCGGTCGCAAGCGCTGGAGCATTAGCATGTGGCTGACGCAGACTCTGTTCGAAGTCGCTGGAACCGTTTGCCTGTACTTTGCCATCCTCAATCCGTTCTTTGACCGTGTGATCACGGCCAATCCAGCCCTGACGGGGATCGCGTTTGCCGAGATCATCGCCGTTGCACTGGCACTTATCACGCTGCTGAGCAAAGGCACCAAACTGATCACGCTGTGGAACTATCAAACCAGCGACACAGCACCTCTGCCAGTTTCAACAGATCACAGCAGCCCTTCGGCATAACTGCTGTGATCCATGCGAGCCTGTGCTGAACAGCTTATTTTCCTTACCCAAGCTCAACTCAAAACCGAAATGGAAAACATGATGAAAGCAGTGATCTACACTGAATATGGTTCCGCCGATGTCCTTCAGTTCAAGGAAGTCGAAAAACCGACACCTAAAGAAAATGAAATCGTGATCAGGATCATCGCGGCGGCGGTCAATCCGGCGGACTGGCGGCTGATGCGTGCTGAACCGTTTCTGGCGCGGCTGGATAACGGCCTCTTCAAGCCGAAGAAGAACAAACTCGGCTGTGACTTCGCCGGGATCGTCGATGCAGTCGGCAGCGGCGTGACACGCTTCAAGCCTGGTGATGAAGTCTTCGGTGATATGTCTGATGCCGGAATGGGATCACTGGCCGAGTATGGTGTCATCGATCAGAAGTTTGTCACGCATAAACCGGCCAATGTCACTTTCGAGCAGGCCGCCGCTGTGCCGCTGGCAGGTGTCACGGCTTTGCAGGGACTGCGTAAAGGCGAGATCAAGGCCGGGCAGAAGGTGCTGGTCAATGGCGCGTCGGGCGGCGTCGGGACGTTTGCGGTGATGATCGCCAGGTTATTCGGGGCAGAAGTCACCGGTGTGAGCAGCACGCGCAATCTGGAACTGGTGCGCTCGATCGGCGCGGAACATGCCATCGACTACACGCGGGAAGATTTCACCAACAACGGCCAGACCTATGACCTGATTTATGATGCCATTGGCAACCGCTCGGCAGCCGATTTAAAGCGCGGCCTGACGGCTACTGGCCGCGCCGTGGTTGCGGGATTCACCTCTCTGCGCCGCCTGTTTGAACACATGCTGATCGGCCCGCGCATCTCGGAAAAAGGCGGTCGCAGCGTCGGCTCTCAGGGGACGGCAACGGCCAACCAGCAGGATCTGGAATATCTGGCGACACTGCTGGAAACCGGCAAACTCATCCCGGTGATTGACCGCTGCTATCCCTTCAGCGAGACCGCTGACGCCATCCGCTACCTTGAAACAGGCCGCGCCCGTGGCAAAGTCGTCATCAATATCGGGAAGGCATAGGGATAACGCATGATCGAGACAAGACTCATGCTGGCGGCGCTGTGGGTGATCCTGATGCTGACCTATCTGCTGGGGGATGTGCTGCGGATCTTCAGCGGGGATTTCAAACCGGGGGAAATCTCGGGGATGAAGGTCACACAGCCGATGTGGTTGGGAATCTCAGTGCTGATGGTGATCCCGATTGTGATGATCTTCATGACGCTGGTGCTGCCTTACGAGATCAACCGGTGGGCCAATATCATCATCGCCGTTTTCTTCTTCCTGTTCAATCTGGTTGGGCTGCCGACCTATCCTTCAGCGTATGACCGTTTTCTGATCGTCGTCGGGCTGGTGTGGAATATCCTGACGGTGCTGTATGCATGGAACTGGACTGCCGGACCGGTGCCATTGATGTAAGCCGGTAACGCGTGCAAGCGTGGTAACCTGAATCCTCTTTCCGATATGGAGAGAGGATTTTTTATTTGGCATGTGATGATCGTGAGATGCGAAAATGGCAGAAAAGCAGGTCATTAATGGGCGGGAAGAATCCCGCCCCTACAACCCGGATTATCGCCCACCGCGCTCCATGG
>CAYNDH010000022.1:0-35946 GCA_964395665.1 uncultured Anaerolineaceae bacterium
CACAAAACCGGCTTGCAGAGGCGCATTATGATCGAAACGTCAACAGAACCTAGTCCTTTTCCTAAATCTTTAGCCTGTAAAAGCGAAGCCTGATCTGACTATGACTGATAAAAAACGTTATGCCCTCGTTGGCACGGGTTCACGGGCAGGGATGTTCGTCCGTGCCATCACCGAAACATACAGAGACTATTCCGAGCTGGTCGCCTTCTGTGATCTGAGTCAGGTCCGCATGGACTGGTATAACCAGCAGCTCACCGAACTCGAAATGCAGCCCATCCCCACCTATTATGCCGACCAGTTCGAGCAGATGATTGCAGATACCCGACCCGATACCGTGATCGTTAGCACGATTGACGCGACACATCACCAGTACATCGTCCGCGCCATGGAACTCGGCTGCGATGTCATCACCGAGAAGCCCATGACGACCGATCTCGACCGACTCAAGGCAATTTACGATGCCATCGACCGCACCGGACGTTCGCTGCGGGTGACGTTCAACTACCGCTACGCCCCGGCCTATACCCGCTTCCGCCAGCTTGTGATCGACGGCGTGGTCGGCAGGCCGCTCTCGGTTGATTTCACATGGCTGCTGGATACCAGCCATGGCGCAGACTACTTTCGGCGCTGGCACCGCGAAAAGCACAACAGCGGCGGCCTGCTGGTACATAAATCCACCCATCACTTCGACCTCGTGAACTGGTGGATTGACTCCTATCCTGAACAGGTGATGGCAATGGGCGATCTGCTGTTCTATGGCAGGGAAAACGCCGAAGCACGCGGCGAACAGTACAGCTACAGCCGTTACACCGGCGAACCGGATGCCGAAAACGATCCCTTCGCGCTGATGCTGGACAGCAAGGCCGCTTTCCGAGGGCTGTACATGAATGCCGAAGCGGAAACCGGCTACATCCGCGACCGCAATGTCTTCGGCGAACCGATTACCATTGAAGACACAATGAACGTCAGCGTGCGCTACCGTAACGGGGTACTGCTCGCGTATCATCTGGTAGCCTATTCACCCTGGGAAGGGCTGCGTATCGCGATCACCGGCAACAAGGGCCGCATCGAGATGGACATCTCGGAGAATATTAACCATCTCAACGGGGATGGTCAGGCCAGCAGCAGCAAGGGCGCATTCAGGGCAGCCTCAATCCGCGCCTATCCGATGTTCGGTCAGGGCTATGAGGTCGATGTGCCGGTCGGGGATGGCGGTCACGGCGGCGCAGACCCGGTGATGCTGGAGCAGATCTTCTCACCGAACCCACCCCCGGACCCGTACCAGCGTGCAGCCTCACACATCGACGGCGCGGCCTCGATTCTGGTCGGAATCTCCGGCAACCTGTCAATGGAAACAGGCCGCCTGATCCATATCCCGGATCACTTCCAGTTACCAGAACGCGAGCGCGCTCATGGCTGAGTTTACGGAAACCGCGCAGGACCGCGCCGACCGCTATTTCTCATCGGACCCGGCACAGCGCAGCATCGCCCGTGCGCTTTATGAGACTGTGTACGATCTGCCGCTGATCTGTCCGCATGGGCATGTCGATCCGCGCCTGTTCTCGGACCCGGACTACCGCTTCGGCAGCCCGGTCGAACTTCTCATCGTCCCGGATCATTACATCTTCCGCCTGATGTACTCGCAGGGTATCCCGATGGAGGCGATGGGCATCCCCCGTCGCGATGGCGCAGCGGTCGAGACCGATCACCGCAAAATCTGGCAGACGATCTGCGACCACTGGCATCTGATGCGCGGCACACCGACCTATATCTGGCTGCGTGACGAACTCAGCGGCGTATTCGCTATTGATCTGAAGATGAACAGCCAGAACGCACAGGCGATCTATGACGCACTGGAAGCCCGCCTGCAGGAACCGGATTTTCAGCCGCGCCGGATGTTCGAGCGCTTCAACATCGAAGTGCTGGCGACGACCGACGCTGCATCTGACACCCTCAGCCATCATCAGGCTATCCATAATTCCGGCTGGAGTGGCCGGATTATCCCAACCTTCCGCCCTGATGCCGTCGTCAATCTCGATATGGACGGCTGGCGCGAGAATATCGATACACTAGGTGAAGTTTCCGGCATCGAGGTCAGGGACTATCGCACTTACATTCAGGCCCTGGAACAGCGCCGCGCCTTCTTCAGGTCGATGGGGGCCACCGCAACCGATCACGCCGCGCTGACAGCTTACACTGAAAGCCTCAGTGTCCATCAGGCCGAACGAATCTTCCAGCGTGCCCTGCACGGAGAAACCTCTGCGGAAGATGCACAGCGATTCACCGGCCATATGCTGATCGAGATGGCACGGATGAGCGTGGAAGACGGCCTCGTGATGCAGCTTCATATCGGATCATATCGCAATCACAACCCGCAGATCATGGCGCACTTTGGCCGTGATATGGGTGCGGACATCCCGATCACGACCGAGTTCACGCGCAGCCTGAAGCCGCTGCTGAACCGCTTTGGCAATCACCGTGATCTGACAATCGTGCTGTTCAATCTGGACGAGACGACCTATGGCCGTGAACTGGCTCCGCTGGCTGGGCATTATCCCGCGCTGCGGCTTGGCCCACCGTGGTGGTTCTTCGACAGCCTGAAGGGGATGCGCACCTTCCTCGATGATGTGGTCGAGACGGCAGGCATCTACAACACCGCCGGATTCAACGATGACACCCGCGCCTATCCGTCGATCCCGGCGCGTCATAATGTCTGGCGGCGGCTGTGTGCCGACTGGCTGGCCGGTCTGGTGACACGGCAGATTATTGACACTGAGGATGCCTTCGACATGATCCGCGAGATGTCCTACGGCCTCGCAAAACGCACTTACAAGCTGGACCAAACCGAAACTGCGAGCGCCTGACCGATGACACTCAAACCCCTCAACAGAACTACGGCCAACGCGCCGGTACGCTATCCCGAACGGGTGGTGCAGTTTGGCGGCGGCAATTTTCTGCGCGGCTTTGTCGACTGGATGATCGAGATCCTCAACGAGCAGGCCGGTTTCGACAGCAGCGTCGTAATCGTCAAGGTGACACCACGCGGCGCTTACGACGAACTGGACGCGCAGGAAGGGTTGTTCCATGTCCATCTTCAGGGGATGCTGGACGGCGAAGAAGTCTCCGAGACACGGCTGATTACCTGTGTCAGCCGGACGGTGTACCCGTATCAGGATTATGCAGCCTATCTCGCGCTGGCCGAACAGCCGGAGATCCGCTTTCTGATCTCGAACACGACCGAAGCCGGGATCAGTTACAGTGAAGGCGACCAGTTCAGCGATCAGCCTGCGTCATCATTCCCGGCCAAGCTGACACAGTTCCTGTATCACCGCTACCAGCACTTCAAGGGCGATCCGTCGAAGGGTTGCAATATCATCCCGACCGAGCTGATCGTCCAGAACGGCAGTCAACTGCGCGATCTCATCCTGCGTTATGCCGATCAGTGGGGGCTGGAGTCCGGCTTCCGTGAATGGATCGAGCAGCACAACCTGTTCTGCAATACGCTGGTGGACCGCATCGTCTCCGGCTTCCCGAAAGCACAGAGCGATGCCCTGCTTCACCAGATCGGCTATGATGATCAACTGCTGACAATGGGCGAACCCTACAACAGTTGGATCATCGAAGCGCCGCAGCACCTGAAGGATGAACTGCCAATTGATCAGACCGAACTCGGAATCAAGGTGGTGGATGATGCCGACCCGTACCGGCAGACCAAAGTCCGCATTCTGAATGGCGCGCATTCCTCCATGACGTGGACCGGCCTGCTGCTTGGGTTCGATCTGGTGCGCCAGTGTGTCGAGCATCCGACGGTCGATCAGTTCCTGCGTGATCTCGTCTACGCCGAGATCATCCCGTCGATGGACCTGCCGCAGGACGATCTGAAGGCCTTCGCACAGGCGACGTTTGACCGCTTCCACAACCCGCATATCGAACATCACCTTAGGGACATCGCGCTTAACTCCACGTCGAAGTTCCGGGCGCGGATGGTGCCAACGCTGCTCGGCTATGAGAAGAAGACCGGGCAACTTCCGCGTCGTGTCGTACTGGTGTTTGCCGCGCTCATCCGTCTGTATAAGGGCGAATGGAAGGGTGAAACCATCACGCTGAAAGATGACCCGGCAGCGATTGAGTGGTTCCGCCAGCAGTGGCAGAATGCCGACTCCCCTGCCGCCGTTGTTGATGCGATGCTGAAGAATACGGAGCTATGGGGTGAGGATCTGTCAGCAGTCCCGGAGCTGAAGGACCAGCTTACCGACGACCTGACACAGATCGATCAGGGTGAACTGATGGCGCTGATGGATGCGCTGAACGAGACTGAATGATGAACACAGCACAGGTATCCGAACTGGATACAGTTGGCCGCCTGCCAGTGGAGGGCGACAACGCGGCGATTGCCACACGCCACCTGCCCGCCGGTACGGTGATCCGCCGGGGTGAGATGACCTTCACCCTGCCTTCTACCGTGATGGTCGGACATCGCTTCGCCGTTCAGCCGATTGGGCCGGGTCAGCCGTTGACCTCATGGGGGCAGCGCTTCGGTGTGGCGACTCGACGGATTATCCCCGGTGAGTATGTCATCAACGAAGGCGTGCTGACCGAACTTCAGCGCCGTAATCTGGACTTCGATCTGCCGCCGGAAGCCAACTTCCAGGATGAACTGGAACCCTACCGCTTCGATCCTTCGGCATTCGTCCCGACACAGCCCCTAGCCCATCACCCTGATATGCGGATATTTATGGGCTACCGGCGCGGCGCGGGTCGCGGAGTCGGCACGCGCAACACCATCGTGCTGTTAGGGACCAGTGCCCTGACTTCCGGCTTCGTCCGTGCGCTGGAAAGCCGCTTGCAGCCGCTGGTAGAAGGCGCTGCAAATCTGGATGGCATTGTCGCAGTGGCGCACACTGAAGGCGGGCGCGATCAGGCCAATAACCGTGATCTGCTGCTGCGCACGCTGGCCGGTTTCATGGTCAATCCCAATGTGGGCGCGGTGCTGGCGGTGGATTATGGTCACGAGATCGTCCAGAACGGGCATCTGAGCGACTATCTGCACCAGCACGGCTATCCGACAGACGACCTGCCACATCAGTTCATGAGCCTGTCAGCATCATTTGAAAGCGACCTCGCCTCCGCCACGCAGATCGTGACTGGCTGGCTGGATACGGTCAGCCAGACACCACGCACGCCCGAACCGCTGAGCGAACTCAAAATTGCCCTGCAGTGCGGCGGCTCTGATGCATTCTCCGGCATCAGCGGCAATCCGCTGGCGGCATGGGTGGCGAAAGAGATCATCCAATACGGTGGCAGCGCCAATCTGGCCGAGACTGATGAACTGATCGGCGCGGAGACGTATGTGCTGGACAAGGTGCGCGATTCAGCCGCTGCGCAGAAGTTCCTGTCATTCATCCAGCGCTTCACGGAGCGCGTCGAGTGGCACGGCCACAGCGCTGAGGGGAATCCGTCCGGGGGCAATAAATATCGCGGCCTGTACAACATCTACCTCAAGTCGCTTGGCGCGGCCACCAAACGTCACCCGGACGTCCCGGTCGATTATGTGATCGACTATGCCGAGCCGATGCAGTCCCCCGGCTATTACTTCATGGACAGCCCCGGCAACGACCTCGAAAGCGTCGCCGGACAGGTGGCATCCGGCTGCAATATGATCTTCTTCGTCACCGGCAACGGCTCGATTACCAATTTCCCGTTTGTGCCGACCCTCAAGATCGTGACAACCACCGAGCGTTATCAACTGCTCTCCAACGAGATGGACGTCAATGCGGGGGCTTATCTGGACGGCGTGCCGATGGACGCACTCGGCGCGGAGACACTGAACCGCACCATCGAGATCGCATCAGGTGCGGTTTCCGCCGGAGAGAAAGCCGCGCACGCGCAGGTGCAGATCTGGCGGGACTGGCCGCAGGCACGTCCGGCCAATATCGTCGCGATCCAGTCGATCCGCTATACCGGCCAGCCGATCCCGATTCAGGGCGACAGTGCAGTTCCGGATGTGTCGCTGCCTGTCTACCGCAGCGGGAACACCTTCACGACGGATCAGGTGGGGCTGATTCTGCCGACCAGCCTGTGTTCGGGGCAGATTGCGCGCATGTGCGTACAGACGCTCAATCATCAGTGGGCGGAGTATGCCGTGCAGCACGGTCGAACGCCCGACATCTCACGTTTTGTGACCCTGGTGCATACCGAAGGCTGCGGCGCATCGGTCAACCCGGAATTTCGCGATACGCTGCTCGGCTACCTGACGCATCCAATGGTGAAACACGCACTGCTGCTGGAACACGGCTGTGAATCCACCCATAACGATTACTTCCGCCAGAATATGTGTCAGCGTGGGCTGAATCCCGAGGATTACGGCTGGGCCAGCATTCAGTTGGATGGCGGCATCCAGAGCGTGATCCGCAAAATGTCGGCATGGTTCGATGCTCAGATGCAGCAAACCCAGCCCACAGAAACTGTCGCCGCCGGTCTGGAAGCGGTGCGCGTCGCACTGGTGACGCATGGCATGGCGGGTGCCTTGCGTGATTCCACTGCTGACGCCTTTGCCGCACTCACCCGGATGATTGTCAGCGGCGGGGGGACAGTTGTCATCCCGCAGCATGATCCACTGTTGGTCAACCCATTCAGCCGGTTTACCCAGACGCTTGGGCTGTCAGCCGGTATCTTACCCACTCTCGCCTATGGCCAGCCTGCCACACAGGCTGGCTTTCACATCATGGCGACACCGGCCCATGACTGGAACGAAACCCTGACCGGCCTCGGCGCGACCGGCATCGAACTGATCCTCGCGCATGTCAGTGATCTGCCGCTGCCCGGCCACCCGATGCTGCCGGTGCTTCAGATGACCACGGGCGGCGCGAATACGGCGCTGGATATCTCCCTGAACGGCTCGCCGGATACATGGCCGCGCCTGCTGCTGGATCAGATCATCGCCACGCTGTCACGTGACTACCTCCCGCAGGTACAGCGCACCGGTTCGGAAAACGTCGTATTCCAGATCACACGCGGGCTGCTCGGGGTGTCTCTGTAGAGCAATGGGATCGTTAACGCGGCGGCGGGTAATACGGCTAGAACAGTGCGGACACTGGAGAAAATCTTCAACCGATGACCTTTCATCTTCAGCCTCATCTGGATCGGCTGTACGAACAGTCTGACCGGCGTTTTACCTTTCAGGCGGGTTCATCGGATGAGGTACACCAGTGGCAGTCTGAACTGCGGCAGGCGCTGCGCGAACATCTGGGGATTGCGGGACGCGCCCTGCCCGATGATGTGAATGCAACCGAACTGCACAGTATCCGGCGCGACGGTTACACCGAGACGAAATACGCACTCGATTCCGGAGAGGTACAGATCCCGGTTTACATCCTCAGGCCGGATGCGCCCCTATCCCATAAAGCGGTGATGGCCTTTCCTGGTCATGGGGACGGAGTCCAGCAGATCCTCGATGCACAGACCTATGGAGAGGAAGGCTATGCAGGCGGGTTGGCACAGGCCGGTTATCTGGTATGCACGGTCGAGCAGCAGGGCTTCGGCGAACGGGTCACCGATCAGGTGAGTGATGGCGACCGGCGCAACTCGTGCTATCACCTGTCATTTGAGTATCTGATGCAGGGCCGTACTTTACTTGGTGAGCGGGTGTGGGAAGGAATGCTGGCGCTCAGTTTTCTACTGCGGCAGCCCGATATTGATCCCGCGTCGGTTGGATGTGTGGGGCATTCCGGCGGTGGGACGACCACGCTGTTCCTGAGCGCACTGGACGAGCGTATCATCACTGCGGTGGTATCGTGTTACTTCTGCGCCTTCCGGCAGTCGATTCTGAAGGTCAGGCACTGCACCTGCAATTACGTCCCCGGACTGCTTCAGCTTGCCGAAAGCGGCGAGTTCGCCGGGTTGATCGCGCCGCGTGCGGTACGCTTTGTCGCCGGTGAACATGATCCGATCTTCGCCATCAGCGGAGTACATGAGCAGTATGAAGTCGTGCAGCAGATTTACAGTGCACTGGATGCTTCAGACCGGTGTTCGCTGCATGTCCACGAAGGAGGCCATGCCTTCCGGCTGAAACCGGCGCTGGACTGGTTCGGGCAGTGGCTCTGACCGCGATCATTTCTGTTTGGAAATAACAAAACAAAAGGCCGCTGCGTGTGTTCACAGCGGCCTGATCGTCCTGATTTTACGGAAATGAGTCGAGCGATTGGTTGACATAGGTCTCAAGGATCGGCCAGTTATCAAACAGCCGCACGTAGGCAGGTGAGGTGTTGAACATCACCATGAAGGACAGCCGAACCAGCTTATTGTCCGCCGCGACAAAGATATACTTCAGGGACGGATGAAACATATACCTCTGAACGGCACGCACCTGCTCAAACTGCGTGAGGGTAGCGATGCCGGTGGCATCAATCGCCAGGATGAAGGAGGACGACTTCCGCGAGCCGTCCAGCCATCGGGTTAGCTGCTGATTGAGCGACGCCGCCTCATCAGGACTGAAGATACCCCAGATCCGCAGATTGATGACGCGACCGCCAGGCCCCCACGATAAATCATAGCTGGGTGCTACCATATCCGAGCTAGCCAATCCATTCATAGAAGCGTGTCCAGTTCTCGAGCCATACGCGTCGCGTCAAGGGGTTTGGAGAAGTAGGCGTTAAAGCCCATCTGCAGCGCCTGTTCCCGGATCTTTGAGGTGTGAAATGCCGTCACAGCAATACACATCAGGTCTTCGGTCGCGGGGTTATTCCGGATTTCCTCAAGCAGCGACCAGCCATCTTTCCCCGGCAGCGCGAGGTCAATGATCACCGCACGGTACTGCTGGCCGGACTCAAACAGATGCTGTGTGGCTTTCTCGGCATCACCTACCACCTCATGCGGGATGTTCAGGTGGTCGATAATGTGTGAAACCAGCGCCTGACCATCGGGGTCATCTTCAACAATCAGTATCGGTTGGGAAGTTGTCATGATTTCGCTTCCTATGCTAGAGCATCAGTGCTTTAATCGTCAGGGCTAAATCGATAGGTGTTCTGCAAGCTGCGGGATATCCAGCAGCAGAGCCAGAAGCTGGTCAATGAAAGTCGTCGCGGTCAGCGGCTTGGTCAGATAATTATGGAAACCTGCCGCAATCGCCCGTTCACGGTCGCCGCGCATGGCATGGGCCGTCAGCGCAATCACGGGGATCTCGCGGTTCTCCGACCGTTCTCTGAGTTCCTTCAGAAATCCCCATCCGTCCATCTCCGGCATCGAAAGGTCAGAGATGACAAAGCGCGGCTGGATTTTATCTACCAGGTCCACCCCTTCCCTGCCGTTATTGGCGGTGTGTACATTCGCGCCATAAAAATCGAGGATATAGCGGGCTACCTCGAGGCTGTCCGGTTCATCGTCAATAACGACGATGTCCCAGCCAGCCAGTAAATCAAAAGGGATAGTGCTCATGCGATTATTCCTTCTTCTACACTCGCATTGATTTCCAGATTTGTAATCAGCGGTAAACTCACGATAAACGTGCTTCCAGCACCAACTTCGCTCTGTATGGTGATATTACCGCCCATCGCGCGGGACAGCTTCTGAACCAGCGCCAGTCCGAGACCGGTGCCGCCAAATTCGCGCTTCGAAGAGCCATCGACCTGGCGGAATTCGTCGAAGATGTATTCACGAGCATGCAGTGGAATACCAATCCCGGTGTCACTGACTGAAATTGTCCACGTGGACTCCTCACGCGCCAGTGACAGGCTTACAAAGCCATTATGGGTGAACTTGAAGGCATTACCAAGCAGGTTGATCGCGATCTTCGAAAGGGCGTCCTCGTCTCCGTAAATCATATCCGGCAGCGTGGGATCGATGTCGACGCTGAATTCAATGCCCTTACTCTCAGCCAGAACACTGACTTCCTTCTGCCATTTCTCTGCCAGCACAGCCGGAGAGATCGGTTCCTGTACCAGTTCCAGTCGTCCGGATTCAATACGGGACAGATCAAGGAAGTCGTTAATCAGGCTCAGCAGACGCTTGCTGTTGGAGCTGATACGTTTGGTCATATCCTCTGCACGCGGGGTGAGTTCGATGCCCATCCCGCCGAGCATGATGCTGGTAAAGCCTTCGATGGCGTTCAACGGGGTGCGCAGTTCATGTGACATCGTTGAGAGGAATTCTGATTTCAGGCGCGAGTTTTCCTCAGCAATTCGCTTTGCAGTCTGAAGATCGCGGATCAGCTTTTCGCGCTCCACCTTCGACTTCTCAAGCTGGTCGATGTTATCCTGCAAACCAGACAGCGTCGACTTAAGCTGTGCGGTCATACTGTTGAATGTCCTGCCCAGTGTCGCGATTTCATCACTGCCGTATACTTCGGCTTTCGCATCGAGATTGCCGCCCTGAATCGCTTCGGCAACACGCGAAATGTTCACAATTGGGTGGACAACGCGGCTGACGACAATGGTGACAATGATACCAGCACCCAGCAGCGTCAGGCCTATGATAACAGCCGAAACCTGTGACGAGTTCGCAGCAACTGCTGTTGCACTCTCGTAGGTCGTCTGTGCGACGACGGCAAGCTCAAGATTTTCCAGTGGCAGAGCTTCGGTCGCCAGCAGCACATCCTCTCCACCCAGGCCAACGTGCCGACCATTCTGCGCCGGTACTTCGAACTTTGTCTCGGTAAGGATAATGCTTGGGTTACGGTGGGCGATCACGGTATTATTGGCATCGACCACATAAACATCTTCATTAGCTGCGAGATTCAGGCTGCGAAGCACCTCTTCCTGAATATTCTGGAAACGGATTTCAGCCACCAGGACATTCCCGATCTCACCCGTAAACAGGTCTTCAACCGGTATAGCCATCGTGAGGAGCCAGTCACGGGCACGTTCACTGAAGTAGACCGGGCTGTATTTCACCGAACGGCTTTCGACCGCCTGCTGAAAGAGGGGATCGTCTGCATGGCTGGACAGATCGGTGCTCGTGATGATTTCACCGCGCGTGATGTGGTGGATCTCGTCACCATCGGCATTGATGAGTATCAGCTCATAATAGGCAAGCTGTTTGCTGAGGAGTGCCAGCATCAGATTACGCTGTTCAGCCGATTCCAGGGTATCGATACCGGAGACATCTGTCAGAACAGATAGTTCATTCTGACGTTCACTAAAGAACGCGCCGAGGCTGATCGCGGTCTCGCGAGCAAGCTGGCTTTGAAACTCAACCGCCTGAATTTCAAGTATGGCAAAACTGCGATTAGCAAGCAGGACGCCAACAATCAACAGTGGGATGGCCATCAGGCCAAGAAATAACAGGGTGAGGCGTACTCGTAGGCTTTTGAACATAAGACTGTCCATATGGGTTCATGTGCTCGAATTGTCGTGGCGTCCACTGCCATTCGCGTTATACGTTCAGTTTCTGCGCGTCGAGTTCAGCGTCGTACGATAGTTAATGGTGAGTGGGTGACAAAAGTCAGGATCACTGCCACCCGCTCGGCAGATACAGGCGCTAATTGCCCCCGATGTAAAGCCCCATCTCGTCAAAATCACCAGCGCGAGCAATGACATCGGCCTGACGCAGGATCCCAACCGGAATTTCCATATCAATGGCGGTGGCTGCTTCCAGATTGATCGCCAATCTGTTTTCAGCAATCTGAACTGGCATTTCACCCGGATTCGCACCGCGTAGAATGCGGTCAACGTTACGTGCTGCCTGCTGGTCAGTCAGGTCCAGGGAAGGTCCATAGCTGATAACGTAACCATACATCGGGACATCCAAAACCCCAGCAATACCTGCCTTATGCTCGAGTGATTTCGTCATAATAAGACCATAAAGCTCGAAATCGAATGGAACGTAAGGTGTCATGAACAGCCAATCGACACCTTCCGGCATTTCCTCCAGTGCCTTAATACCACTGGCAGCATCGGTCATGGGTGCTGGGATCAGCTCGATGCCAAGCATTTCCGCAGTGGCCTTGACCTGTTCAAACACGACCTCTGCCTCAAGCGTCATCGTGCTGTACAGATAGAGTACCTTGTCGGTATCAGGCTTGAGTTCGGTCAGGATCTGCAAACGGCGTGAATGCGGCTCATTGGTCACGACACCAGTGATATTGCCCCCAGGGGCCATCAGATCCGCGACCGCGCCGGTCGCCACGGGATCATCCGAGCGCGCAAAAACAATTGGCGTGGTTGGATCAGAGAGGAGGGAATTCACAAATACCGCATCGCTGTCGGTATTTGTCACAAAGATATCGATGTCAGGCATGCTGGACACCTCTTCAGTGGCTTCCATAAAGGCGCTCATCATTTCTTCTGCGCCCATGGTCTCCCATCCCTCGGCAATCGCGGGGACGAAGGTGACATTTTCACCTTCAACATAACCCAGGGAGTTTAACTCAGTGGTCAGAGCCGTAAGATCGAAGTAACCGATCACACCTATGACATACTGTTCATCTTCCTGAGCAAAGGTTGAGGTAGTGACAAGAATTAGAAGTGCTATTACTACACGTCGAATATGTTGCATTTTGGACTCCGGTTAAGATGAGATAACAACTCATCACACACTTATAAAGCTGGTGTTGCTTATGCACGATTGAGCTACACGCTTTGGTTCCTTCAAGAGAAATTGTATGTTAACAATCCACGCAGAAGTGTTAAGAAGTGTTACGACGCTTCATGTATCACTTTAACTAATATTCGGTTTACACTCACCTAAATATATCTGTCTTCCACTGATGATGCGGCCATCAGAGCCTTTCTCAGGCATTCCACAAACCTGTCACAAACATGTATTCTGATCAGACAGTCCTGTTGGATATTAAATAGCTTCCACATATCCGCAGTCAGCAGTTCAGGTATCTGGGCTGCCATGGTTATATTGCATTCGAAGCTGACCCCGGAAGCTCGCGTCCTGCGAACCTGTTTGCGTGCCCTACAATCGATATCGGTATAATTCGTTACAAAAGTTAATTCACTCGATCGTAAATAAAGAGAATCCCCTGATCAAGCAGTGCAATCCGGGAGCTGTCCGGCGACCAGATGATCTGTAAGCGGTCTTCCCATGAGCGTCCGGGTTCCTGCCAATGCCGCTCGAAGATATGAAGAATTTCGCCGCTCTGGGAGTCAATTACCCGGATAACACCCTCAGAGCCATACACTGCTATCATCAGGCCAGATGGTGACCACACAGCATCATAGACATTGGCAAGCTCGACCAATCGCGCCTGGGTATCGACATCCCAGATAATGGCGTTATTGTCTGTATCGAATCCGATAAGCTGGCTGGCGTCGGGGCTGAAAATGCCTTTTGCTACCTGTGCTGTTAAGCCAGTGAGGATCAGAGGCACTTGTTCATTATCGGTGATTCTCTCTCCACCTACCGAAATATCCTGCACAGGAGGCACATTGCCGTATTGGCCCCATTTCGCCCAGATAAAGCGGTTATCTGGAGTCCATGTCCAGGTGCTGGCAAAATTGGGCGGTGTATCGCCGAGCACAAACGTTCCTGCATTGACGTCAAACAACCGTACGCCACCCCAGTTTCCTGAGCTGCTGGAAGAAACATAGATCAGATCTCCATTGAGATTCCAACCAAGCAAGCTGTATAGTCGTGTGTAATCAATAGCGGGTTCCAGGCGAATGGCTCGTGTATCGATCACATGGATTGTCCCAGGATCATCAGGCCGCCATAGGCGAATATATTGTGCGCGTTCCAGACTAGCGAGTGTGCTCCCATCAGGACTCCATGCAAAAGCAGCAACGGGATTAACATGCGGAATGATGTTCAGGTTGTCAATGGCTGAATTTGCCGTTGTGCTGGTATCCCAGATATACACATTGTCATTCACACCCTGCCATACATCACCGCCAGCAGTCGCCAGAAGATAGCCGCCGGGCTGCCATGACAACCGAGTTACTGGATGACCTGACTTCATTCGGGGAATAAGGACTTCCCCTGTGTTGGCATCCCACAGGCGTGCGCCGTAATTTGTATCTCCTGCGGCAATGACCCATCCATCGCCGCGCCATGCTGCGACTACGCCGATTTCGGTGTGGGCGATGTTGGAAGCAGCACCGTAACCTGATAAGTAAATCTGATTTGCCTGATCTACGACAAGAAACTGTTCGCCATCAGGATGCCAATAGACTCCCTTGATGGGAAAATCATACTCTCGTGTATACCTTATCATACCGGTTATGCTGTCTACGACGGTTACTTGTGCTCTGGCTATCCAATCCCCAAAAACAACAACTTCACCGCCAGGACTCCAACTTACAACTAAAGCCTGCGGACCATCGATAGAAAACAGCGTTTCACCTGTAGCAGCATCAACGACCGCAACTCCTCTGCCACCAACCGCTGCTAGTTTTGATCCATCCGGGCTATAGGCACTGGCATAGCCAACTGGTGAAAACTCCGTTCCACTGCCGGTAGGAATATCCCATAAAATACCTCTGGAAGTTTCACCGAAGTCACGCTGCAAAAGTTGTGTGTCGGTGCGCCAGACAATAGCCGGGCTGTATTGACCGGGGTATTGAGGAATTGAAGTAAATACGAGATCGCCCCTTATGCTCCAGGCATTGATTATTCCGCTTTCAAAATCAGCAGCGGCAAGGTAAGTACCATCAGGACTCCATGTGATCTGATCTGCACCGTCGAGCTGAAATTGGAATATTTGTTGACCGTTGTCGGCATCCCACATGAGAATCCGCCCGTTATGATCCAGGCTCGCAAGCAGATGGTCGTTGGGTCTCCATGCCAGTGACCGAACATATGCATCGTGTCCCGATAAGGTCGCTAAAACGGCATAGGTTGACGCATCCCAGAGTGTGATGTTGTTCAGCTCACTGCCCCCGGCGATTAAATGTCCATCTGGACTGAAGCGGGCAATACGCGCCTGTTCGAGATGTACATCGTCAACCAAGCGGGCATTCTGAAATAAATAGAGCCAGGCACCCCCAATGGTATCCACAAGAACACGTTCGCCATCGGGATGCCACTCGGCATGAAGAATAGCACCGCGACCTATCCGCAGTGTTTCCGAGAAAACACCATTTATGGAGGATGGCGCTGGTGTTTGGGAGCTGGCAATTCCTGTTGTAAGCATAAGGATAAGTAAGGGCAAAGCGAACAGCAATTTTCGCATAAACATATGTCTTTCAGTTTAAGTAAGCCTTTTTCCAGTATAACCGTGTCTTTAAGCCCGTAGTATTTAGGCGACAGTCTCTATCGCCGGTTCGCCAGCATAGGCCAGGACGACTTGCTTACGGGGGATGTTTGCTTGCATTAGTGCATCGACCAGCGGTTTATCATTTACATCTCGCTCAACGGTCATTTGATCTTCCTCAAGTCGCACAATCAACTCGGCATCGGCAATCCGTTTATCCGCTAGATAACCCACTGAAATCACAGTAAAAGCTGTGGCCCACCCCCGCTACGATGCCGTTACAGATATACAGAGCAGACCTTCCAACCGCTTGCGGATCGCAGGCATTGGAATTTTGCCACCGCTGCTGATGACTTCGCCTTCCACCAGTACCAGCGGAAGTTGAGCTAATCTGCGAGTAATTTCAGTAAGGTTAATGGGTGGATCGTACCGATGAGGCATCATTCGCATCGGAGCGCGGCTGAAAGCCTCATCACTGATCCAACGAGGATCGAAATTGAGAAAAAAAAGGGAGCAGAAACAGTATTCTTCCCCCTTAAAATGTCACTTCATCCAATGTCGTGGAGAAAGATGGGCTGATCGCAACCTCAACCTGTTCAACCGCTTTTCGCTCATCTGCCTTTGACAGGGCAAAGGAGTCTACTGGCTTGTAGACTCCTTTGGAGTAAAAATAATCAAATGTCACAGCCGCAGGTGGTAGACTTCACTCCATCGCCACAGCAGGAATCATCACAGCCACAATCACGCGTAACCGTTGCTGTCACACCCTGCACTACCCCAGCCTGTGCTGATATACCCTGTAAACTGGCCGGCTCCAACCGGATATTGCTCAACGGAATATTGCCCAGAGAAATCAGCACAGGTTCGCTCTGGCCTGTTGACTGGCCTGCTGGCGTGCCACAGCAGGCTGACCCTTCACCCGCCAGATTAGTGCTGCAAACGCCGGTTTCCGGCAGATTAAGTTGTACATCACGGGCAGCTTCCCAGTCACCCACCAGCGCCGCCACAACCGAGCGCACCTGCTCGTATCCGGTTGCCAGCAGGAAGGTTGGGGCGCGTCCGTAACTTTTCATCCCTACGATGTAGAAATTCTTTTCCGGGTGGCGTAACTCGGCTTCGCCGTGTGGACGCACAGTACCGCAGCTATGGATATTCGGGTCAATCATGGGGCCAAGCGCACGGGTACTTTCCAGCGCCGGATCAAGCTCCAGCCGCAGTTCCCGCAGCATGTCGAGATCGGGACGCGATCCTGTCGTGGCGATGATTTCATCAACCTGGATAGTTTGCAATCCATCCGGTGTTTCACCGATGACATTGATACCGCCTGCCGCTGCCGTTATCTCACGTACCCGGAATGGCGATATAATCTCAATCATCCCGGCATCCACATGCGCCTGAATGCGTGTCCCTAACCGTCCGCGTGCCGGTAAGGCATCATCTTCACCACCGCCATAAACCCGCTGTATATTTGTGCCACGCATTGCCCAGTAAATGGTGGTCTCTGGCGCAGTATTTTTCAGTTCTGCCAGTTCGAGCAGCGCATTGATGGCAGAGTGACCGCTGCCCACGACCATGACCCGCTGACTGGCATACCGCTCGCGATGGCTGCCGAGAACATCTGGCATACCATAAAAGATGTGCTGTGCCTGACGTTTTTCCCCGACAGCGGGCAGACCACCAGAGCCGAGCGGATTAGGCTTATGCCATGTGCCGGAAGCGTCAATCACAGCACTGGCTTCAATCAATACTTCGCTCCCGTCGCTATAGACCACATGCAGCACAAACGGTGCATTATCACGCCCGGCGTCCTTCATCTTGTCGATATTACGACGGCTTACAGCGATCACCTGTGCGTTGAGATGAATGTGTTCACGCACCTCTGGCAGTTGGCTCAGTGGTGCAAGATAATGTTCTACCAGATCACGACCTGTAGGCAGGTCATGAAGCGGTGGCATTTGCCAGCCGCTTGCCTCTAACAGACGTACTGCGGCACGATCCACGGTGAATTCCCAGGGAGAGAACATCCGCACATGTCCCCATTCAAGCATGTTGGCACCAATCGTGCTGCCTGCCTCAAAAATAACCGGGATTTTGCCGCGTTCGATCAGATGGGCGGCGGCAGCGAGACCCACAGGACCTGCGCCTATAACGGCGACGGGTAAGGTGCTGTTCATAAAGTTGACCCTCCAACGTATTGATAAACATCGATTTAACAGACAGACGATAGTCTATTTAACATATCGAAGTTTGTCAATATATCAGTTTTAAATGGTTATTTGTCTATGTCGAACCCTTGACACATCGACAAATGTCAATATGATTGGGATTATGAATACAAACCAGGTCCTGTTTGCTAAAGCGCTTGCCGACGAAACCCGTCAGGAGATCATGACGCATCTGTGCTGTGTCTGGCTCAATGTGAATGATCTGGTCGAGAAACTCGGCGGCAAAGTGAATCAACCGACGGTCAGCCACCACCTCAAAAAGCTGGAGGAGGCGAATTTGGTGTACGTGCGCGAAGAGGGACGTTTTCGCTACTACACGCTCAATCAGGAGCAGCTCACCGTTTGCTGTGGGTTATTGGTCAGGAATTTTGCTCCGAATTATGCCGAGAAGGTGATTACGCTGGATGAGATTCCGACAAACGTAACAAACACGCCAAACGAGTAGTAAGCCTCTTTTTTTGCCTTTATATATCGATATTCATCGATACGTTATATTCTGATAGGAGAACTCATGGAAACCTATGATGCGATTGTCATTGGTGGAGGACAGGCTGGCCTGGCGGCTGGCTATCATTTACAGCGTCATGGACTGCGGTTTGTTATTCTGGAAGCGGGCAGCGAAGCGACCGGATCATGGACGCGTTACTACGACAACCTGAAATTATTCTCTCCAGCGCGGTATTCCTCACTACCGGGGATGCGCTTTCCGGGTAATCCTGAACGCTACCCGACCCGTGATGAAGTGGTAGATTACCTTCGCAGATATGCCCAACACTTTCATCTTCCCATTATGACCCATGTCCGCGTGGAAAGAGTCGAGCGGCAGAATACCCTGTTCCATCTGTACACCAGTCAGGGGCAAATGCTGACCGCACGCAGTATCGTCGCAGCCACCGGGGCATTTAGTCGCCCTCATCTCCCTGAGTTTGAGGGACAGGATACTTATGCAGGGCAGATACTGCACTCTTCGGCCTATATCAATCCGCTGCCATTTCAGGATCAACACGTATTGGTTATCGGCGCAGGTAACTCCGCTGTTCAGATTGCGACTGAGCTAGCCCAATCCACTCGGGTGACACTAACCAGCCGCGAACCACTGCGCTTCATGCAGCAGCGGATTCTGGGCCGCGATATTCACTTCTGGATACGCATTAGCGGTTTCGACACCTGGCGGCGGCAGTTTCCACAGTGGAGTCCTTTTGAGGTCGGGCAGCAGGGCGTGCTGGATAGTGGCATCTATCAGGCAGCGCTTCAATCGGGTAATCCTGCCTGGAAACCCTTCTTTACGCACTTTACTGAATACGGGGCAGCATGGGCAAACGGGACAGATCAGGCATTCGACACTGTCATTTTCGCAACCGGATTTCGTCCAAATTTATCGTATCTGCACCCGTTAGGGGCGTTGGATGAACACGGCAATGCGCTTCACAGCGAAGGTATCAGTACATCGGTAGCAGGATTATATTATGTTGGCATTTCTGGGCAGCGCTCGTTTGCTTCGGCAACACTGCGGGGCGTTGGGGATGATGCGGCTTATGTTACCCGTAATCTCAAACGTTATCTGAAAAATCCAACAGCGTATCCAGCAGAACGCTGCTGCTTTAGACTCCAGCCAGCTTTATAGAGAAAATCAGCGTCCAGTTTGATATGAGCGTGTGTTCGGTTGTAGAACACACGCTTTTTTCTTTGCCAATCCTTGACACATTCTTCCTTTGCGCTATCCGTGTATGATCTGCACTTCAATCTAAATTGCATCAAATCGTTCACTCCTTACACTCAGTTTATTGGACATTTCTTCTGTCCGCCAAACTGGGGTAAGGTCATCTGGCGTTATGAAACACTTACCGTAATGTCCACAAGTGTTACCCCGTGTGGCTGCACGGTATATGTCAGATTTAACAGGTCTGAGCTGGCCGAAAGATATTCCACTGTGCTCGTCAGCTCAGCTTTTTTCTGAAGCACGGCAAGATCCTCGCGCCGAATGTGTTCCGGCGCGCCCATCTCCAACCAGGCATCCACTACACTTCCATGATCTCGATCAAAGCGTGTGGTCTGAATGCGCAAACTTCCGCGAAGACCCGACAGGCGCAAGTCAAACTGCTTCTCTGGCTTCTGCTCGAATATCTCGTAAAGCTGCCAGGTACCTACAGCCTGTTGAATAAAACGACTGTCATTACTTTCGGCAGTGTAATGACAATAGTTCCACATCAGAAGCGAAATCCTGCCGTTGGTATGCCGTGTTACGACGAACGCATCCCCACTGTCCAGCACTTCGTCACCCAACTGCGACAGGAACCAATAGCCATGATATGAGGGTTTTTTCAGTCCCTGCGTATTGATCAGGCCAAATCCCCCGTGAAATGGTATATCCCCAAGTCGGGATTCCTCAAAAATGTCACTCACAACCCAGAATGAGAGCGAATCGGCGTGTCCGCGTCCGCGCAGATTATTCTGAACGATAAAAGGAGCCAGAAAGGCTGTATCGTGGACAGGGTCCCGTGGGCTGGGACTGCTGCTCCATTCGGTATAATGCTTTTCGAGATGGGAAAACCCGTTTTCTGCGAGTGTCTTTTCATAGCCAGTCAGATCAATCAGAAGGCGGTCGGGACCATCCCAGGTCATGTATCCCCTGCCTTCCAGATCGACAGGATGAAAAGTGGGATAGGGGTGTGTCGAGAAGAAGTCAATCGGCAGGTTCTTTTCGCGACAGACGGTCAGAAACTCTTTTCCCCAGGACGCAATTCCCGGCCCAGCCGATGCAGACGCCGTCGCAGGCCCACCTACTTTGAGTGCTGCATCAACCTGCTTGATCGTGCGTACAGTTCGTTCATACAACTCCATATAAGCGTCAAAATCTGCGTCTTTCCAGAACACGCTCAGGTCTGGCTCATTCCAGACTTCAAAATACCAGCGGCGCACTTCGTCTAACCCATAGCGGTCGATGACATGACGGACAAACTGCTGAATCAGCCACTCCCATCGCTCCCAATTGTTAGGCGGCGTGATGTTACCTTTCCACCAGAAAACCGTGTCCTCTCCACTCGCCAAATCGTATGGCATGAAACCAAATTCGACAAAGGGGCGAATCCCAATTGAGAGCCAATGATCGTACACCAAATCAACATACTGCCAGTTCAGAATTGGCTGACCATCCTTCTCGTGATAGATCATCATATCATCGTGGAGCAGCCCATGCATTCGGATGTAATCGAAGGGCATCTCTTGTTGAACGAGTTCCAGGTGCTTTTGAAAATCCGCTCGCAGCGCTTCCGCAACTCGCCCACCCCCTACACATACTCGCCAATACGGATTTAGCGGCTCACCTTCCTTATCACCATCACACGCTATGAAAATCGAATTGTTATTGAGCATTTCGAAATCGCCTCATTGGTATTGAGATGCGAGGACTCGCAGGAAAGCGAAAACCCTCCTGGTACAGTTGGCAAACAGGATGTCGGTTACGCTGTCTTCAATCCTGATGCAGGAGTTCAGATTTGAGGCTTTCTTCATTGGAATACTTGTGACATTTCACGAGTACATTGTCAATGTATATATCCGCTGGAACAACATGCTTACAGACATCCATAACAACAGGACACCGCCCCGCAAATCGACATCCCTGCCGCAGGTACTCCTGTTGTTCTAATTCAGCCAGAGTAACCGTTGTCGCCCAGCGTTTTCTGGGATCTGCCTGGGGGATAGAGTCGCGTAAAAGCTGCGAGTATGGATGCCTCGGATTCATCAATACCTGATCCACACTCCCCATCTCAACAATGTTGCCGCGAAACATGATTGCGATACGGTCGCTGACATAGTAGGCGGTCGCCAGGTCATGTGTGATATAGAGGATGCTTACCCCTAATTCATCCCTGAGCTGTTTGAACAGGTTAACAATCGACATACGCAGGGAAGCATCGACCATTGAAACCGGCTCATCAGCAATGATGAGTTTCGGATCTGTGAGGAGTGCCCGGGCGATGGAAATACGCTGGAGCTGCCCACCCGAAAATTCATTCGGGTATTTCCCGGCAAAGTCCTGATAGGTTAAGCCTACCAGACGCAGTTTTTTATCGATCCGATCAATGGCTTCCTGCTTTGAATTCGCCAAACGGAAGTTCTGCACGGTTTCATGAAAATAGGAATCAACGGTCCGCAGTGGATTGAATGTGCTGAACGGATCCTGAAAGATTGCCTGCACATTTTCGGTGATCCAGGGCTTCGTATTCCGAGTCTGCTGTTTCCCGTTATGGGAAATTACCCCCGAGGTAGACTCTTCAAACCCGATAATGATCTTCGCCGTGGTCGTTTTCCCACAGCCACTTTCGCCTGCCAGAGTGAAGATTTCAGCAGGTTTGATATAAAAGCTGATATTGTCTACAGCGGTCAGTGTAGTTCTGACAATCAGATTTCCTACAGAGAACCGTTTGGTAAGTTCACTGACCTCAAGCAGATTATCCATGTGTTGTGTCTCCTGCGAGCCAGCAGGCGACTCTATGATTTTCATCTATCTGAGTAAAGTCTGGCATCTGCTGGCGACAAATATCCATAACGTGCGGACAGCGGGGATGGAAGGGACAGCCCTTAGGCAGATTCATCAGAGATGGTGGGCTGCCCGGTACGCTGTCGCGCATCGTTTTATCGCCGAACTTCGGTAACGAGTTAATCAGGAATTGCGTGTAAGGATGTACCGGCTCAGCAAAGATCTGCTCGGTGGTGCCCTCTTCAACGATCTTCCCGGCATACATGACGCCGATTCGGTCAGCGATGTTGGCATGCACGCCCATATCGTGCGTCACTAAAATGATTGTATTCTTCAATGTTTTCTGAATGTCCTTCAACATCTGGATCACACCACGCTGTACCACCACATCCAGTGCTGTAGTAGGTTCATCGCCAATCATAATGCGCGGGTTCAACGAAGATGCCAGCGCAATGGTCACGCGCTGACGCATACCCCCTGATAACTGGTGGGGATAGACATCGAGGACATTGCTGGGTAAACCCAGTTCCATGATACGCTGACGTGCCAGCTCAAAAATTTCGGCACGGTTTTTCACGTTAATGTGACTGCCAATAAAGTCAGCAAAAGTCCCTTTTATTTTAATTACGGGATTGAAGACGCTCATCGAGCCTTGCGGGATATAAGAGATGTACTTCATGCGCAGCTGACGCTTCTCTTCTGCGCTCATCCCGGTGACATCCACCTCGACATCGTTGATACGATAGCAGATCCGACCGTCAATCAGGCGCAGTGGCGGGACAACTTCGTTGAAAAGTGACTTCAACAGTGTGGTTTTCCCGCAGCCGCTTTCGCCTGCAATGCCGTAGATTTCGTTTTCGTAAATTTCGATACTGACATCGTTAACGGCCTGGACAGTTTTCTTCGTACCCTGCACCTCCAGAACGTAGAAGGCTTGCAGATTTTCAGTTCGCAGGACGACTGTTTTCTTTTCCATCATGTGTTTGTTTCTACGCTCCAACTCGCTGAATACGCGTGCGCGGATCAAGGTATTCACTGATGCTGACGGAGAGCCAGTACAGCGCAATAAACATAAAGAGTGATAAGACCACCGGCGTCAGAATCCACCACCAGCGCCCTAATAGAATAGAATGGGAAAAGTACGCCCAGTTGAGCATTGTACCGAGCGTAGGAATGTTGAGATTGACCAGTCCAAGGAGTGCTAGCGTAATCTCTAACCCAATTGCCCATGACATATTGTTGATCAGGGTTGAGAAGATCAACGGCATAGCAAAGGGGGTATATTCTTTTAACACCAGTCTGATCGTCCCTGTACCTGAAAGCATGGCTGTCTTTGTAAAGTCTCGCTCACGCAAGCTTAAGACCATCGAACGGATCAGGCGTCCGTCCCATGCCCAGCCGAAGGCTGCCAGCATCAGCCCTAGAACCGCCAGACTCATATGCTCTCGCACCATCATGGAAATCATGACGAAGATCAGGAAGAGTGGGATTACCAGCAGACTATCACCCAAAAACATCAGCGCCCGATCAATAGCCCCCCCTCTGTAACCGGCAACCATACCGACAAGGATGGCAATTATCCTTGAAAGTAATGCCGAGATGAGGGAGATGATCAGGGAATTACGGACTGCGAACGTAGCTTGCCAGAAGATATCCTGCCCATTCGAATCAGTACCGAGGATATGATCAGGTGATGGCGGTTGGTCTCTTGGAACGGTATACCACAAAGTCGGATCAAAAGGAGAGAAAAAAGAGAGCAATGCCATGGTTACGATAATCATAAGTACAACAAAACTGAAGGTAAAGCGGTAGTCTTTCAATAAATCCCTGAAAATCTTCATGGCACAGAGTTCCTCATGTATATCTGACTCTTGGGTCGAACAACGGATATGCCAGGTCAACGATCAGAATGGCGGTTGTGATACCAACAATTGAAAGCATGGTGATCCCCATGATCAGGTTGTAATCACCATTGATGATTGCCCTGTAAAGCAGTGTTCCCAGACCTGGATAACCAAACACAATCTCGGTAATCAGTGCCCCGCTGAAGATTTGCCCAAGCGAAAGCGCCAGGCCCGTGATTTGTGGGAGTAAGGCGTTGCGGATAACGTACTTACTCACAATCCGGGTATGGGTTACGCCACCCAGTCTGGCATACTGGACATAATCTTCTGAATTGATATTCTGTACGAGCAGCTTCATTACCTGAAAATTGACGGTCATACCCAGGACACTGAGCGAGAGCGCAGGCAGCGCTGAATGCCAGATGACATCTTTGATATAGTCCAGTGACAGGGAAGGTAATGCACCCAATGATGCCCCACCCGAAACCGGGAACCAGCGAACAAGATAGGCGAAGAGCAGAAGCAGCATAAAGGCAAAGATATAATAGGGAAGCGGACGGATGATCATAGCGACCGCATCCAGCCCCTGTGACCATCGCTTACGGGTGTAGTAACCCGCTACTCCACCGATGATATTGCCGAATATCCACGAGATGGCAGTCGTGGTCAACAGGAGGCCCAGCGTCCAGGGTAAGGCGGAAGCGATGAGACTGTTTACCCGTGCAGGAAACTGGAAGAAAGAAACGCCGAGGTCTCCCTGGGCCAATCTGCCCCACATATCCTGGTATTGCTCAAGCCAGGAACCCTCCAGACCATACATTTTGGTGAGGTCTTCGATAATGCCATCCATCGAGCCGGGTTCCAGTGTGGAGCCACGCGCTCTCATCTGATCGATCATTTTGATGACAGGGTCATTCGGGATGAGTCGAGGAATGAGGAAAACAACCGTGATGCCCAGCCAAATGACTAGGAAATACGCAATTAGACGAGGAATAAGATAACTCTTTAAGAATTTCATGGTCTTGCCCTTAGCAAGCTATACCCTTTCCAGAAAAATGACTGGTGAAAGCATGCTCTCTGGACGGGCGAACCCGCCCAGAGAGACTTATAGCGAGTTGAAGGAGACTCTTAGATGTTAAGATTCGCCAGTCGCTTTCAGGAATGGCGTCATGTACTTGAAGTTAGGCCAGTGTGTATAGGGCACAGCATAGGGGTTTTCACTGCCGGGCCAGTTGGTCCAGTAGGTCTCGTCCCAGCCAATAAAGCCGATGTAGCCGTAGGTTGGCGTGCTGGGCATATTCCTAATCACTTCCTTAAGACCTTCGATGCCGATGGCAATGACCTGTTCGTCATTGAACGGATCCGTCTCGCGCAGCCGCTGGATGATGTCATCCATCTCCGGGCTTGACCAGCGTGAGTGATAAGAACTCTGTGCGCGTTCTCCAACAGGTTGAATGTAGGTAGAGTTCCAGTCGTCGAGTACGCGATAGAGGTCGGGACCGGCACCCCACGGCTCGCGCCCTGGCCACACCGTCTCTACGTCAAAGTCGCCGACAGCACCCAGGTCAGCCCCATTCTCTGTATTAAATACAGAGGCATCAATGCCAAATTTCCTCCACTGCTGCACTGCTGCGACAGCGTTACGTGCATCATGATTGGAAAGGACGGTGCCGGTCATATAGGAAATTCTCCACGGAGAGCCATCAGGCAGCAGCCACATGCCATCATCGCCCTTCGAGAAGCCATTTTTCACGAGCAGTTTTTCTGCGATGTCGGGGGCATATTTGTACCAGCCGTACCCGAACGTCTTAACGGTAAATTCCTCATCCTCCGGGAAGACATAGCCACGGCTTCTGGCATACTCTGCCACACGCTGCGCCGCAGTGGAGTCATATGGCGCAAAGGTCTCCCCGTCGCCTACATCAATGGTGAACTCATTCAGCCACTCTTGCATCGGCCCAATGTAAAGCTCAGGATATGGCCCAAGGTGTGGGATATGCACCGGACTTAAAGTCCCGGAGGAGTCGACAGCAATGCTCGTGTACTCAACAATGTCAATCGCCAGTGTCAACGCCCAACGGACATCGACGTTATCGAACGGAGGACGTGCTGTGTTGTACACAATACCGGTGATGCAGGGGTCGTTATTGATGACGAAGGGGAAGGTTGGCTGGTAGGCACGCGAGGTTTCCGCCTGTGCCAGCAGCGCTTTCAGACCATCAGCGGAGAGTTCCACCACGTCCAGTTGGTGTGTCAACTGCGCCAGGATCTGCGCACCTTCGTCGGCAAAGTACTGGAAGATGATGTATCGGGGCTGAGGCTCACCGTATAAGATACCGGTTGGTGTTTTGTCCCAATCATCACGTTTTTCCCATGCAGTCCAGCTACCCTGCGGATCGAAGCTGTGCAGCTTATAAGGACCGCAGCCGACATATGGGTTGAAGTTGAACAGCGTCGGGTCTTCCTGCTCTTCAAAGATGTGCTTGGGGAAGATGCGGGTACATCCCCAGCGGTCAAGGAAGGTCGTGTGGAAGCGCGAGTTGGGCTGTTTCAGCACGAATTCAACTGTGTAATCATCCGTAGCCGCCACAGACTCGACGTTGTCCACAAAGAATGTATGGGCATTGAACCCAGAATGCAGCATCAGGGATTCAACGGTATAGACGACATCGGCAGCAGTGAACGGTTCACCGTCTGACCAGGTGACGCCCTCGCGCAATGGGACTGTGAGCTGCGTGAAATCCTCGTTATAAGTCGGATTATCAGACGCTGTACCGTTGATGATTTCACCGGTCGCAAAATCGACCGTCCAGAGGGGTTCGTCGGCAAGGTTCTGTATACCGCGATCCTGCCATTTCCAGCCTACCCATTGGTTAAAATTGTCGGGGGTGCCAACACGCCCTGTCAGGATGCGGGTGATCAGCGTCTCCTCACGAGGAAACGTGCCAACCTGTGCGGCAAATGCTTCATTGGTTGGAAGAAGTGTTTCGGGGATGGGTACTAACCCTGCAGATCCTAGTACGAAGGCTCCAGTACCAGCACTGAGGGCTTTTATAAAATCTCGCCGACTAATTTCGTGTGACATTTTTCCTCCAAAATTTATCTAACCAGTGCGAAACGACTTCGTTGGTTCTAACTATTGTGAAGAGAGTGTAATTGGCCCCCGATAGACTACCTCCTTTCCTTTTGAACCATTTTTGCTAGCTATCACCCTTTATGTTTCGGGGTGGCGCACACGAATCGCGAATGACGAGTTGTGTTGCCATCACAACCCGCTGTGGTGGAAGACTCCGATCCTCGATTCGCTCTAACAGCAGTTTCACGGCGATTTTCCCCATTTGTTCAAGCGGCTGGTGAACCGTCGTTAACTTGGGGTAAACGAGAGAGGCTTGTGGAATATCATCAAAGCCGATGATAGAGATATCTTCCGGGATATGAAGACCATACTCACGTGCGGCATCTATCGCGCCAAACGCGGCCAGATCATTGGATGCGAAAATAGCCGTTGGTGGATAATCTACGCTTTGCAACAGGTGTTTTGTGGTTTTGTAACTGGTTTGCTGCTGGTAGTCCCCTTCGATCACCAGCTCTTCCCTGATGGGAATGTCGCAGTCCGCCAAAGCTGCTTTGTAACCAAGTAGTCGGTCTGCGGCGCTGCGGATGGCGGGCGAGCCTTTAATGAAGCCAATCCGCGTATGTCCCAAATCGATCAGGTAACGCGTGGCTTCATATGCGCCCTGCCAATTGGTCGCTTCAACAACGCTGCTGTTTTCTGTAGCATCCGCCTGGTCGATCAGAACATAGGGGAAATTTTGCTCCCGCAGCAAGTCAAGATATGCGGTCGGAACTAGCGGCGCAATGAGCAGTATGCCTTCTGCCAGTCCATTAGGGATATCATTGACGAAGTATGATTCTTTACTTGGATGGCGGTGGGTTGTGTACAACAGCAGGTCATAGTTAGCGCGTGCCAGGGCCTGATCGATACCCTGTGTAATCGTACCGACATAGTTGTTATCCAGATTCGGCACGAGCAAACCGACGATTCGGGAATTCCCACCCGCTAGGGTACGCGCCGGAAGATTTGCGATATAACCTAAACGTTCCACCGCATCCATGACACGGGTTCGCGTAGTTTCCTTGACAAATTCGTAGCCACTGAGAACACGTGATACCGTCGCATAAGACACGTCTGATGCGCGTGCTACATCTCTGATGGTGACTCGGCGTCTCTTATTTGAGGAATTATTTTCGTTGATCATCAAATTGTAAACGTTTGCAAAAGAATGTCGAAAAAGTGACGGATGATCCGTCTGGTGCATTATTTGAGGTCAGATTTTACGCAAATATCCTGACCCTCTACAGTTGTGAGTTATCAGCAGACTGAAACTATCTGCACTGACACAATCACATGGTCTAACTTGATGAATTTATATCTTGTAACCGTTTGCAAAGATTATATGCTATTGTTTTAAACTCTACAAATTTCTGTCAAGAGTCCGTCAACCAGACCCTCAGATCCACACCTTCGCAAACCAGAGATTAACCGCAAAACATATTCCCCTGAAATCGACGAAGGATACTTAACGCACAGTCCACCAGCGGTGTCCACGCGATAACGATATCCACCTCACCCAAGACATATACCGTTTCTGTCTAAAAGGCATATCTCTCAAGTGCATTCAGTTTCTCAATACTTTTGGGATGACCACGCCTCACTTATATAGTCAAGACAAGCAAATCATATGTGTTTATCTCTTGTTATTGTTCAAGGCGATTGACTTTAAGATCTTGATCGGTCTTTTCAACTAAGCAATATCAATCCTTGAACTTCTATTATGCCCTTAGTATTGTATTTATATATGTTGAAGTGCTTAGAGTTAAAAATGGATCGAATTTATGCTTTCTAACATAAACCTGTTATAGGCCTTATGGATTACGATTCGATTGCCTCCTTACACAAGACAGACCCCGCGTTTCTTGTGCTACGCAAAGAATGGCTGCCACTGGCAGTCAGTTTTCTGCATCACATTTTCAAACGTAAGCACGAAGTACAGATATTGCGAGAGGTCTTCCGTGAAAAGCTGGACATCTACCTTGAAAATATCAATCAGACACTGCCCGAGGATGCAAGATATCGACACGACGCTGATTATTATATAGAGCGATGGAGTCGTGAGGATCATCTGATCCGTGTTAGCAGTCGTGATGATGGCTATGTCGTCCTGCTTTCAACTCATGCCGAGCGTGTCATCGGCTGGTTTGAGGATATGCAAAACCGAGGCATGATTGGTACAGAGTCCCGCCTGAGGACAATTTTATCCCTTCTGGATGAGGTCGTCACACGCAGCACTGAAGATGTGGAAGCCCGACTGCGCCAACTCTATGCTCAACGTGATCAGATTGCTGCCGAGATCACCCGTATTGAAGAAACCCAGCAGATTGACGGTTTAACTGATATTCAGATCCGCGAACGGCTCGATCACATCAGCACGATGGCGAACCAACTACTGCGTGATTTTGGTCAGGTTGAAGAGCGCTTCCGAGAAATTGCCCGCAGTATTCAGCAGGCACAGCTTAACCCGGATATGCGGCGTGGTGAAATAATCGGTACAGCTCTGGATGCCGATGAACAACTCGAAGTCAGCGATGAAGGGCAGAGTTTCCGTGCATTCTACGAGTTATTGACACTGCCGGGTCAAAGAGAGCGGTTTGATGATCTGATTGGTTCGGTATTCTCAATGCCGCGTCTCGCTCGATTTGCTGATGGAAATGCGATTTTACAGCGTCTGACATCCTATCTGTTAGACGCTGGAGAGCGCATTAATCTCTCAAATCAACGGCTTGCCGAACATCTACGGCGTGTTGTCGATACCCGTAACGTGATCGAGAGTCGTCGTGTGCAGGGGTTATCTCGTGAGATCAAGCATAGCATCAGCCAGATGGGATCTGAAGTTGTGCCGTTGATGGGTATACGTAATTTTTATAGTATTGAAGGTGACCCAGAGGTGGAACTTCCATTGGAACGCCCTTTATTCGATCCACCTGAGCAGGTGGCAGCAGTCGAGCGCCCACGTCCAGCATCGATGCTGATCGATGATGAAGCACTTGCGGATTTATACAACACATTTTTTATCGACGAAGCACTCTTGCGCGAACATATCATGCGGCAGCTTATGAGTCACTCTGAGATCAGTCTGGCTGAACTTGTGAACAGCTATCCTGTGACCCGTGGAATGGCAGAAGTGATTGCATATTTTCTGATTGCTGCACGTGAATCTTATCACATGATTGAACCCATGTTGTATGACGAGATTACAATACAGATGCTCGATGGTGATCAACACAGTATCGTGATGCCGCGCGTTATTTTTCGTCGTCCGGCGAAGCAGGCAGGCTGATTGATGACCGACCCTCTTACACAGATTGAACCCTACGCCGCCGCAGTACGCAAGCTGCTCAAAGGTGTAATCTATCACGATGATCCAGTCTGGAGACAGGTCCGTGATTATGAGCTGCCGATCCGGGAATATCTGGCAAAAATCGGATTAGGTGTTCACCTTGATGAGATTGGTAACTTTGCCTATCTGTTTGATATCAGCCGCGATGATGATAACCAGAATGCACTCCCTGCCTTGACCAGCCGCCGCAATCTGTCATTCTCTGACACACTGTTATTGGTCATGCTGCGCGAACGCCTGGATGAACATGAAACACGTGATCTGGATGTAGATGGCACAAGGTTGATCCTGGGCGCAGATGAGATCAAGGAGATGATCGGAGTCTTCATGGGCGATTACCCTGATATGCAAAGGGTAGAACAAAACACTGAGGCAAGTATCAAACGGCTTGTACGCTATGGTTTCCTGACTGAACGTCGGGATGGACGTTACGAAGTGCGGCCTCTGCTGCGCGCCAAGATCGATGCTGATGAACTTGAAGAGATCAGGCTTCGCCTGATGAGTTGGGTGCAGCGCAATAACCCCACAGGTGATGACGATGAAGACTCGGTTTAATGAGCAGGCTGGCTTCAGGCTGGCGCAGCTTGAAATTTACAACTGGGGGACGTTTGATGGCGACATCTGGAAGATGATCCCCGATAGCCAGACGGCGGTGCTTACCGGGGCAAACGGCTCCGGCAAATCAACCGTTGTAGATGCGCTGCTTACGCTGTTGGTTGAGCCGCGTCAGCGGAATTACAATCTTGCTTCTGGTGCTGGCAGCAGCCGTGAACGTAATGAGCGCACTTATGTGCGTGGACAATACAGCCGTTCCCGTGGCGAAAGCGCTGTCGATGCCAGAGCCAATACCCTGCGTGATCATCAGTCACACAGCGTCCTGCTGGCGGTTTTCCGCGATGCTGCACAAAATCACACGGTAACACTGGCTCAGATTCTGTGGATTGCGAATAGTGAGAGAGTGGAGAAACGCTATTATGTTGCCACTCGTGAACTGAGTATTGAAGAACACTTTCCGCAGCGTCATGTTACTGTACGCGACCTGCCGAAAGATGTGCAGGCCTTTGGGAATGTGTTTAAGGATTATATCGCGGCAGTGCGTAAAGCGCTGGGTTTGGGTGGCAGACCTAAAGCACTGGATCTGTTCAACGAAACCGTTGCTGTCAAGGAAATTGCCAGCCTCAATACCTTTGTCCGCGATCATATGCTGGATAAGGGAGATCCCGAATCCCGTGTTGAAGCACTGCGGACACAGTACCGTGAATTGAATGACGCGCATGCTGCTATTCAACGGGCAAGCAGACAGCTTAATATACTTGCACCTTTGATAAAGGCAGGCGGTGAATATCGCCACTATGAAGAGCAGATCGCTCGCTATGAAGAAGCGAAACAGGTTGTCCCGTTTTACGTGGCGGAAAGGAAGCTGGAAGTCCTTGGCGATGCGATCCGTAAAACAGAGAGTCGACTTGAAACAGAAAGAAGTCGTTTATCAGTTGCTGATAGCGAACTGTCGACTCGTCGTGATGAACTTGAGCGAGTCAGATTATCGATTGCCCAGGATAATGTTGGACAGGAAAAGCGCGAAATTGAGGGCCGCATTCAACCTCTTAAACGCGAGATCGATGTACTAAAACGAGCAGCCGACCGTTACGATGAAAATGCACGGGTGCTTGGATTTGCACTCTATGAAAATGAAGATAACTTCTCTCAAAACCGGGAAGCAGCAGATCAGCTTCGTCAAACTATCGATAACGCGATCCGTGAATTAGATCAGCAGCGGCTTGATATCCAGACTGAGCGTCGTGACCTGGATCAAAAACGTGAGGAGCTGGACAGGGAGATAAAGTTCCTGCGCGAGAACCCAAGTAACATCCCTGCCAAGGTCGCCCGCATTCGTCAGGAAATCAGCACGGCGCTGAATATCCCGCCAGAAGCACTGCCATTTGTGGGGGAACTGCTCAAAGTACGGGATGATGACACAGAGTGGGAAGGTGCTATCGAGCGCCTGCTCAACAGCTTCGCACAGGATCTGCTCGTTCCTGAAGCGTTATATCCGCAGGTGAGCCGGTATGTAAACGAACATAATCTGCGCGGGCGTCTCGTATATCGACGTGTTGACCCTCAGCGCGTCCCCAGACACAGCACGGAACACCCAGACCAGCGCGTTACAGGTGAGATGGTCTATGAGAAGCTGCAAATTGTGAATGACACACCATTTCATGACTGGCTGGCAGGCATTCTGATGAAACAGTTCGCTTACATTTGTGTCGAAAACCTGCCAGATTTCCAGCGGGCGGAGCGAGCGATTACGCGTCAGGGGCAGATTAAGCACAACAATTCACGTCATGAGAAGGATGATCGACGTGACCTGCATGACCGGCGTAGTTATGTGCTAGGCTGGGACAACCGCGAAAAGCTGCGTCAGCTTGAGACGGAACTCGATAACCTTCATCGTGTGATGGCACAAAATCAGGATCGGATGAAGTCAATTGAAATGGAGCTGGATCGCGGGCGGCGTGATATCCGTGCTGTTGAAAATCTTCTGTCCGTAATCTCATTTCAGGAGATTGACTGGCGCACACGTCAGGTGGAGTATGACCGGCTTCAGCGGAGATTGGCTGAGCTGAATCAGCAGTCACAGCATCTTCAAAACCTTGAGAGACAGCGTGACGATTTACAGCAGCAGATCGGTGAGATGGAACAGCGGCGTGATCGGATTACCGGTGAAATCCGCAGCCTGACCGACCGGATTGAGGGTTATCGGAAGGATCGCAATCAGAGCGAAAAGCAGCTTGATTCCATGCCGGCCAACATGCAGGCTTTATGGGAACGTGTTGCAGAGGTCATCAGGGAAATCGATAAGAACCCGTTGACAATCGAGGGACTGCATACACGCACGCAGGAACTGGAAGTCTTCCTCCAACGTGGTATTGCAACGTTCAAAGGCGTACAAAATCGATCTGAAGCAGCAATACTGGATGTGATGAATACCTTCCGCCGTGAATACCCTGATGACGGCGTATCGCTTACCACCGATATCGCATCACTGGCAACTTTTGAACGTATTCACCATGCACTCGAAAACGACGACCTGCCGAAGTATGAAGAGCGCTTCAAGCAGATGCTGGACCGGACCGTATCACGTGGAGTTCAAATATTTTCATCATATCTCACTGAACAGGAACGTGCGATAGACCGCAGTATCGCGGAACTGAACGAATCGCTGAAACAGGTGGATTATGGCGGCGGTTCGATTATCCGCCTCATCGCTGAAAACACGACGGATCAGGAAATCCATGAGTTCCGCAGAGATCTCAGAGCCTGTCTTCCTAACGTGGGTGATAATTCGAATGAGGAACTTAACCGAGCCTATGATCGGATAAAATCCCTGATTCAGCGTTTTGATGAGGACCCAGGGTGGATGCGCCGTGTGATCGATGTGCGTCGCTGGCGTATTTTTGCAGCAGAACAGCTAAGTTCTGCTCAACAGGCAGTCGATTATTACAGCGATTCTTCAGGGAAGTCAGGAGGACAGAAAGCAAAACTGGCTTACACCATTCTGGCTTCTGCCATCGCGCATCAGTATGGGTTACAGGATGCACTGCCAGATAATCGAACCTTTCGATTTGTGGTCATTGATGAAGCGTTCAGCAAATTAGACGATGACAACGCTCGTTTCGCCATGAAACTGTTTGAACAGCTTGGCCTGCAACTGCTTGTCGTTACACCGCAGCAGCAGATCCATGTGATTGAAGATTTTGTTCACGCCTATCACGTTGTCGTCAATAATGCAGAGGGAAGCTATTCGCGCCTGTTTAATCTGACCAAAATGCAATATCAGCAGCGTCGGCGGGAATTTCAGGGGCAGCCGACATAAACGATGATCACGCCGGATGAGATCCTCAAACGTGCTGAGCGAAAACAGTATGAAGTGCTGCGATGGTGGCTCTCTGGTGAGGGATTTACACCCATTGCGATACCGGTCGGCGCGCTGTCAAAGGATCTGATAAAACGTCGGCAGCAGATCGAAGCGCTTCAAAATCAGTCCAGGGAAGTTTGTGGCACGGGCTACACACTGGAATGGGAGACCATCAATACCCATGCGCTCGGCAGGCAGACGATTCCACGCCGTATCAGGATCGATACACTCGCTGATTATCTGGCGCTGATCCGCAAGCGCACCGTTTTCGATCGCTTTGTCGCGGATGTTCAGAAAATACGTCATAAGTTTCCCGCTCTCGAAAGCTGGCTGCGGCTGCGTCCGCAGGATGTGATTAAACATCATGGGAAGTGGGATGATCTGCTTATTATCTGTGGCTATTTTGTCAGGACCCCACGTCCGAATGTCTATATTCGTGAACTGCCGATCCCGGTGCATACCAAATTCATCGAAGGCAACGAGCGCATTTTAAGTGATCTGCTAGAGGTTTTATTACCTGGTGAAAGCATTGATGGGCAGGCGCAGAATTTTAATGCGCGTTATGGCTTGCGCGATAAACCCTCACTGATCCGTGTGCGCCTGCTCGAAGAACAACTGGATTGGCTGTATGGGCTAAGCTTGGATGACCTGTCAATGCCAGTCGATCAACTGACACATCTATTGAAGAATCACGTCAAACCAAAACATGTCATAATCGTTGAAAATTTGATCAATTTTCTTACGCTACCCAAAATCCCCAGTGGCGTTGGTCTTTTTGGTGGAGGATTCGCTGTACATCTATTACGTGATGTGGTGTGGTTAAATAGCTGTAATGTTATCTATTGGGGTGATATAGATGCTCACGGCTTTGAGATTTTGTCGGACTTGCGAGGGTATTTTCCGCATACACGATCCCTAATGATGGACCGTCAAACCTTTGATACCTACAGACAATATGTCGTTAGCGGTAAACAGGTACGTTCAGAACGATATACTCATCTTACTGAAGAGGAAAGGCTGCTCGCTCAGGATGTTGTTGCCCATGACTGGCGTCTGGAGCAGGAGCATCTTCCTCAGGATTATGTAGTGGCGCGTTTGAAACAGCTACTACTGAATCCTGGTCTACCCCCAGTTTTTTAGAGTAACAATTACTGAGTGTGACACCTTCTCAGACGCGGGAAGCTGAGAACCCATAGACCAGCAGAGATGGCGCATCATCATCGATCAGGGTCAACTGTATTCAATGGCGGCAATTGAAGAATAGAATGAGCCAAGCAAGTATCTCGGACTAACCTCCGATAATGTATCCACCCTCGAGGCTCATATATTTCACAATATTTAGCATCAATTCTTAATAGTCATATTTAAGAAATGGTGGTAATATTTAGCCTGTCAAGATCTTGGAGCTTCAGTTCAAAGAACTGAAGAATAATCGACACCCTTCCATTACAGTGATCCAACGGTCTCTTACAGACTATAATATAACCCTCTTCAACGCAGCCTTCGCAATAAAACACATTGAGGGTCAATGCAAACGTTACAGCGAGAAGCCATCCTGTAGTCTGGTATACGTGGCTTTTCACGAGCGCGTTTGTTACATTACTCGTATCCATCGTCACCCTCCATGGATGTCGAGACGGCGGAGCATGTCCGCAACCCACGCTGGTATCCCTGCTGGTGCAGCAGCGGCCAAGTTAGGCATGCATCTGCTGCCCAACCGCGCTAAATGGGGACGGATTTTCGTCAGATATTTGGAACGAAGCTAGCAAGCGCTTTGACCCTGTCGCGGCGGTGTCAATCCGGGCAAATGCCAACAATCACTCTGATGATGACACGTTCGCTTGGATAAGTCGCGCGGAATTACGGACGTACACTCATCATCAGCTACTG